>JAMJFS010000020.1 GCA_023544565.1 Methanosarcinaceae archaeon
ATCATGGATTTTGTGATATCCATCTCCTAAGGGAATTGACGAACATTTCTGAAAATTATGAACAGGAATGGTCAATCCAGATGGCGGATTTGCTTCTTGTTATCAAAGGATGCGTGGATGAAACGCGAGAAACGTCTGATTCTTTGACGCCCAAACAGATTAATGATTTTGAAACGATGTATGACTACATTACCAAAATGGGACTGGAAGAAAATCCACCACATTTTGATTTGAATACAAAACCAAAGAAGCGAGGTAGAAAGAAACAGACAAAACAAAAAAATCTACTGGACCGTTTCATAGGCTATAAAGGCGATATTCTCAGGTTTATGTATGATTTTGAGGTCTTGTTTGATAATAATCAAGCAGAGAGGGATGTCAGAATGATGAAAGTACAACAGAAAATATCAGGTACTTTTAGAAGTGTCCAGGGCGCACATTCTTTCTGCCGTATTAGGGGGTACATTTCTACTGTGAAGAAAAATAAGATATCTGTTATTGATGCAATTGGAGCAGTATTCAATGGAAAGCCATTTATTCCATCTCTCACGGTTGCATAAATAATAATTAATATTTGGTATTGACTGAAAAAATGGAATATTTTGGGCGAATTTTGGTCAGGGCTGAATAGTTACTAATTTTAATTTTAAGTGGTTAAATTATAATTGTAATGTTTCGATTTCCAACGCCTCAAGATACGTATGCATCACCGCAAGACGTTCATCCGCAATATCCCTCGCAGTATTGGTGTTCAACCGATCTTTTATCTTGAACGGCTTGTTTTCCATATAATCGCCAAAGCCCTCAAAAGGGTCCTGAGTATATGCATTCATTGATGTTTCCTTCACAGTACCGATCGTCTGTCTGAGTGCACGTAGCGCACCCATCGAAACAAGTGAACGGAAAATCCCTACCGCACCAAGTGCATCGATCCGATCCGCATCCTGCAATATCTGTGCTTCAATTGATACTGCCTTCAAACCACGACTGAAACGGTGTGTCTGGATGCATGAGGTTACATGATCCACCAGACCATCATCTGCACCCGCACGGGATAAGAATTCCCGTGCTATCTCTGCGCTGTACTCGGCATGGTCGCCACCTTCATTATGTTCCTTTACAATGCCAACATCATGTAAAAGCGCAGCAAGGCGCAGTACCTTAATATCTCCGCCCTCTTGTTCATGGATCTTTATACACACGGACTCTACGCGATCGATATGCGACATATCGTGTGTGCTTGGCTCATCCCTAAGCACCTCTGACACAAACTTGCGCGTCTTATCGATCATATCCATTCAATACCACGCTCAATTGACATATTTTTAAGTGTTTCAGACATCTCATACATTGCAGAGGAAAGCACTTTATCATTATTATATAAATCTACAATAGATTCCAGTTCTTCAGTTTTGTTATGTTTCATCTCTATTGCAAATTGCACCATATTAGGGATTGCACGAGTGATATTGTCAATAATGGATACAGTTGATGAAAGGGACGTGCGTGACAGGGGATTGAGGTCAATTGTGATCACGTTTTTCCCCATAGCAATAAGCGCGCTGCATCGGTCTCCATCTTCGAGAGGAACCAACACGACGTCGGCACTATATATGCCAACCTCATCCACGATAGCCCGGTCGTGTTTCAGGTCAAGGCTCCCGTCCCCTTTTTTGCCAAGAACATCTGATGCACCATAAGCACTTAGATGCTCGATGATCTTATGCATACGTGCATCGCTTCTATGAAAAAGATTTACCTCCAAAGGTGCGCCTGTTACATCAGACAATGCAACAATTTGGTCCGGTACAAGTGCTGCCACGTTACCATTTACTGATATAATGGGATTGTGCGCAAGAAGAAGTAATGCAACCGCCGCACGCTCTGCATATGCAGCGGTTGTAGTTGTTCGTTCGCCAAGCAGGTAATCAAAAGTCTCACCCCGACCTTGTGCGATCAAACCCTGTTTGCTGGTAATACCTATTTGCACCCCTTCAACAATCCTCTCACGTGTAATGAGGGATTCGTATCTGGGGTGCTCAACAGGTATCCGGGTCATGCTTCAACCTTTTTATTCATTTACCTGGCTAACTTGCATCCAGTATTATACCCTGGTCCGTAGGTACGATCATTGTCTGGATCTCCTGACCCTGAAGCATCTGAATGTACTTGTAGTTGATCAGGTCCGGGTTCTTTGCAATTTCCTTGTTGATTATACTAAGTGCTTCAGCTTCACCGGTTGCCTCAATAACAGCAGCATTAGCAGTACCGGTCGATTCGATAACCTTTCGCTCAGCTTCAAGTTGTTCTTTTAGTTTAACAAACACCATTCTCTGGGCATCCTGGTCAGCCTGTAGTTTCTCTTCTATTGCAGTGGCGA
The DNA here is from genome assembly GCA_023544565.1 of Methanosarcinaceae archaeon. Taxonomy (GTDB): domain Archaea; phylum Halobacteriota; class Methanosarcinia; order Methanosarcinales; family Methanosarcinaceae; genus Methanovorans. The sequence goes on from JAMJFS010000020.1 coordinate 2,381, forward strand.
CCCTGTCAGGCAGTTTTACATTTCGAAGCAGAACTTCTTCCACGATGATGCCATCTTCAACTAATGCGGCTTCCAGTATAGTCCGCATCTCTGATGCTACAATTTGTCTCTGTTCACCATAGACCTCCATAGCCGTGTGTGTAGATACAACTTCCCTTATCACTGATTTAATTGTAGGCCGTATAATCTTTTCTGCATATTTTTGACCTAATTTTTGGTGAATATCACTTGCATCTGCTGATACAAGCCGGTACCGGACTGTGATATCCATTCCAAGCATCAATCCTTCGCTGGTCAATGCGGTGATCTGATCGTCACCCACACGCTCGCCTTCTGCTGGTTGGGCGCTCATGGTATATACTTCACTTCTGACAGAATATTTTGTAACACCGACCCATGGAGGGACAATGTGTAACCCTTCACCAAGTTCGTCTGGCATAACACCGCCAAACTGGTTGAATTTCACACCAACCTCACCGGCACCCACTGAAACTAATATCGAGCCGAACATTACTGAAAAGATAAACAGTATCACAAACACGACCGCAATTGAACGTAATATCGTACCTACGATCGGCGGGATTCCTTCGATCCTAATTTCCGGTGGGCTTCCGGGTTTTCTCATATCCCAATCTTCTTCTTTTACCATTTATTTATACCTCGTTCTATTCTAATTAAAATTAGTAATAAAATAATCTACAACACGATATTCTACAACACGATATTAACGAGGTTATGGTTAATAGGTTTTGCTTTACATTACCTATATAGTACTATTATTGTCAAGAGCACCACCAATTGTAATCAATCCAATCGTTAACAAAAAATACACCATTATAACAAATAAAGGGGATGGGGTGCTATGTCCAAGAATATCAAAAGAAAATGTACGCATCAAATTAGATGTTGTTGCCAGAATACCACCAATACCAAATGCGACCAAAAATCCATTTGTAGTCCAGTATGTGGATTTTGTTGACCTATCCTGAATTAATATGACGATTGACAAAAGAGCCATTGTAATCCATAATTTGAACAGTATCAGCCCAATAGGCCCCTGTGTGTTAATTAAATATTGCATGATCGGGTTTGCTTCTGCGCTCGTGCCGTGAATAATCATCATAAGTGCACCAGTAACGCTATCTCCTATCCCAAAAGTGATAAATGCCCCGACTGCAAGGAATGCTTGGAATTTTTGTTTTCGGTTAAAAATATCGCGTTGCCTGAATTGTGAACGGATAAAGTTTTTAAGTGCAAAACTAAAATCAATAGGCACATGCCCTCGAGGCAAGTTATCATCAACAGATTGAATAACATTTTCAGAATCCGTTTTTTCACCCACCATTCAAAGAACATCCTCAAATTATTGCAACATAAAACCAGCACTTCTGTTGAAATCCTAAATAATAAACTATGCTCGTTGTATATATAAATTTGCAGGAGTTACGATTTTGTCATATTTCACTAAATAAATTTAAACAACAATTGATTGGACGCGGTTCAGGAAGGTGGATTAATTATAAATACATATTTGATTTAACATCAATAGTAAAAACGTGGACAATAAACAAATGGAGATGTTATTAAAATGGTGAAAATGCCCGCTGAAGTAAAAGAAACGATAGAAAGCCAAAACCCAACACCTGTTGCAACAACCAGTGCCAACGGTGTGCCAAATGTTGCACTTGTAGGCTTGCTGAAAATATTGGATGATGAGACAATACTTATTGCAGATAATTTCTTCAACAAGACTGAAGCAAATATCAAAGAAAATCCGAAAATCTCAATTGTTGCATACGACAGTTATGCTAAAAAAGCATATCAAGTAAAAGGTAGCGTGGAACTTGTAACATCCGGTCCGGTCTATGATGACATGGTCGAATGGGTGCACTCAAAGAATGCAAACCTGCCTGCAAAAGGAGCCATAGTTATGCATGTTGAGGAAATATTCAACTCAATGTTCGGAAAGAACGCTGGCGAGAAGATATTGTGATCTCAAATTTAGTTTGAAACGGATAAATAATACATATTTTAATTTAGGGGCAATAAAAATCCAATTGTCCTTTCATTTTTTATTGGTTACTATTCAGCCACCCTATAAACAGTTTACTTTTTAGAAAGCACATAAACCGAAAAATCAATATAATTTGATTAAACAATAGGGTTCTAAGATCATGGCTGACATCATAATAAAGAACGGTTACATCCTGACAATGGATCCTGCACAAGAAGATATTAATCGCGGCGTGGTCGTTATCGAGAACGGCATTATTACTCAGGTCGCGGAATCGACAGATGAGACTGCCGATACAGCGATCGATGCAAAAGGCGGGGTCGTGATGCCCGGACTTGTCAACACGCACACACATGCCGGTATGACACTGTTCAGGGGATATGCGGATGACCTTACACTATCAGATTGGCTGGAAAATCACATCTGGCCCGCTGAGGCAAAGTTGACTGAAAATGATCTATATATTGGCACAAAACTTGCGTGTCTTGAGATGATACGATCAGGCACGACTGCGTTTGTGGATATGTATATCCATGTGGACAAGGTCGCACGTGCGGTTGAAGAATCTGGTATGCGTGCAGCACTTTCATACGGTATGATCGACCTTGGGGATGAAACGCGCGCGGAATCCGAACTCAAGGAAGGCAAGCGCTTTGTGAAAGAATGGAACGGGCGCGCAGATGGACGTATTACTACCATGTATGGTCCGCATGCTCCAAACACCTGTTCGCGTGAGTTTTTGATCAAGGTGAAAGAGCAGGCAAAAAAGGACAATGCAAAGATCCATATCCATGTACTTGAGACTGAATTGGAACTCAACCAGATGAAAAAGCAGTTTGGGATGTGTTCTGTTAATATGTTGGATGAGATCGGTTTCCTTGACAGTAACGTTGTTGCTGCACATTGTGTCTGGCTCTCGGATGGGGATATGGATATCCTCAATGAGCGTGGTGTGAATGTATCGCACAATCCTGTGAGCAACATGAAACTGGCATCGGGGATTGCACCTGTTCCAAAAATGCTTGCGCGCGGTATGAATGTTTCACTTGGGACTGATGGATGTGCTTCCAACAATAACCTTAACATGTTCGAGGAAATGAAAATATCTGCACTTTTGCATAAAATTGATACATCCGATCCAACAGTAATGCCTGCGAGACAGGTGCTTAAAATGGCTACTGTCAATGGTGCACGTGCAATGGGCATTAATAGTGGTATGCTTAAGGTTGGATGTATGGCTGATATGATAATCGTGGATATGGGGAAACCACATTTAACACCTTTATATGATGTGCCGTCCCATCTGGTATATTCTGCATCCGGTGGTGATGTGAGAACTACGATCGTCAATGGAAAGGTGTTGATGGACGATTACAAAGTTTTATCCATGGATGAGAAACATGTAATTGAATCGGCGAATGGGGCATCTGTAAACCTGATATCGCGTGTGGCTGAACAGAAATGATACGAATAATTTTAACAACATAATAACACTAATATAACACTTAAAAAATTAATGGAGATTCAAAAATGAATAAAGATGAACTTATAGAATCCGGTAATATGAAGATGGGATGGGCACGCGACCATATGCCTGTGCTTGCAGTTATAAGAGAACAATTTGAGCGTGAAAAACCGCTAAAGGGGCACAGGGTTGGGATGGCATTGCACGTTGAGGCAAAAACTGCTGTGCTTGTTGAGACCCTTGCGGCTGGTGGTGCTGAAGTTGCGATATGTGGGTGCAATCCGCTTAGTACACAGGATGATGTCGCACAGGCACTGGATACTCGCGATAATATATCCTGCTATGCAAAATATGCATGTACGAACGATGAATATTATGAAGCTATCGACAAGGTTCTGGATTTTGATCCTGATATCACTATCGATGATGGTGCAGACCTTATTTTTAAGATGCACACTGAGCGTAAGGAAATGCTTGCTACGATCATTGGTGGCTGTGAGGAAACTACGACCGGTATCCACAGATTAAAAGCAATGGAGCGCGATGGTGCATTGAATATGCCAGTTATTGCGGTAAATGATGCAATGACTAAGTTCATGTTCGATAACCGATATGGGACAGGTCAGTCTTCCTGGGATGGGATAAACAGGACTACTAATTTGCTTGTTGCAGGTAAGAATGTGGTAATTGCAGGTTATGGCTGGTGTGGTAAGGGTGCCACCATGCGTGCTGTAGGACTTGGTGCTAATGTTATCGTGACCGAGATTGACACAATACGTGCGCTAGAAGCGCGTATGGATGGTAATGAGGTTATGACAATGAAAGAAGCTGCAAAGATAGGGGATATATTTGTTACTACTACGGGAAATCGCGATATTCTTACAAAAGAACATTTTGGGATTATGAAAGATGGTGCAATTCTTGCAAATTCCGGTCATTTCAATGTTGAGATCAATCTGGACGATCTAACCGCGATGGCGAAATCGATCAAAACTGTCAGGAACAACATCAAGGAATACGATATTGGAGACCGGCGCATCAATGTCATTGCAGATGGAAGGCTTGTAAACCTTGCAGCAGGTGACGGACATCCTGCTGAGGTGATGGATATGAGTTTTGCGAATCAGGCACTTTGTGTGCGTTATATCGCAGAGAATAAGTTGGTAAATGGTGTCCATGCAGTCCCACATGACCTTGATATGTATGTTGCAAAATTAAAACTTGAAGCAATGGGCATCGAGATAGATGAATTGACAAGTGAGCAATCTGAATACATGTGCGGATGGGAATGCGGAACATAACCGCAATCAACCTACTGTTTTTTTGCAATATAGCGTTAACTTTGTAAAGTGCAAAAATAATATTATATATACATTTCGAGTAAATATTAGTTAAAAACATTGATTTATAATTATTAATCAATGTGAATCCTTAACTGCTTTGAAAATACAAATGAGTCTATTGCCATGTTCGGAATGTTTATATATGATATTACCGTTGTGACAGCGCTAAGACTGAATTGGTATGAGTGCATATTATACTGAAAAGTATTCATTAACAATACCACAATGGGCTTGTAGCTCAGTCAGGCAGAGCGTCTGGCTTTTAACCAGACGGCCTAGGGTTCAAATCCCTACAAGCCCGCTCAAAATAATATATTAGATCAAGATCAACGGCAAATGTTAGGCACAAATCTGCATAAAATTACACCGTTTTTATCTGGACATTTTACAGGGAGGAGAAAAATTGAGAAAAATCAGCTTGCTCGACCACAATTCAGTCCCAAAACATGAAATTATACAAGTGGATGATATTAAATCGTTATTAGAAAAATACCAGATAGAAAAAGGCCAATTGCCAAAATTAAAAGAATCAGATCCTGTTGCGAAGGAACTAGAGGCAGCAGTTGGCGATATCGTTAAGATCACAAGGATTAGCCAAACCGCGGATGAATCACTTTATTATAGGCTCGTAATTGAGTAGTAAAATAAGAGTTAGTAGTTTTAAGGGGCTACTTGTTCAACTCCAACTAAGTGGGTATGGGTCATTTTTCGTTTTGACATTTTAAGCAATCAATAAATTCATAATATAAATTCAAAGAAGGTGCTATCATTACGTTAGATATTAATGTTTTATCAGAAGCTTATTTTACACGAGATAAGATTGTAAAGCATCACATAGATTCCTATAATAAGTTTTTGGATTCAGGGCTGCAAAAGATAATTGATGAGCAGTCTACAATTGAAACCGATTTAGAGGACATTTATGTTAAGCTAGGAAAAATAAGAGTGGAGAATCCGATCGTCAAAGAGGCAGATGGTGCAATTGAAAATCTGTATCCAAACGAGGCAAGGCTTCGTAATCTCTCATATTCAGCACCATTGTACCTTGAGATGAGTGTGGTAAATGGCGATACCGAATTCGAACCAGTTGAAGCAAGGGTTGGCCAAATGCCGGTTATGATAAAATCCCGCATCTGCAATCTGGCAGGAATATCTGAGGCGGAAATGGTGAAATACGGTGAAGACCCACTCGATCCTGGTGGATATTTTATAGTTAATGGTACCGAGCGCGTTGTCATGACCTTGGAAGACCTTGCTCCGAATAAGATTTTGACCGAGATCGGTGTGCGTTATGGGGACAATATCGAAGTTGCCAAAGTATTCTCGCAAAGACGGGGATACCGTGCGCTCGTTGTTGTAGAAAGAGGGAGAAAATCACTACTGGAAGTTTCTTTCCCGTCAATTTCGGGACGTATCAATTTCATAACATTAATGCGTGCACTTGGTATTGAAACTGATGAAGATATCGTAAATGTGGTATCAACTGACCCTGAAATTATGAAATTCATGTTCGAAAACCTTGAAGAAGCCGAAGTGTTTACCAATGCAGAAGCTATCGAGAAAATTGGAGGACGTGTGGCATCTGGTCAGGCACGAGAGTATCAGATCAAGCGTGCAAATTATGTTATTGACAGGTATTTACTTCCGCATCTCGGAAACGAAGCACATGATAAGATCGCAAAGGCACATTTCCTTGGTAGAATGGCTGAGTCCTGTTTTGAACTTGCCCTGGGCAGACGTTCCGGTGATGACAAGGATCACTATTCCAATAAGCGTTTAAAACTTACAGGCGACCTGATGGAAGATCTTTTCAGAGTTGCGTTCAACCGCCTCACTCGTGATGTGAAATACCAACTTGAGCGTGCAAACATGCGAAACCGAGAGTTGAATGTTGTTACTCTTGTACGTGCAGATGTGTTGACTGACAGATTACAGCACCCACTTGCCACAGGTAACTGGGTTGGTGGCAGGACCGGTGTATCACAACTTCTCGACCGCACTGACTACATATCAACACTGTCGCACCTAAGGCGTGTAATTTCACCTCTGTCAAGAGCTCAACCTCACTTCGAGGCACGTGATCTGCACTCAACACAATGGGGACGATTGTGTCCATCCGAAACACCCGAAGGTCCGAATTGTGGACTGGTAAAAAACTTTGCACAGATGGTCGAATTGTCAACTGGTACAGATGACCTTGACACAATTAAGAACACACTTTACAGTTTGGGTGTTACTCCAAGCATATTGTATGCTCCTGTTATTCAAGTGATTGAATATGATGAAGCCGTTGATGATTACACTGACGAATTGGATCCAGATAAAAGTGATGTTAAAGTAACTAATTATGAGGATGACCCTTTACCAACTGAAGTTTCAAGTGACAGTGTTGATGATATTGTGGATTCGATCCTGATAGATATTACAGATGATGTTGAAGGGGGCAATATATTATGAATGAAACTAAAGTGTTTTTAAACGGAGAATTCGTCGGAACACGTGCAAACCCTGTTGAACTAGTGGCTGATATCCGAGCAAAGAGGCGTGAAGGGGTATTGCCGCGCCAGATCAATGTTACATTGTATGAAGATACACATGAAGTGATCATAAATTCTGATATAGGCCGGGCACGCAGACCACTTCTTATCGTTGAGAATGGTGTGCCTCTTGTGACAGAGGAACATATTGAGCAACTTAAAAATGGCGAGATCGTGTTTGAGGATCTGATAAATGAAAAATTGGTCGAGTTCATTGATGCCGAAGAAGAAGAAAATATATTTGTTGCATTGTATGAGAAAGACTTAACCACAGAACATACTCACATGGAATTGGATCCATCCATGATACTTGGTATCTGTACCGGAATGGTTCCATATCCGGAACATAACGCATCCCCAAGAAACACGATGGGTGCGGCAATGGTCAAGCAGTGTATCGGCGTATCCACCGCAAATACCAAACTCAGACCGGACACACGTGCACACATTTTACATTATCCACAAAGAGCGCTTACACGAACGCAGACGAGCGAAGCAATTAATGTTGATGATAGGCCGGCAGGGCAAAACTTTGTTGTGGCCGTATTGTCTTATGAAGGGCACAACATTGAGGATGCACTGGTGTTCAATAAAGGTTCAATTGAAAGAGGACTTGGCAGAAGTCATTTCATAAGAACATTTGAGGGTGAAGAGCGAAGATATCCTGGTGGTCAGGAAGATAAGTTCGAGATCCCTGATTCAGAATTTAGGGGTGCACGTACTGCGGAAGCATATGCGAACCTTGACAGTGACGGACTTGTGAACCCTGAGACTGTTGTCGGTCCAAATGATGTACTTGTCGGAAAGACCAGCCCACCTCGTTTCCTTGAGGAGCAGTCAGATTTCGGTATTACTGTAGAACAGCGAAGAGAGAGTGCAATTACTATGCGCTCGAACGAGAAGGGGATCGTTGATACTGTCATTTTGACTGAATCAATAAACGGTACACGTCTTGCAAAGGTCAAGATACGCGACGAAAGGATTCCGGAGATCGGTGATAAGTTTGCGTCAAGACACGGCCAGAAAGGTGTTATAGGACTTATTGTGCCATATCATGACATGCCATTCACAGAGCAGGGAATGGTTCCTGATCTTGTGATCAATCCACACGCCATCCCATCCCGTATGACGGTGGGGCACGTTTTGGAAATGATCGGTGGTAAGGTCGGTTCAATGGAAGGAAGGCGTATCAATGCGACTGCGTTCTCTGGTGAGAAGGAAGAAGATCTTCGTTCTGCGCTTGCGAGACATGGATTTGCCCATACTGGAAAAGAAGTGTTGTTCGATGGTGTGACTGGTAATAAGATCCAGGCAGATGTTTTCGTGGGTGTCATTCTGTACCAGAAATTACACCACATGGTCGCATCAAAGATACATGCAAGATCACGCGGTCCTGTACAGGTCCTGACACGCCAGCCAACAGAAGGTAGAGCACGAGAAGGTGGTCTGCGATTTGGTGAGATGGAGCGAGATGTGCTTATTGGACACGGTGCTGCAATGACCTTGAAGGAACGATTGCTTGATGAATCTGATAAAGTGGTCGAACTTGTTTGTGGAAATTGTGGTATGATCGCTACGTTCGATAGAAAGCGAAATGTAAGGTACTGTTCAAACTGCAGCACAGAGACAGATATTCATCCTGTAGAGATGAGTTATGCGTTCAAGTTGTTACTTGATGAGATCAAATCGCTTGGAGTTGCACCGAGACTTAGCCTTGAAGATGCAGTGTAGGTGATTCAAAATGGATAATAAAATGCCTTCAATACCTAAACGAATTGGTGCAATCAAATTTGGTTTGATATCACCACGTGAGATCCGTAAGATGAGTGTCACAGCGGTAATAACCGCAGACACGTATGATGATGACGGATACCCAATCGACATGGGACTTATGGACCTCAAACTTGGTGTCATTGACCCGGGTCTTAAATGTAAAACCTGTTCAAGCCGTGCAGGCGAGTGCCCAGGGCACTTTGGACACATTGAACTTGTCGCGCCTGTGATCCACGTTGGATTTAATAAGATGATAAGAAAGACGCTACGGGCAATATGTCCGAAATGTAGCCGTCTGGCAATTGCACCTGCAAGGAAAGCAGAATATCTTGAACAACTTGCCAAATTAAAGGAAATGGGGCATCTACCTGATTCAGTTATCAGTGAGGTATTCAAAGAGGCTGCAAAGGCAAAGACTTGCCCTTACTGTCATGATGCTGATGGCAACTCTACACGAAAGACGGAGATCAAGTTCGAAAAGCCGGTCGAATATATAGAGGATGGTGAGAAACTTACCCCAACCGAGATACGAGACAGGTTTGAGAATATTCCTGATGAGGATGTGCGTGTGTTCGGAATGGATCCTGAGAACGCAAGACCTGAATGGGTAGTCTTGACTGTTCTTCCTGTGCCGCCAGTGACAGTCCGTCCATCAATTACGCTCGAATCAGGTCAGCGCAGTGAAGATGACCTGACTCATAAGTTGGTAGATATAATACGCATTAACCAGCGTTTTCAGGAAAACCGCGAAGCAGGTGCACCACAGTTGATCATTGAGGATCTGTGGGAACTGTTGCAGTATCATGTTACTACATTCTTTGATAACGAAGTGTCAGGTGTGCCGCCTGCAAGACACAGGTCTGGTAGACCTCTTAAGACACTTTCCCAGAGATTGAAAGGTAAGGAAGGAAGGTTTAGGGGAAGTCTGTCAGGTAAGCGTGTGAATTTCTCTGCACGTACTGTTGTGTCACCTGATCCAAACTTGAGTATCAATGAAGTGGGAGTACCACTCCAGATCGCAAAACATATGACTATTCCCGTGAAGGTCATAGGACGAAATCTCGAACTGATGCGAATGTATGTTAATCGTGGCAGGGCAAATCACCCTGGTGCGAATTATGTGATACGTGAAGATGGTCGTCGCATTAAAGTTACTGATCAGAATCATGAGGAACTTGCTGAAAAGATCGAATCTGGGTGGACTGTTGAGAGACAATTGATCGATGGTGACATTGTACTATTCAACAGGCAGCCTTCACTCCACAAAATGAGTATCATGGCACATCAAATAAAAGTGTTGCCAAACAAGACATTCCGATTGAATCCTTGTGTGTGCCCGCCATATAATGCTGATTTTGACGGTGATGAAATGAATATGCATGTGCTCCAGACCGAAGAGTCAAGGGCAGAAGCAAAGATATTGATGCAAGTGCAGGAAAATATCCTCTCGCCACGTTTCGGTGGTCCGATCATAGGTGGAATACATGACCACATATCAGGCATGTTCCTGCTTACAAGAAATGAGAATTTCATTTCAAAGAACGGTGCTCTGGAACTGCTTCGTAAAGCAGATATAAGGGAATTGCCGGAACCGGCAGGACATAACAATGATGGTGAGCCATATTGGAATGGTAAACAGATTTTTAGTCAGATACTTCCAAAAGGGCTTGATCTTGAATTCCCTGCAAAAGTATGTTTCCAGTGTGAGACCTGTAAAAAAGGCGAGTGTGAAAATGATGCATACGTTGTTATCAAGAATGGAGAATTGCTCAAAGGTACAATTGATGAGAATGGTATTGGTGCTTTTAAGGGACTTATTCTTGATAAGGTGGTCAAAGAATATGGTACGACAATAGGTGCAAAATTTATTGATGATGTCACACGTCTTGCAATTCGTGGAGTAATGCGAACAGGGCTCAGTTTCGGAATTGCTGATGAGGATGTGCCAAAAGAAGCTAAGATAGAGATTACCGATGTTCTGGTAAAAGCCGAAGAAGAGGTGCATGAACTTATCAAGGCATATGGGGCAAAGGAACTTGAAGCATTGCCAGGTCGAACTCTTGCAGAGACCATTGAGATGCTCATTATGCAAAAACTTGGTAAAGCACGAGACAGTACCGGTCGGATAGCAGGTGACCATCTTGGTCTGGAGAATTCTGCTGTGATCATGGCTAAATCAGGTGCAAGAGGTTCAATGTTGAACCTGACTCAGATGGCAGCATGTGTTGGTCAGCAGGCGGTTCGTGGAGAACGTATCAAGAGAGGATATTCCCAAAGGACACTTACACACTTTAAAAAAGGTGACCTTGCTGCAGATGCGCATGGTTTTGTTAAAGCAAGTTACAAGAGTGGACTCAATCCAACTGAATATTTCTTCCATGCAATTGGGGGTCGTGAAGGTCTTGTAGATACTGCAGTTCGTACTTCACAGTCCGGTTATCTTCAAAGGAGACTTGTGAACGCATTACAGGATCTTGAAGTACAGTATGACGGTTCTGTGCGTGAAACGCGAGGTGTCGTTGTACAATTCAAATATGGAGAGGATGGAATTGACTCTACCAAGAGTGATTACAGTAAACCAGAGGCAGTACATAGGATCGTTCGTTCGGTCACAGGAAAGGAGGTGAACTGAATGGCTATAAGTGAAGCGACAATTGAGTCGATGATAAAAGACCTGGAACTTCCAAATAACATCTTAAAGACACTTCGGGATGATGCGTTGAAGGTAGGTGTCTCAAAGAAAGAGATGGAAGCGATCATCGAGCGTGTTATGGAGAGTTATAAATATGCATGTGTTGAACCCTGCGAGGCTGTAGGTGTTGTTTCTGCACAGTCGATAGGTGAACCAGGTACACAGATGACTATGCGTACTTTCCACTATGCGGGTGTGGCTGAGATCAACGTAACCCTTGGTTTGCCACGATTGATAGAGATCGTAGATGCAAGAAAATCCCCAAGTACTCCTATGATGACTGTTGCACTGGATGAAGGATATTCAACAGATCGTGACAAAGCCAAAAATGTTGCATGGGATATTGAAGCAACACATATAGAACACCTGGCAGATGTGACCACTGATCTGGCAAATATGCAACTTATTATTGACTTGAATGGGAAAATACTCTATCAGAGAAATATGAATATTGATGATATTGCAGATAAACTCCGTGATGGACTTGGTGTGAAAATTAGCAGTCCGGATGCTGTGGAAAACCAGCTTATCATCACACCGGATGCTCCTTCATATCGTGAACTTTTGCAGCTTGCAAAGAACATACACGCTGTTACCCTCAAAGGAATTGAAGGTGTAAAGCGAGTCGTTATTCGAAAGGATGGAGATGAGTATACACTTTATACTGAAGGGTCTGCATTAAAAGATGTTCTTTTGATAGAAGGTGTTGATGCCACAAGGACTTATACTAATAATATTGTTGAGACATATGAGGTGTTTGGTATTGAAGCTGCACGCAACTCGATCATAAAGGAAGCAGTCGATACCCTAAACGAGCAGGGTCTTACTGTCGATATTCGGCACCTAATGCTTGTTGCAGACATTATGACCTGTGATGGGGAAGTTAAACAAATTGGCCGTCATGGTATTTCCGGCGAGAAGGCGAGTGTATTTGCACGTGCTGCATTCGAAGTTACTGTAAACCATCTTCTTGATGCAGGAATGCGTGGGGATGTGGATGAACTCAATGGTGTTACCGAGAACATTATTGTCGGACAGCCAATTAAGTTGGGCACAGGAGATGTTCGCCTGATCTCCAAAAGAAGCGGTAGAGCCGGACTAACATAGTTATGTCAACCAGAAAGTAGATATAATGATTCAGATATTACAATACAAATCTTAATTGATACTATATAAAGAGATGATTTAAATGAATATTAATATCGATAAAGCACTTATCAAAGTTATCAGAACGGGTAAGGTCATCATTGGATCGAACCGTACAATTGATGCAGCAGTAAGTTCCGATGCAAAAATGGTTGTACTTGCTGTGAATTGCCCGAAAGATGTAAGAACAAAGATCGAAGCTACAAATGTGCCTGTGTTAAACTATCAAGGTACAAGTGTAGAACTTGGACCTGCATGTGGTAAACCATTTACGATCGCTGCAATGGCGATTATTGATGGTGGTGAGTCTGATATATTAGCAGCGGCATAAGGAGTTGCGTTATTTGACCGAGACCAAACTTTCAACAGAGGGAATAAGGTATATTGCGCTGTTTGAAAGTGTGACGGGTGCATGTATTAAAGATTGCATTGTTGAAGATGACAGGATCATATATGTTGTGAAAACCGGTGAAATGGGTGCGGCCATTGGGAAAAATGGCGACCATATTAACCGTGTCAAAAAATCTGTTGACAAACATGTGGAACTTGTTGAGTACTCAGATGATCCTGAAAAGTTCATTAATAATGTAATTGGTTCCGCATCTGTTAAATCAGTGACTCTGATCTTAAAACAAGACAAGCGATTGGCTTATGTAGAAGTATCTGATAATGACAAGGGACTTGCCATCGGACGTGAAGGAAAGAATATAGAAAAAGTAAAGATGCTCATGCAACGCCATCATAATATTGATGATGTCATTATACAATAGGGATCAAAGCCAAATTAAAACATACAATTTACACTATAATATTTAGGAACAATAATTGGAGAACGTAAAATATGCCAAACGGGAAATATGCAGCTCATACACTTCAGCAGAACCGAAAGGATGCGAGATGGAAAGACTCACGCTACAACAGGCGTGCCCTTGGACTGGATGTGAAATCAGATCCACTCGGAGGCGCACCACAGGGTCGCGGAATTGTGCTTGAGAAAGTTGGAGTTGAAGCAAAACAGCCAAACTCAGCAATCAGGAAATGTGTCAGAATACAGTTGATCAAAAATGGTCGCCAAGCTACCGCTTTTTGTCCGGGGGACGGCGCAATCAATTTCATCGATGAGCATGATGAAGTTACAGTTGAGCGAATAGGTGGTCGTATGGGTGGTGCAATGGGTGATATCCCTGGTGTTCGTTTCAAAGTTATTGGGGTCAACAATGTAAGTTTGAGAGAAATGGTTATTGGCCGTAAAGAAAAGCCAAGGAGATAATCACACATGTCTAAATTATTCAGTAAATGGGATCTCTCAGAGGTAGAAGTGACTGATCCGGGCATTCAGAGATACGTAAATCTTGACCCTATAGTTATTCCGCACACAAGCGGGAAGCATTCAAAACAGCAGTTTAACAAGTCAAATCTTTCAATCGTGGAACGATTGGTAAACAGTTTGATGCGTGGTGGTAACAACACAGGTAAAAAACAACTTGCAATACGTGTTGTGGATGATGCTTTTGATATTATTAATGAAAAGACAAAAAAGAACCCTGTGCAGGTTTTGGTTGAGGCTATTTCCAATGCAGGTCAAAGAGAGGAAGTTGTAAGGCTTAAATACGGTGGAATATCTGTGCCAAAAGCTGTCGATACTGCACCACAGCGTCGTGTAGATTCAGCTCTTAGGCATATAGCAATTGGTGCGAGCCAGTCTGCATTCAAGTCAAAAAAATCATTTGCAGAATGTCTTGCATCGGAACTCATTGCAGCATCAAAACGGGATGCAAAATGTTTCTCGATAAACCGTAAGGATGGGAAAGAAAGAGTTGCGAAGGCAGCGCGTTAATGCGCTTGTCTTTTTTATGGTATATGTTTTATAAACATGTAGTGCGAGTTAATGCGAACGAAGTGAGCATTTTCTCGTGGTATAGATCTAATAAATATATGGCGCGAGTAAATGCGAACGAAGTGAGCATTTTCTCGTTATAATCAATTTACGTAGGTAGTAAGTATGGGACGAAGAAAGAAAATGGTTGAGCGTGTGACAGCGCTGATGAGCAATCCGGAAAAGATCCGGAATATCGCTATTATTGCACACATCGATCACGGTAAAACCACTTTATCGGATAATCTGTTGGCAGGCGCAGGAATGATCTCCAAGGAACTTGCAGGCAGGCAGTTGTTCATGGACTCTGATGAAGAGGAACAGGAACGAGGAATAACGATCGATTCAGCGAACGTGTCAATGGTACACGAGTATGAAGGCGATGAATTCCTGATCAATCTTATAGATACACCCGGACATGTTGACTTTGGTGGTGATGTCACACGTGCAATGCGCGCTGTTGATGGTGCGGTCGTTGTTATTGATGCTGTTGAGGGTACAATGCCACAGACCGAGACGGTTCTGAGACAGGCATTAAAAGAACATGTCAGGCCGGTTCTGTTCATCAACAAGGTTGATAGGCTTATCAATGAGTTGCAGGTCGATTCACAGGAGATGCAGATCAGATTGGGTAAATTGATCGATCACGTCAACAAACTCATTAAAGGTATGAATGAAGAGCGTTACAAGGAAGGCTGGAGAGTCGATGCGGCAGAAGGTACTGTTGCGTTTGGTTCAGCATTGTACAATTGGGCGATCAGTGTACCTATGATGAAAAAAACAGGCATTTCATTTAATGATGTTTTCAATTATTGCCGTGAAGGGGATATGAAGTCACTTGCCGAGAAATGTCAACTTCACGAAGCAGTTAACGATATGGTTATCCGTTTCCTTCCAAGTCCGATACAAGCACAGGAAGCCAGGGTAAATGTAATCTGGCACGGTGATAAGACAAGCGAGATCGGCAAATCAATGGCTACTGCAAATGCTGATGGCGACATTGCATTCATGGTTACTGACATCACAATGGATCCGCATGCTGGGGAAGTTGCAACAGGCAGGTTGTTTAGTGGATCACTTTCAAGAGGTACTGAAGTTTATGTATCTGGTGCAGCCAAGAAGAACAGGATCCAGCAGGTTGGTATCTTTATGGGTCCGGAAAGACTTGAAGTTGAAAATATCCCTGCAGGAAACATTGCTGCTGTAACCGGATTAAAAGATGCGATCGTTGGTTCGACTGTGACCACACTTGAAGATATGGCAGCATTTGAGAGCATTACTCATGCAAGTGAACCTGTTGTGACCGTTGCTGTTGAAGCAAAGCACATGAAGGATCTGCCAAAGTTGGTAGAGGTATTAAGACAGGTCGCAAAGGAAGATCCTACACTTAAGATCACTCTTGATGAAGAGACTGGCGAGCACTTGATGGCTGGTATGGGTGAATTACACCTTGAAGTTATTGCTCACCGGATCGAACGTGATAAGGGTGTTGAGATCAGCACTACTCCGCCACTTGTTGTATATCGTGAGACGATAACCGGACATGCAGGTCCTGTTGAGGGGAAATCTCCAAACAGGCACAACAGGTTCTATGTTGTTGTTGAACCACTTGCACCGGAAGTTGTTGCTCTTATCAAAAGCGGTGGAGTCTCTATGAGAATGCCGGAAGTTGAGCGCCGTGAATTATTGATGGCAGTCGGTCTGAGTAAAGAGGAAGCAAAAGGTATTGCTGATATATTTGAGAGCAATATATATATTGATATGACAAAAGGTATTCAGCACCTGAATGAAACAATGGAACTTATCCTGGAAGGTTTCGAGGAAGTCATGAAGGCAGGACCTCTTTCAAGAGAACCATGTATGGGTGTTAAAGTAACACTTGTGGACGCAAAACTTCACGAAGATGCAGTACACCGAGGTCCGGCACAGGTTATTCCGGCATCAAGGCAGGCAATACAGGCTGCTATGCTGATGGCAGATGACACAATGTTCGAACCATATCAGAAAGTGTTCATTCAGGTTCCACAGGACAATATGGGCGGTGCGACAAAAGAGATCCAGGGCCGCAGAGGTATTATTATTAATATGACCTCAGAGGGTGACATGACTATCATCGAATCCAAGGCACCTGTTTCAGCGTTATTTGGATTTGCCGGTGATATTAGGTCAGCAACTGAAGGTCGTGCAATGTGGAGTACGGAATTTGCAGGATTTGAACCTCTTCCAAAGAATCTGGTTACAGAGGTTGTATCCAAGATACGTGAAAGGAAAGGATTGAAGGCACAATTGCCACAACCATCAGATTTCCTGAGTATGTAAGACGGTATGTTTCCGTCTTATTACTCTTTATTTCGTTTAGGCTTCGGAAAGGTTTAAACGTGTAAACGACTATTATGGTCAAAATACGTTAATTTGATTGATATATACTAATTAAAGGAGGATTAAATTATGGCTGAGAAACCACACATGAATTTAGCAGTCATCGGTCACATTGATCACGGTAAGTCAACACTTGTCGGTAGGTTAATGTTCGAAACCGGTGCAGTACCTGCACACCTTATTGAGAAATATAAGGCAGAAGCAAAAGAGAAAGGAAAAGAATCTTTCGCATTCGCATGGGTTATGGATACTCTTAAGGAAGAGCGAGAAAGGGGTATTACAATTGATATCGCACACAAGAGATTCGATACTGCCAAATATTACTTTACAGTCGTAGACTGTCCGGGACACCGTGACTTCGTCAAGAACATGATCACAGGTGCATCACAAGCAGATGCAGCAATTCTTGTAGTTGCAGCACCTGATGGTGTAATGGATCAGACAAAGGAGCACGTTTTCCTTTCAAGAACACTGGGTATCAACCAGCTGATTATTGCAATTAACAAAATGGATGCAGCAGATTACAGTGAAGAAAGATACAATACAGTTAAAGCTGAAGTATCCGCACTTCTCGGTTTGGTAGGATTCAAGGCATCAGAGATCCCATTCATCCCAACATCTGCATTCGTTGGCGACAATATCTCAAAATCAAGTGAAAACACACCATGGTACAAAGGACCATGCATCTTAGAAGCACTTGACCTGCTCAAAGAGCCCGAAAAACCTGACAAACTTCCACTCAGGATCCCTGTTCAGGACGCATACACAATTTCCGGTATCGGAACTGTACCAGTTGGTAGAGTTGAGACCGGTGTCATGAAGAAAGGCGAAACTGTTACATTCATGCCAAGTGGTGCAACCGGTGAGGTAAAATCCATTGAGATGCATCATGAAGAGCAGGCTCAGGCAGTACCTGGTGACAACATTGGATGGAATGTCAGAGGTATTGGCAAGAACGATGTGAGAAGAGGAGATGTTTGTGGACCGGCAAGCAAACCGCCATCAGTCGCTGATGAATTTACAGGTCAGATCGTTGTATTGCAACATCCATCTGCAATAACAGTAGGATACACACCTGTATTCCACTGCCACACAGCACAGACTGCAGGAACTTTCATGTCACTTGACAAGAAACTTGATCCTAAGTCCGGTGAAGTCAAGGAAGAGAACCCAACTTACATTAAGGCGGGCGATGCAGCAATTATCACTGTCAAGCCTACAAGGCCAATGGTAATCGAACCGGTAAAGGAAATCCCACAACTCGGCAGATTCGCTGTCCGTGATATGGGTATGACCATTGCTGCCGGCATGTGCATGAGTGTCAAACAGAAATAAGACACTCACCTTTTATTTTTTTGGAGAAAAAATGTCACAGAAAGCAAGAATACGATTATCCGGGATAAGTCCCACAAACCTTGATGGTGTTTGCAATCAGGTTAAAGCGATTGCAGAGAGGACAGGCGTGAGTATAGCCGGTCCAGTCCCACTTCCTACCAAGAAATTGGTAGTGCCATCCAGAAAGAGTCCAAGCGGTGATGGAACTGCTTCATGGGATCACTGGGAAATGCGCGTACACAAAAGGCTGATAGATATTGCAGCAGATGAACGTGCACTCAGACAACTCATGAGGATCCAGGTTCCAAAAGACATCAACATTGAGATCATACTTCAGAATTAATGCTGTGTAGTTATTGACATTCCAATAACTATTTTAGTTCAATTACTTTTGGTTACAGATATTTAGATGATTCTTATCTGTAACAAATCATCTCCCACGGCAGACTCTTTTTTTCGAACTTATTATTAGCATACAATCATTTTGTAGATATCTTTATCTTGCTAAGCACAAGGTTATATTATTGTTAAGCATGTATTATGTGAAACGCTAAGGGCCTATAGTGTAGTGGATATCACTTTAGCCTCCGGAGCTTAGAACCCGGGTTCGATTCCCGGCAGGCCCGTGAAGATCTATCTTAAACAATTGTTCAAATTTAATACTATGCAATACGATGTCGTTGTTGTGGGTGCAGGCCCGGTTGGCGCCACTGCTGCAAGGTACGCAGCATTGAATGGTGCAAGTGTACTGCTTATCGAAGAACATACATCAGTGGGTTCACCGGTTGGATGCACAGGTCTGCTTAGCACACGTGCTATTTCGGAATGTGATGTTAAGCCAACAAACGATATTGTTTTAAATTTGGTGCGAGGGGCACATGTTTATTCACCAAATGGGAATTGTCTTCCAATTGATGGCGGAAAGACCAAAGCATACGTGGTTTCCAGAAAGATGTTTGATCGGAAACTTGTCACTATGGCAGTTGATGCTGGAGTTGATGTTTCTATCAAAACACGTGCGATCGGGCTTAATAGAACCAAACGATTGCAAGAACTATTGGTTTTACAGAATGGGGTTCCAAATACAATTACTGCGAATGTAATAATTGGTGCAGATGGCGTGCGTAGCAATATAGCAAAAATGGCTGGCCTTGGAAATGTGCAAAAAGTGTTATCAGGCATCCAGATCGAAGCCCCATATACTTCCAATGATGCAGATTTTGTAGAATTATTCATGGGTTCTCAGGCACCCGGGTTCTTTGGCTGGACTGTGCCAGTGAGTGAGACAATATCTCGTATTGGGCTTGCTGTTCCAACAGGTAATGAATCACATGCAATACAATATTTGAACATACTGCTAAATTCAAATAAAGAAATATTTGAACGATGTTATGGCGGCGTACTTGATATTGTATATGGGGGCATACCGCTTGGACCACAGAGTAAAACCGTAGCCGATGGAGTGCTTATAGTTGGGGATGCAGCAGGTCAGGTTAAGCCAACATCTGGCGGGGGTGTATATACTGGTGCAGCCTGTGCAAAGATTGCAGGTGAAGTTGCAGCATCGTCTGCTATCGAAGAAGATGCATCAGTAAATCGCCTGAATGAATATGATAAAAGATGGCGGGCAAAACTTGGACGTGAACTTAATCTAGGCATGAAGATACACGAATTTATAGGTGGATTAAGTGACAATGATCTTGATGAGTTACTGGGTTCTATGAACACGCCTGCGATCTTAGACCTAATCACAGAATATGGGGATATGGACCGCCCATCAATATTGATGAAAAAAATGTTATCTCCTACGAATTCATGGCAGATGATGAATGTGTTTTGGGCATTCGCAAAAGCCGTATTATGATCTTTAGAATATACTGACCCCTTTCACACATTTGAGTTTCAGTATTGAATCCACCAGGTTGCCAGGAATCTTTGAATCGGTAATGATGGTAAGTCTTGGTTCATTTATAAAATACGGATCATCCGAAACCGCTTGTCGAATACTTATATTGTAGTCTGATATGATTTTAGAAACCTCCGCTAAAATACCGGTATTTGCCGCGTCATCCGGTGTGATGACAATTACACCAAGTCCAAGTGGTGGTGCCACATCACGCAGAAATGGTATTGAATGGACATTTTGGAATATGTTCTTTAATAATTCGTCTGAAAGTATGGTGTCAGTAGTTGAATCTACAACACGCCTGTCCACGCCGGCTTCTTTTGCAAGTTGTGTATGTGCGATCTCAATTTCACCAGATACAACTTTGCCGTCGTCATTTATCTGAAAACCGCGTTCAAAAAGGATCTTTAAAACCTTCTCTTGTGCAGGATGTTTTTTAAATTTTTTGAGTACTGTGTTCCACATAGCAATATTGATATCACTTAAGTTATAAAGGCATTTACGAATAAATCTTTGCTTACGCTAAGATAAACTCACACTATACATTTAAAAAATATATGCTAAAAAAAATACAATGGTGATATTAACCCACCATTGTATTTTATTGGTTAACTACACTATTCCCTCATATCCCATACACTATGTGCTGATATATGACATGTCACACCACAGTCTGTTAATGCCGGGCCATGCGGTGTTGCATGGCATGATGCACAAGTTGGAATCTGAGCATGCTGGACATGGCACTGTGCACAAGGTAGTTCAGAATGCTTTGTTTCGCTTTGGTCCATAGTATGTGTTGCTTCGCTGTGACATCCTTCACACAAACTTGTTGGTGTTGACACTGGATATATCACCTTGGTAGGTATGTGAGCAGAATCATGGCAGTTCTCACAATCACCCGAAGTCATCGTGTCATCATGTGCTTGATGGCAGTTTGTACATTTTGGTATTGAACCATGTTTGCTGTGACACATTGAACACTCAAGGTCAGCGTGTTTTGTTGGATATACTTCAAATGTCTGTTGTGGTTCACTATGACATACACCGCACACATCGTTTTCCACATCCGTTGTCTTAAACTCAATGTCGCCCGGTGCATGAGCATTTGTATGACAATCAGTACAGTTGATAAATTCAGCACTGTGGTGCAATCCGTGACAGTCTGAACACTGTGGTACGAATCCATGCTGTGGATGGCAGAAGTCACATCCTTTCTTTGAGTGCTTTCCACCAATTTCATGAAGACTGGTCACCGGCCCTATATGGCATTCCGCACATACATCTTCAGACATGCCCCTCTCGTGTCCTGAATGGCATGCTGAGCAATCATCTACGGATACATGCGGATTTATAATACGTCCGATCATTAATGTCTGATAATCTTCATGACATTTCAAACAACGTTCTTTGCTCTCGAGGAAAATTCTATCATCTGGATTTGGTGGTGGACTGGTGCCTGCAATATCAAATATCAACATCAATCCAACATGTGAATTGAATGAAAGATCCATCTCTCCTTGAGCACCTGTTTTTTTGTGACAATCACTACATGACACATCATGCGTGTTGTGTGCATAATCTATTGAATCACCGGGTTCATTGTATAAGTTATATTCTGCTTCATGACAAAATTTACAAAATCTTGTATCTTCTATATAATGCATGCCGCTTTGCCATGATGCTAAAGCCGTCAAAAAAAACATGCCCATAAAAATTATAATTATCAACTTTCTTGCTGCCATTTTTATCCCTCTATGTAATAAAATCATCTATAATGGTATTAATGTCAACACATGATTGACAGTAACCTTATTAATCTTTACTATTTATGTCCTCACCACACCTTCTTTTACACCTGAATATGATGTTGGGTGCACCGGTCCATGGCAACTAATACAAGTCTGTGTGGTATATTCACTTGCATTTTCTCTTTCATTATGATGATGTCCATGGCAATTTGTGCAGTCAGGTAGATAAAGATGATACACGTGACATCCATTACACTGTAATGTAACGTGGTTTCCACCCTCTACTGATATTCCATCCACAGCGTGGCATGAATTACAACTTGTATGGCAAGTTTCACATTCTTCTGATGGCACATCTTCATGCGGATCCTTTACGTGACAATCACTGCATTCAGAATATGCCATTGCTCCACCCCTGTCACTTTCATGACAGTGCACACAGTCACTCAAAACAAAATCCTCACTTAAATGAGCCTGTTCAGCAGATTCATGACATACTTTACAATCTTCTGCAGTCAGATCTGCATTTGCATGAACATCTTTTGCACCGGTTTTTGGTACATAGCCCTGGTGGCACTTTTTACAATCTTCCTTGATCAGCATGTCTCCTGATGCTGAGGTATACACTCCTGTAAAAAAAACAATAATTGTCAATATGGCTAATACGCCAGGAATTAATCTTTTAATATCCATATTCATACCCTCTACACATTATAATACACATTACAATCGATTTTTATTATAAATTCATAGAAGATATGCCTATAAATCGTTTTCTATTTTCATCTCTACTGAATCATAATACGACTTTGAAATAAAAATTATATGTAAGCATATTTCTACTCGATTATCCTCCAAACACACCAACATTTATATATGTCGTTAATAATTTGACAGGTACAATTGATATTCGAATCGATATATATACAACCATTAATTTGATGCTAATAATATATACAAAATGTATGAAGGTGCGACGTTGTTAAATTTAAAAAATATGAACATTGTATTATTTACGCTACTTATAATGGCGCTATTGTCCCCCATGGTGTCACAGGCACAGGAAGTAGACTTTAAAGCAGTAACACTTGATGCCAGTGATGTCAACTGTAAAAAATGTCACGAGATAAGTCCACATGTAATACATGACGATAAACCTGTAGAGTGTGTCGACTGTCATGGAAGATCATTATCTGTAAAGATTCCGCAGTGTTCCAGCTGCCACAGCGGACCAATACATGAAGTGCACATAAGTAAAGTAAATGAAAATAGTTGTGCATCCTGCCATAATAACATTGAAGGCAAACACCAGACATTTCTTGCAGATTCTGTGTGCGAACACTGCCATAAGAACCTGTTTGATATACATGGTAATGATGACTCTTGTGTGAAATGCCATCAGAATGCACCAAATGTGGTAAAACCATATGTTTCTCCTGAAATGACACTTGTTTGCGAAAACTGCCATGAGGCAGATAATATCGCATATGTCCATGGCAATGAATCTGATCTATCGGGTTGCTACAAATGCCACCGGGCAACAGGGACAAATGAAGTTGATACACAGGTTCCCCATAGAATACACATTTCCAAAGTGGAATGCACAAGGTGTCATGTAAATACAAATACTAAAGATGAGGCACTTATTGTGGTGCCGGAATGTACAAAATGTCATAATATCCAGAAGATCCACGCATTTAGCAATCTTGGAAAAGGTTTATCAAGTGATGTGAACTGTGCTATATGCCACCTTGATATGGCAACTGAACAAGAAGGCACAACTACAGGATCAACGGATGAGGAAGAAGCATCGTATACAATAAAAGAAACAACCTCTCCGGTCGTAGAAACCGCACCACCTATTGAGATCGAAGAACGTGATGTCAAATCATCAGAAGAGGATAGTGCTGCTGAAACTCCAGGGTTTGGCGCACTAGCAGGTATTCTGGCAGCATCGCTGGTATTCATACTGAGAAGAATACGTTAGTGGATTAAACAATATCCACTAACTTAATCTTCTTTCTTTAGAACCTACCGATTTGAGGCAATAGAGTAAAATTTAATACAATATAATTACATGACACATGATTAATATTTTAAGTACAGTTAATGACGGAGGAATAATAAATGAGCGATGAAATGTCCCAGGTGGAAATTATTGATGAAACACCCAAGATGGATCCCAGGATCATAATAGTAGTTTTTGTAATAATAATACTGACTATATTACTTTCTGCCAAAATAATAGGTGGCGTATTGAATAGTTAATATTCTATTGTAAAAACTGCCTCTCAATATCCTGTTCCAGGCTACATGAGGGGCAAAGATCATCCTTTTTTATTGATGCGATATATCTCTTGCAGCGTTTACATTGCACCAGTTCACTTGATATCAACGATATCCAGTCAGAAGATATGACGTCGCTCAGACTTATATCTGCGACATTATCTATTGCATCACTTTTACAGACTCCCTTGCACAGATCGCAGCCTATGCAAAATGATATATTGAATTCGATCGATCGATCCTTATCTTCAGATAGCCTGAGCGCACCTGTGGGGCACATGGCCGCACAAATACCGCACAGGTCACATGCATCCATTATATCAAAATTGTACAATGGACCTGACTCAAGCTTTATGACATCATCTATAGGTTCATTCAGAGATGATATGGCATCTATTAACAGCATATGTGTTACTTGGATGATCGAAGATTCACCAGACGGTTCACTGTTTTGGCCACTATCTCCAGTCATATTTCGCAAATAATCTATAGATTTTCTGCCGAAAGCATCTTTTGTTGGAGCATCACCAGTGCTATCAACTGACAATTCAATGTTCTCGATTTTGCCAAAGGACCCTAGTACCGTATTTGCCAGATTGATCTTCCTTTGCACTGTATCCATATCAATTTTCAATTTGCAATGATCACATCCTGCTCCATTAAGTATGACTTTTTCTGATACCGATGCCGCCTTGATAAGCATGCCTTCACACAGATACCCGATACATGGCACTGGAACATAAGATGGATCATCAAATTTTTCTATGGTCTTGCATGAAAAAACAACTGTTTTTCCCTCTTCAATAGATGAAATAATATTCTCTTTTGATATGTCCCTGAGGGCAAATGCACCTGTCGGGCAAACATTGACACATACACCACATCCTGTACATGCAGTGCCGTCAATAGAAGGTACAATGTCAAGGGATATGGCATCTGCACCGCATACATGCTCGCACCTGTTGCATAACACGCGGTCATATCGCCTGTTCAAACACCGCTCATGTGAGACCGAGGTGAGGGAATGGGATGATATCCTGCCAAATGCACGAACTAGATTAAACAAATTAGCCATGATTTATTTGTCCATTTTATAAAATATTCTAAAAAAAAACATAATAAAATTGCATTATTTTAGTTTTTTTTGTGTACTAAACATAGATTATGTTGCGACATGATAAAAACAAAACAGAACGATTATGGAGTAGAAATAAAAAATAAAAATGAGATTAGGGCTTTATGTTGCCCCGTCTCATGAAAATAACTGCTGCTAAAATACCAATAAATGCACCCATTAACTCAAAACCAGGTACAAAACCAGGTATTGAATCTTCAAGCGTTTTATGGTATATTGGATGCACGATATCTTTTAATCCAGGATATGCAGACAATATGGGGTGTTCGGTATTCATATCATCTTCTACTACCTCACCTTCTGCAGCAGGTGCATCCTCAGGGTCAGCCGGGTTCGTACCTTCCTCAAGCTCGGCTGAATTCAATGCCCCATCACCATCAGAATCTATAGTTGCAATGGCATCAAAAGAATACCCGCCGTCTGCGTAATCAATACCAAAAGTGGTTAGTGCACCGCCTCCGGCAGGATCTATATGACAAGTATGGCATGCACCGACAAATGCACCCGGAACTTCATCTGCATAATCTGATATCGCAGTTGCTGAATGAGACGATATGACCAGCAACATTAATAATATTGTGACAAAATAATATCCTTTTTTAAATTTCATGTAATCACCATGTTAATGATTTTCCGAATTATGCATAAGTTCTATATATATATTAACATTTTGTGTTTATTTCATATGTGTGTTAGTGGCAAATATTGCCCACATCAACGTTTTTGCATCGTAAGGTGCCATCAGGTTTAAATATATGAAATATGTCTGAACATATTTATATTCAAATGAGAAAACGTTCGCGTCAACTCGGAATCCTTAAATTTTATAAATTATACTTGAAAAAAACAATGTGCATTGTAAAAAACAAAATTGATTGAATAATTTATGTCAAACTTGTTTGGGTGATTGATAATGGTATACCAAGAGATTTATAATGTTCAGCACGGAATGGCATTCGGAGCGCTTATGGCTGCGTTCCCGTTCATGACTGGACTCAGTGCAGGTTCATTTACGCTTTCCACGTTTGCGTATGTGTTCGGAAAAAAAGAATATAAAGCTGTATCAAAATATGCAGTATTCATGGCGCTCATCCTGCTTGGAATGGCAGTGTCGCTACTGTTCATTGACATGACACAACCATCAAGGTCGTATTTTACGATGATGTTGGGTAATGTTACGTCAATGTTCAGTTGGTCTGCCTTTTTAGTAGGGGGATATATGACAGCCAGTGCCATATATGCATATTCCATATTCTCACATAGGGATGGTGCGGCAAAGATGATGGGGATCATATGTATTCCGCTGGCACTTGCCGTGCATGCTGACACCGGTTTCGTATTCGGCCTCACCAAAGGCATGCCAATCTGGCACACCTCACTCATGCCATTTTTGTTCCTCATATCAGCGCTTACATCAGGAATTGCACTCATCGTGTTTATGGTGATTACTAAAGATACACTATTCACAAAGAAAGAATCAAATAAGATTGACCGAAACCTCGTATACAGTCTTGGAAACATGTTGATTCTTCTTATCGCGATAGAATTCTTCCTTGATATGTCTGATGTTACCACAATGATATTTGCAGGCGCAGAAGAGGTGGAAGCCGTTAAACTCTGGCTGATCGGACCATTTTCATTCTCATTCCTTGTCGTCCAGTTAGGTATTGGCGGTATTATTCCAGTGCTATTGCTTTCACTTCCAAATATCAGTAGAACGTATGTCGGGCAATGGATAGCTGCACTTTTTATAATAATAGGTACCCTTGCTATGCGTCTCAATGTAGTACTTGGTGGTCAGACCATTCCAAAGACAGAGGCTGGAATTGTGCCCTACACGCATTTAATAGGATTTGTGGGATATACCGTGCCCCAGGAAATTGCTGTGATCGTCACATTATTTATTCTGGGAACCGGGGCATACGCATTCTGTATAGCTTATGTTCCGCAGATAATTGAAAAAGTGGATGCTAAACTATTCGGCAAGAGGGAGGCATAAAAATGGCAAAAGAACGAATCCAGCGCATAAACGGAGAATGGGGACGTCCTGAGATCGTACACTCTAATGAAGGACGACTTGCCATGGTGATAGATCTTCGAAGATGTATCGGATGCCATTCATGCTCGATCGCATGCAAGCAGGAAAACCAGGTGCCACTGACGTTTTTCAGGTCATGGGTCAAGCAGATGGAAAAGGGCACATATCCACTTGTGTCCACATTCACTCTTCCAAGACTCTGCAACCAGTGCGAAAAACCTGTGTGCGTCACGGTATGTCCGGTCAAAGCCACATTCAAACGCGAAGATGGGATCACGCTTATTGATTCAAGAGTATGTATTGGTTGTAAGGCATGTATTGCCGCATGTCCGTATGACGCACGTTTTGTGAACCCCGAAAAAGGTACCAAATATTTCGGTCGTGGCACTACAGATAAATGCACATTCTGTGCCCACAGGGTTGACGGCGGTGCTAAACCTGCATGTGTTCTTGCATGCCCTACCAAAGCACGTTATTTCGGTGATCTTGAAGATCCTAACAGTGAAGTATCAAGGATCATTGCGAAAAATCCAGTACAGACAATAAAACCACATCTCGGTACAGAACCTCATGTGTTCTACATTGATGCCAGTTCAGAGATCATGGGCAGAATGGAAATGAAGCCAAGACTCGGCCGTATCGAAGGTGAAGGCGAAAGCGAAGAAGACGGACACGGGGAGGAGTAAAAAATGTCAATTAAGATCACACGAAGGGATTTCCTGAAATTATCTGCTGCCGCTGTTGGTACGATCGCTGTTGGTGATGTCGCATCCGCGGCAGTTGACTGCGATGATTGCCACAAACTTGCAGCAGTACCTGCACGAAAGCAACCACATCAGTGGATTCCCAGTTACTGCAATATGTGCGGTGGGATGAGTGGTATTCATACAGATATACTCCCAAATGCAATCACAGGCGAGACAATGGTCATGAAGGTGGGACCTAACCCGTATAATCCTACAGGTGTTTCTAATAACTCAAAGGATTATTTCGATAACATGGGTGAGGGTTCAGGACTATGTGCCAGAGGCAATGCTGCTGTGGAACTACTCTATGACCCTGACAGGCTACAAAAACCAATGAGGCGTACCAATCCCCAAAAAGGCAGGGGCGTCGAACCGAAGTTTGAGGAGATCACATGGCCTGAAGCGATCGCTGAGATATCAGATAAACTTGGTACACTCAAAGCAGCAGGCGAATCACATAAACTCGTATGGTTTGCAGACGGGCGAAATTACAACCATCTACAGGAAGATTTCTGTAATCTGTACGGCACACCAAATCACTTCCAGTGCAATCAGAACAGTGATTCTGCAAGAAAAGCAGCACTAAAGATCAGTATGGGTGAAGAAAATGCGATGCTTGATGCCGTGGAGTCAAAGTACATACTTCTCTTTGGTTCAAATCCACTTTCATCCATTAAACATGGGTATGAACCACGCACAATAATGAGGGGAGTAGAGAACGGTGCACGGTTGATTGTCGTAGATCCATATTTAAGTTTCACCGCAACCAAGGCACATGAATGGCTTCCAATAAAACCCGGAACAGATGGAGCATTTGCACTTGCAATGGCCCATGTTATCATTAAAGAAGGGTTATTTGACGAGGAATTCATAGATCACTGGACACTTGGATTCAATGATTTCGCAAATTTCGTAAAGGACAAAACGCCACAATGGGCTGAAGGGATTACCGGTTTATCTAAAGAGATCATCACACACACGGCACGTGAACTTGCAATGACAAAACCTGCTGCAATTAATATAGGCGCAGGTGTCACCCAGCATTCCAACGCTGTCCAGACAGGGCGCGCCATTGCAGCACTTGCAGCACTGACAGGTCAGATAGATAGGCGTGGAACGATCATCTTCCCTAACATGGGCGGACTTGCGCGCCAGAATGTATCGTATGATGACATAACTGAACCATCTCTTGATGGGGATTATCCATTTGCTGACAATTCATATATCAGTGCCCTGGATGCAATTACAACAGGTAAACCATACAAGCCAAAGATTGGCGTTGTAATGGGTGAAAATGTTGTCATGTCCACTCCGGGTACCAATGATGTTGTGAATGCACTCAAGGCACTTGAGTTCCTTGTTGTTGTAGGCACACACATCAATGAGACTTCTGAACTTGCAGATATCGTTCTTCCTGCAACTACTCAATTCGAGAGTTACGACCTGAACGAGAATTATATCACATGGCCATCTGTAGCATTGAGACAACCTGCAATTGAACCTCTATTCAATCAGATGACTGAATACGAGACAATTATTGCACTCGGTGAGAATCTAAAACTTAAGACGTCCGATGGTGAGGAATTCTTCAAAGGACTGGATTATCTGGAATATCTTGAGGCTGAACTTAAGAACGGTCTATCAGGTCTTAGCATTGCAGAATTACAGAAACTTGATGGTGCGGTATGGACTGATAAGGTCAATGGCACAAGTTATGAGAAATACCGACAGAAGGTAGAGGCTCCGTCCGGTTCGCATGTAGACATCGATGGTGTACTCCATGATAGTAATGGCAATGCGATCGGTGTTACTGTGTGGGACACTTACTATAACGGATTTGATACGAAATCACGGAAATTCGAATTCGTATCAGAGCATCTTGAAGATCTCAATGATGCAAACGGCAAGATGATCAACAAAATGCCTGCGTATATTCCTGTTGAGGCTATGCCATCCTGGGATTATCCGCTATATCTTATCAACTGGCATGAGTCGGCACATTATAGTGTGAACACGCAGAACAATGTCTATCTGAATGAACTTAAATGGGATAATCCGGTTGCGATCCATCCGAAAACTGCAGAAAAACTGAATATTAAAACCGGAGATAAGATCGAAGTAGAATCCGAATACGGAAAGGCATCAATGCTCGCACTTCTGACTGACAGGATACGGCCTGACACGGTCGGCTGGATGCACGGATTCGGTCACTGGCGTATGGGCCATGTTGCAGATGGAAAAGGTGCAAACGTGTACGATGTCGTGCCAATGAAAGCAGAAGCGATAACAGGCAACCAGATGTCAAAGGAAGCTGTTGTCGATATCAGAAAAGAATAATGTAAGAAGATGCCCTTTGCCGGGCATTTTTTTTATTGTACATATATAATTTATAGAATTATATAGTTCGAGTCAACCCGAGCGTAGCCAGGATTTTCTCGTAATATATGTTTTATACCCCATCTTTGAGTAAATTTCATTAAAAAAATTCTTATAATCGTTATGCTTAGAGTCAATAATCCTAAAAAAGTAGTTACAAATCCGTAGGTATACATTCTTTCACATCAAAACTTGGTATTTTAATCATCA
>JAMJFS010000021.1 GCA_023544565.1 Methanosarcinaceae archaeon
GGAAGCAGTTTGTTGATGTTTACAGATGAAATCCAAGCCAATCTTGACGCCATGGCGAAATATTAATATCGCATTACCTAGATTGAACCAATCATGATTTTAGATGATCTGCTTGGTATTGAAGAAGAGATATATCTTGTTGAGCCTGGATTTTATTCTCAAAAGACCATAATGACTACAATATCGTATCTTAAGGACATTCGAGATGTAATGAAAGAAAATGACATTAATCTGCGGACTATCAGGATAACCGATGGTACAAAAACCACAGGATTGGCAATATTCAATGAAAGGACTGAACAAGTTCCAATTGACTTTTGGTCGATCTTCTTATCTTCTATAACAAACCAATCAGCCGATGAATTTGAATCACTTGCAAATTTAATATTAGATAAAAACCAACCTGATCGGGTGATTGAAGTTGCAAACGATTCGATGAATGATGCATTGATCGAATATTATTCACTTTTACTGGTAAACCGTGAAACATGTGATGAATGCACGACGCCACTTGAATCTTATGGAAGCACATATACAAATGCCAGGATAAATCGTCTTTCTGATCTTTTGGAAAAACTTGCTCAAAAAGGTATCTCTATTGATGGCGATGTGCTGGAAATATGCTGTGGCAACGGAATGTCTACGATAGTTCTACATGAGCGGGGTATTTATCCAACAACCATTGAATATGAGAAATGTACGGTATGTCAGGGTCTTATGCATGGTGTACTGGATCCAAAGAAAAGTATTGTAATGGATGCTACTGCACTTTCCAGTTTCTTTAAACCGGAACGTTTCGACGGTGTGGTTGGTTTTATGCTTGGAACGATATATGAGTTTAATAAGGATATGTGGGCTCGTATGATGTTCGAATCGGCAAAGGTGGCAAAGGACGGCGCACTTATGCTGTTCACGGTCAATGGCAAATCCGAGATGGATATTTTGGAATCTGCATTGCGTATGATCGGTATTGAAGGTGAGGTCATGGATAACACGGATGAATTTGGTATTTATGATCAGTGGGCATTTATCGGAAGAAAGGTAAAAAAATGACAACACGAGAATTAGATGTAATATTAACAAAACGACCGAAGTTGAATGATCTTGAGATTGGAGACATGTTGCATATTGATACTGAAAAAGATAATGACGTTTTTATGGTATTAAAAGTTGAAACCGATGTTTTTTTAATGCAAAGTGGCGGAAACGATGATGTTGTCGAATACTCAAAATCTATGATCGAAAAGATGCTACGCTCATTTGGGGAACTTCATAAACCCAATTACAGGATCACAATACTGGATATGGAAGAAGAATGAGGAGTTAAAGCCACATCGGTTGTGTGCTCTCAAAATGAGTGCCAAGTTTATGATATGTGTTTAAAGTATATGCGCTTGTACATTTCTTGAAATACTGATACACACTATCAGAGCCGCATTCGGAGCACTCAACAATAAATCAGACACCTCTAAACGTGTTGCAACAATTGCGGCATATAACATTTTGCACATAAACCAATACCAGAAACTACATAAAAGGAGTTGTACAATTAGGTACAATTTCATTAATCATAATCAATTATCAAATAATCCACAGAATAATCAATATTTTCAGTTCCATAGAGGTGTTCAATGAAAGTTAAGCTTACAGAAACTATTCTAAGGGATGCACATCAGTCCCTTCTTGCTACGCGTATGCGCACACGTGATATGATTCCAGTAGTTGAAAAATTGGATCAGATCGGATATTTTTCCCTTGAGATGTGGGGCGGCGCAACTTTTGATACATGTATAAGATATCTTAATGAAGACCCGTGGGAGCGCCTGCGGGAACTTAAAAAACATATGCACAATACTCCTGCCCAGATGCTTCTTAGAGGTCAGAATCTGGTGGGGTACCGCCATTATTCCGATGATGTGGTTGACAAATTTGTCACAAAGGCTCATGAGAATGGTATTGATATCTTCAGGATATTCGATGCGGTAAATGATGTTCGTAATATGGATACTGCTATCAAGGTGGCAAACCGCGAAGGTGCACATGTGCAGGGAACTGTTTGTTATACTATCAGTCCGGTACACACGGTGGAAAAGTTCGTGGAACTTGCAAAGGACCTTGAGCAACTTGAATGCGATTCTCTGTGCATAAAGGACATGGCTGGTCTGCTTTCACCACATGAGGCACATGTTATCATCAAAGCCATCAAAAAAGAAGTATCATTGCCAATCGCACTTCACTGTCATTGTACCTCCGGTATGGCACCGATGAGTTACATGGCAGCTTGTGAGGCAGGTGTGGACATTCTCGATACTGCACTATCTCCATTATCGGGTGGTACATCACAGCCACCAACCGAAACAATGGTCGCATCACTTGCAGCTACTCCTTATGATACAGGACTTGATCTGAGACTGTTATCAGAGATCGCTTCTCATTTCAAGAAATTGAAAGAAGAGTATCGTGGCATTCTTGACCCGATCTCAGAACAGATCGATACGAACGTGCTCTTGTACCAGATACCCGGTGGCATGTTGTCCAATCTGGTTTCACAATTAAAAGAGCAGAATGCACTTGACAAATATGATGATGTACTTGCAGAGATGCCAAGGGTTCGCGCTGAACTTGGGTATCCGCCTCTTGTTACGCCAACAAGTCAGATCGTGGGTACACAGGCTGTTATGAATGTGCTCATGGGCGAGCGGTATAAGGTTATTCCAAAAGAGGTCAAGGATTATGTGCGGGGACTGTATGGTCGTTCACCTGCACCTATCAGTGACGAAATCATTATGAAGATCATAGGTGATGAAAAGCCGATAACATGTCGTCCGGCTGACCTTTTGGAACCTGAATACGAAAGCCTGAAAAAAGAGGCAGAAGATCTGGGTCTTGTGAAGAAGGAAGAGGACGTGCTGACCTATATTCTCTATCCGGCAATTGCTCCGAAATTCTTGAAAGGTGAAACGGTAGAGGAAATTCTTATGCCTGCAGCGACGGCACAAGTAGCTGTTTGTGCACCATCAGCCGCGATTCCTACGGAATTCAAGGTTGAGGTCGATGGCGATGTGTTCAATGTTAAATTAGAACCCAAAGGTGGTTTTGTGTCGGTTGCAGATGCACCAGCAAATATAAATGTGACACCTGAATTTGTTGAGGGCGCAGTCACCGCTTCCATGCAGGGCATGGTGCTATCGATCGAGGTTGAGATTGGCGATACTGTTGCAGAGGGTGACACGATATGTGTCCTTGAAGCAATGAAAATGGAGAATGGAGTACATGCAACCCACGGTGGTGTTGTGAAGAAAATATTCATTGCTGATGGCGATCCGGTAAAAATCGGCGATGTTCTGATGGCAATACAATAAAGTTAGACTGGACAGGAAAGGATGAAGAAACATGTTTAACAAAGTACTTGTTGCAAACAGGAGCGAGATCGCTATTCGTGTTATGCGGGCTTGCCGTGAATTGGGTGTTTCTACTGTTGCCGTGTATTCGGAAGCGGACAAGAATGCTCTTTTTGCTAAATATGCAGATGAGGCTTATCTCATAGGTCCGGCACCATCGAGTAAGAGTTATCTGAATATGGATGCGATTATTGATGTTGCAAAAAAATCAGGTGCGGATGGAATTCATCCTGGATATGGATTTTTATCTGAAAATGCTGTATTTGCAAAAAAGTGTGAAGATAATGGAATTATATTTATTGGTCCTCCGAGCAGTGTCATTGAACAGATGGGAAGTAAGATCGCTGCACGTACTGCTATGATCAAGGCAGGCATTCCTGTTGTACCGGGTACTGAAGACCCTATCGAAAATGTGGATGATGCCATTGAGATCGCTGATTCGATCGGATATCCTGTGATCATTAAGGCTTCTGCAGGCGGTGGAGGGATCGGTATGAAGATCGTGCATTCCAAAGAGGAGGTCGGTCATGCGCTTAGTTCGATCCAATCGGTTGCACAGTCGGCGTTTGGTGATCCAACTGTTTTTATTGAAAAATATGTTGAAGAGCCAAGACACATCGAATTCCAGATACTTGCAGACAAGTATGGAAATACTGTGTATGTTTCTGACAGGGAATGTTCAATACAGCGCAGACACCAGAAATTGATCGAGGAAGCACCATCTCCGGTCATGACCCCGCAGCTTCGGAAAGAAATGGGGGAGACCGCTGTAAAGGCTGCAAAGGCTATCGGTTATGAGAATGCAGGCACGGTTGAGTTCCTGTACTCAAAAGGTGATTTTTATTTCCTTGAAGTCAATACGCGTCTTCAGGTCGAGCATACCATCACTGAGATGGTAACAGGTATCGACCTTGC
Source organism: Methanosarcinaceae archaeon (assembly GCA_023544565.1). Classification (GTDB taxonomy): domain Archaea; phylum Halobacteriota; class Methanosarcinia; order Methanosarcinales; family Methanosarcinaceae; genus Methanovorans. The sequence goes on from JAMJFS010000021.1 coordinate 4,317, forward strand.
GAAAGACCAGCTCCATATTGCATGCGGTGACAGGTTGTCATATAAACAGGAAGATATCAAAATCAATGGCTGGGCAATTGAATGCCGCATCAATGCTGAAGACCCGTTAAATGATTTTGCACCGTCCCCTGGTAAGATACGAAGATACCGATCGGCAGGCGGACCTGGTGTACGTATAGATAGTGGTGTACACGTGGGTTACACCATCTCTCCGTATTATGATTCCATGATATCCAAATTAAGTGTATGGGGACGTGACCGTGAGGAAGCGATCGCACGTATGGAGCGGGCACTTTATGAATATATAGTTATAGGCGTTAAAACCAATATTCCGTTCCATAAGGCTGTGCTCAGGCATGAGGCTTTCAGAAGTGGAAACCTTACGACTCATTTTATTGATGACTATAATATAATTGATGATGTAAAAAGGGTTGTCGAAGAAGATACCGAAAAAGGCGCAACACTTGCATCTGCACTTGATAACCGTGATCAGAAGGTTGCAGTTATAAGTGCAGCTGTCGGGGCTTACGTCAATGCTACCAGGAATCAGGGGGAATAATTAACTTTGCAGATGGTAAAATTATGAAATGGATGTTATCGATTTTATTACTTATTGTATTGTTTTCAATGGTATCTGGATGTGTGGATAGCGAAGTGGATCAAAAAGCCACGTATATAAATACAGATACCATTGATCAAAAAACAGTTGATAACAGAATTGCAACGATAGTTACTGACAAAGGTGCCATCAAGATAGAACTTTATGAAATCCGGGCTCCAATAACTACAAAGAATTTCATTGATCTTGTAGATAGTGGATTTTATGATAGGTCAACATTTCACAGGGTCATACGCGGTTTTATGATACAGGGCGGGGACCCTAATGGGGATGGAAGGGGCGGTCCGGGATATGTGATCCCCGATGAATTCCATCCTGAATTAAAACACACCACAGGAACATTATCAATGGCTAATGCAGGCCCTAACACAGGGGGAAGCCAGTTCTTTATCACAGAAGCTCCACAACCTCATCTTGACGACAAGCATTCAGTGTTTGGTCAGGTATAGAGGGTCAGGATGTTGTTGTAAAGATCGAACAGGGCGATGTTATGCTAAGTGTTAAGATTGGGGATATGTAGATTTATCGTATGTGTTTATCTGATATTCCGGATGCAAAAACATAATCTATACGAATCGAAATCAAAAACCGTGCGACCGCCGTAGGCGGCACGTTCCATATCTACTAACTTGAATAAGCTAAATCGTTAACAAAAATCATATTCGTAATGACGGGATGTGCCGCCGATGGCGGATTGATCTGGCATTAAAACGATCTAAACAAATACGATTTATCTAATTCTTTACTTCCCTTTGGAAATCAGATGTCAATGCAAGTCGTGAAATTTATAGAACTTTTAAATGGTATTGAATAGGAAAAAACGTCTCGGTCTTCGATGAAGTTCTGAATATTTCCATGCCTGCTGATCAGGTCATGGATATTCATTTTATTTCTTTTTCCAACAAGTTTGCTATATTCAGATGGAAGGACAGGTGTATTCCATCTCATTGTGGAATTAATAAAGTTTAACAATTTTTTGATCTTATCTTCCAATCGAATTGGATCATTAAAGCTGCATTGATATCCAGAACACTTTAAGTGGTGAGATTCGATATAGGACCCGCCTTTTGAGAATCCACAGTTTTCGATTTCTGAATATAGTTTATCACGAATCTCATTTTCAAATTCAATATCATTGATCTGATGGATCGTTTCTGCTAATAATGGAATATCTATAAAGGATTCGATCCAATATTCAACATTATCATAAAATCGATGTTTTTGTCCGTTTATCCAGCTTGAATCAGGGTGCCATAAAAGGTATTTTTTAAGGTCAGTATTTTCAACTTGTATGTTTTTTAAAGCCATGATAAAATGGCAGGTTCCAAGCGGGTATTTACGTTTAAAATTTGAATGTGTGATACTTTGTAATAAATTAGGATTAAGAGATCGTTCTAAATGTGGCATTGTTTTTGATGTTATCGTTGGCGTTAGTGTTGGTTTTGGTGTTGGCGCTATTTGACTTCCACCCAATTCTTGTATATGGTGTCCAATACTTCTTATGTGGGGTTTACTGATGTCGAGATCGACCCATATTGCGTTTCGAAGATCATCCAGATCTTTCTGTTTGGAATACCATACATTTTGCAGGTCGTAAAAACCGATTATGTTCCAGTTGTTAAAATTAGACATTATTGAAGCCGAAAAAAGACCATCAAAATCATTGTGGACGACCATATCATGGTCATTTTCCCATAACCATGGGAACATTTTTTCATAATACGACATATCGGCAGTCATGATCGTTTTCCGGATATAGTATCATTTTTCAGGTTTTCTCGCTTCTATTCGCTTTAACTATATTCAATATTGAAAACCTACCTCTGCCAAATTCTCCCGATAATATCTCAAACGATTCCTTGTCTGAAAGCCGCTGTGTTTTCAAGGCATTATAGCGTGTTAATAATTTTTCAATATCCTCTTCAGACCACGATTTTCCTTGATTAAAATGAATCTTATTTTCCGGTATTTTAAGGTCTTTTAACATGCATCCTGCCTCAATTTTTTCAATCTTATTTATCTGATGATCGAACGCCTCTGAATTAATTTCAAATCCGGTGGAGTTGCGGTTCAGAGCTCTGGCAACTTTTGCTGTAGAGAAACTTCCCAAAAAGAAGTCACAGACCAAGTCATTTTCATCAGATGAGTATAATATCATCTTTTTAAGAAGTTCTTTTGGTAGTTGGTTCTTGTTCTTTGTTTTACCCTGTTTGTACTCCCTGTTGATCACCCAGACATCTTCCATATCGGAATATAATGCAGACCCATCGTTTTCTGTTTTCTCAGATGGACCGAAACGGCAATTGGTGTTGAATTTCACTTTTTTATTGTTTTGCTTTTTGCAATACAATATGTGATAGTGGGAAGTGACATATTTCTTCTTAGTGTAAACCCCAAAATTATATTTCCATATTATGTGATTTATGATATCAAATTCATTTTGTTCCAGTGCAAGAAGGATGTCTAAAAGATTTGACCACCCAGAAACAATGTACATTGAACCATCATCTTTCAAAATACGGTGTGCCTGAGCGATCCAGTTAATTGAAAAATCCATGTATTGGTCTTTAGGGATCTCTACATATCCATCGATTACGTGTTTTTCATCACGGTTATAGTGTTTGTGTAATTTATCCCCACTGATAGCGAATGGCGGATCTGTGATTATAAGGTCGACGGTTCCATCTTTCAGATGCTTTTTCGATCCTGATATACAGTCTTCGTTGTAGTACATTGGATTTTGATATTACTTATTTCTGTATAAGTATTCCGTTTGGTGCGTGCACCAAACACATCCACAATAACCTTAAAATCAGAAGCCATACATATAACGATAGTGGTGGGATATTTTTGAGCAGTAAAAGATCGGAAATAATTAAGATTCTTAAAGAATCTGAAGGAAAAGCAGTATCCGGGGAGGAACTGGGCAACCTACTTGGAATATCCAGGACGATGGTCTGGAAGTACATAAAGTCAATTGCTAAAGAGGGCTACGAAATAGAATCATCTCCAAAGATAGGTTACATATTAAGATCCGTGCCTGATCGACTTAATCCCGATGCAATTAAGATGGGACTCAGATCAAGTCTCATCGGACAGAAAATACATCACTTTGATGAATTAACATCTACCAATATTACAGCGAAAGAACTGGCACACGATGCTGAAGATGGCACAGTTGTAGTTGCTGAAATACAAAAAGGGGGACGCGGTAGGCTTGGGCGTGAGTGGCTCTCACCCCGTGGCGGGATCTGGATGTCTGTCATCCTCAAACCCACGATCTCACTTGCGCATGCATCAAGATTGACACTGGTTGCAGGAATTGCAATTTCAAAAATAATGCGAAAACTTGGCTTGGATGCACGTATCAAATGGCCGAACGATATACTTATCGACGGCAAAAAAGTATGCGGCATATTAACGGAAGTTAATGCAGAGATGGAACTTGTAGATTACATCGTGGTTGGTATTGGCATCAATGCAAACGTGGATATGAATGAGTTTAGCGATGATATCAGGGATGTTGCAACAACCTTGTGGTCAGAACTTGGAGAACCCATTGACCGTATCTCATTTATACAGGATGTGCTCTTTGAACTTGAGCAGGAGTACATTCGGTTCAGGACACAGCCATTTTCGGGTATCCTTGATGAATGGACATCACTATCAGATACCATCGGTCGGCAGGTAACTATAACCACACCTTCCAAAATGATCGAGGGCAAGGCAGTTGGAATGACTGAGGATGGTGCACTTGTTGTTGAAGATTCGGATGGGACGCGCGAAGATGTGATGGCTGGTCTATGCATCTATACAAAGGCAAAATAGGATCAGGTAAGGTTTGATGTATAATAAAACGGGAACACGGATTTTAAAAACAACGGTAGTTGTACTTGTGCTTATATTAGTGTCACTTATATGTTTATCAATTTCTGCAAGCGCTTCAGAAGATAACGAAGTGTTGGTAAACGGCAGTGGAATGTATCTTACAACAGGAGAACGCTGGCTATTCTATCAAGGATATGAACTTGTTTTTAAAGGTCTAAGTTCAAGTCAGGGTGGGGATAAAGTATGGATGGAACTTTTACTGAACAGTGAAAGCGTGGATGATAAAATCATACGTGAAGGTGAATATTTTGTATATTCCCGCAATTCAAATGAGATATTCAATATCACTGTAGACACAATATATGCAGGGTCAGACGGTGGTTTGGTAACATTTAAACCTGTATGGCAATATCTTGACCCAACACTTCCTGAGCCTGATATAACGCAAAACCCTGGGTTGGTTGAAAAATTAAATGGGTCTTTAAGCAATTCGAATTCATCTACTGGCGATAAAATAGAGAATACTGCTGGATTTGATGCTGTTTTATTCTTTTTGTGTATGTCTGCAGCTGCGATCTTTAAGACAAATCAAAAAATATAAGTGGACTCCAGATACAAAAAAGATAGGCACCATGTTGTTGGTGTCTTAAATTGATTGTTCAATAAACTGCGAACATCGTACAAACTAGAATTTGATATCTCCTTTATCCATCAAAACCTTCAGGTCCTGAAGACTCAGGCGTCCGGTCTTGTTCAACTTCTCTTTTGCAACAACATGCTGTTCATCCTGCTTTTTCTCGTCCTTTACAAGTTGTACTTCCTTTGATCTCTCAAGGTACACATTGAGTTCTTCGCGAAGTTGTTCGATCTTGGCTTTCAAAGGATCGATCTTGGCTCGCAGTGGAGCAGATAGGGAATATTTCTCGTTGATCTGTGCATGGTACATATCGGCTTCTTTTCGAAGTTCATCAATGGTTTTGTACAATTCAAGCATCCCAAGATGGTGTTCTTGTGATTCTTTTGCAAGCGACCGTATTTTGTCGCTGACATTATCACCGGTATCATATATGCCCTTTGAACTATCATATGATTCAATTATCTTCTTATGAACCTCATTTGCACTGAAAGCGGCACCAAGCCGCTCTTCAAGTTGGGTCAATCTTTCAATGATATCGATCTCATGTTTGAGTGGAATGTCGGCATTTAATAATTTATCAAGTTCTTCCGCATAGGCTTTTGATAATGATTCCACGCTACCCTTTGAAAGTTTGTTGAGATCGTCCCGCTCTGTTTTCATCTGGGATATTTCATCAACCACTTTTTGTGTTGCTGCCTGTATACCGCTTCGTTCTGTTTTCAGATTAGCAATCTTTTGGTTTGCATCATCACGTTTTATCTTGTGGTCGCGTGCTTTTGGAACAAGTTCCTTCACTTGAGCATTGAGAGCATCTCGTTTCTCTTTCAGGTCGGTGGTATCTGTACGGTGCAGTTTCAATTCCCTGAATATTGACTTCAAAGACCTTTCATTCTGGTCGATCTGGGTCCTGATACTATTGACCTTTTCCTTTAACTCCCGCTCTGTCATTTGTGATACATCAGTCATGCTTCCATCACCTTGTCCTGTCCAACTGCTTCGTCCAATGTAACAACTTTTCCGCTGGCTGTATCTTCCCAGTATTTAAGTCCCACGGTGTGGCTTTCAATCCTGGTCTTGAGCCATCCATGACGCGGTAGTATCTCTTTTAGTTCTGAATTCAATTTAAAGAACGAATCATTGAATTTCTTATCAGACCCTGTAATTGAATTAAGTTCAACACTTGAAGCAAGTGCTTCATCAACTCTTGCTTTGATCTGCAAAATAAGTTTTTTAACATCTCCCTTGTCGAGTGAGACCTTTGATAATTTACCTGATATATCATCAACGATCTGCTTTTCATCTGCAAGCGTTGTAGATGGCTTGATCTTTACGAGCCCGTCATTGATTGAATGAATGAGTTTGTTATCCTCGGGTACAATATCATCAAATGAAGATAAATCACCAAGAAGGTTCTCTGCCTGATGGTATAACTGCTGACTTTTCTCTTTCAGAACATCCACTCTTTCGACGACTGATTCCTTGTTCGCTATTGCGGAATCGGCTTGCTCATTCAATGATGTCATTTTCTCATCAAGTTCTTTAAATTCTCCTGTATATTCCTCAATAAACCGTTTGTGTTTTGCAATAACACCGTTTATAAGGTCTTTTCTTTCAAGAGTACGTATCTCAACATTTTCGCCAGTCACTTATTTAGCCACCATTTCGATAAATTCGTAATTTACAATTTAAAACTTATAATTAATAACTTATAATTTGGATTTCAATCAATTTCAACAATTATTCTAAAGACAAAATATTTGTGCATGCGGCACACCATTGATTATTATTACACATTCGGGGTCTACAAAACCGCACTTTATAGCACATGCAACGGCCCTTTCGCCAAAAAGGTTTGCGGTTGTAGCGTTTGTAAGTACTTCGATAATCTGTTCTTCAGATACAATGTCTCCTTTATAGAATTCTTCTGATATATCTACAGTGGTATTGCCTTGTTTAAGTTTTTTCCCGAGTAGGTCTTTGTCACATACAGCAACAATAAAACTAGTTCCAGATTTATGTATTTTTAAGTGCATGGTGTCACAATTTCTTCAAACTAATCTTACATGAGCATTATCGGGTTTTAATAGTTCCCCAACTTTCCGCATCTTTGCAATCAATTCCTCGGCATGCCCCCTATCGATCTGTTCGGCTTCAGCTTCGGCATATATCTCATCAAGCGGAGCTTTGCCGCCGGAATGGCGACTCCCTACCGTTCGAATGATGTCTTTCATTATTTTAATCTTATCCCGCTGGCTTTTGCTTGTACCTGATGTTAGCACATCTACATCAAACGCACCGGTGTCTGGATCCACTCCTACTTGTTTAAGGGATGAGTGCACGATCTGTGTAGTTCTTCTTGCATCATCTATTGTGGCAACATTGCTAAGCCGGATGCGTGCGCTTGATTCTGAAAGTCTAACAAGTGCTTCGAGTTGTCGTGCTGTAACCGGTACCGGAGCATCCTTTCCCTCTCCCATTTTACGAAGACCCATATAAAAATCGATAAGGTGTTCATGAGCTTCCTTTTCCATTATAGGGAATACGTTCTTACGTGCATATGCTATATACTTCCGCATAATGTCAGGATCGATCTTCGGCAATATAACCTCCATTCGAGAGTCCACATCATTTTGCGTCACCTTACTGGTAGGGAGGTGTATCCTCTGTTCTGACATCTCACCGGCATGATGGGCACTTAAAATATGTTGTGCGATCTTCATATCCTTTGTCTCATCAGGCGTATCCAGTAATACAAAGATCAGGTCAAACCTTGACATCAATGCCGGTGGCATATTGATCTGCTGTGCAATACCTTCATAACGGTCAAATCGTCCGTATTTTGGATTCGCGGCACCAAGCAGTGCACATCGTGATTTTAATGTGGCTATGATGCCTGCTTTTGCAACACTTATGGTTTGCTGTTCCATTGCTTCGTGGAGTGCACTCTTATCCTCAGAGCGCATCTTATCCATTTCATCAACTGCAGCAACACCCATGTCAGCCATTACAAGCGCACCTGCCTCAAGTGTCCAGCGCCCATCCCCTAGATCGTCTTTTACTGCCGCAGCAGTCAGACCACTTGATGATGCGCTTTTTCCTGATGCAAAAACACCGCGCGGTGCAAGTTTTACCATGTATCGCAGCATCTGACTTTTTGCGATACCTGGGTCACCTACAAGCAGCACATGTATATCGCCGCGAACTCTGGTACCATCAGGCAGGTTCTTTGGCACACCTGAGAAGAGTTGGAGTGCAAGCGCTTCTTTGATGTCCTCGTATCCGTAGATCGATGGTGCAATGGACTTTATGATATGATTATAAATTTCAGGGTCACGACTTAGTTCAAGTATCTCTTCCTCTTCCTCGGGTGAGATCTCAAGTTCGTCAAACTCAGTATCAATATATTCGATCGAGTTGGCATGCAGTACAAGGTCGTATGTCGTGGATTTTCCTTCGCGGAGTGTTCGCTGGTGTGACCTTAGTACGCCATTTATTACTACTCTGGCTCCGGGACTTGAATAGCCTGCAAGATCATCATCAACATCAATATCAAGACTCTGTGGTTGTGTTCCGCCTTTGAGGTTCTCAGGCGACTCCTGCACTTGAAGTTTTTGGGAATCAAGGAATGTGGATTGATCGATAAGTATCTTAAAAGGACCACTTTTGCCGCATATTTCGCTTTCACAGAATTTGGGTTCATCGAATTTATTCTCTGTTTGTGGTCGATGTGTTATGTTTTCACAGCGCATGCACAAAAATGCGGCATCTATTATTTTTGGTCGCACTTCGGTAGCTTTTCGTATCATTCCCTCAATTGCAATGAACTTCAAGAGGTTCTTGCTCCGAAGGTCCCGAATAGGGATCTTGTTTGGTACCTTGATGAACTGCACATGCGCATCATTAAGCGTTTTCTCGATCGGTAGGTCGATCTGCTGGAGTGCATTTTCAGCAGAAGGTATGACCTCATCGGGATGTTCAAGCAGTTCATCTGCAAGTTCACGGTCAAACATCTCAAGGTCGGAAAAATCAACAATTATGCTGCGCTGTTCGGGATACTCATTTCCAAGATGAAGTATCTCTTCCCAGTAATATTGCTTTAAAAAAGCCTTGAATTTTTCATCCCATTTTCCGTCAGCCATGGTATTCACAAAATTATGATATTGTAAAATGATAAAGACAATTTAGAGATTTTAAAACGGGCTTGAATGCATATCAATGTTTCGAATGATGAATGAAAAATGGGAATTTTGAAATTTATTGTGTAATCTCATATTTGTAATCTCGATATGAAAGCATTTTAAACTACAACAACATTATATTTGCAGGAGATTTAATGATCAGAGAGATTAAAGACCGAACAATTCTGGATGAATTCACGGAATCTTTTGTTAATGTTGTGGAAAAGCATGTCGAATACATAATTATATCGGGGTTCGTTGCAATTGCACATGGAAGAAGCCGGGGAACAGAAGATATCGATATGATTATCGAAAGAATTGAAAAAGACAAGTTCCTTGAATTGTATGATGATCTGGAAAATGCAGGATTTGAATGCATACAATCCGCCAGTGGCAGCATAATTTATGACGATTATCTCATGGATAATCTTAGTGTTAGATACATAAAAAAAGGAAACTTTCTCCCTGAAATGGAACTTAAACTTGCAAAGGATGCACTTGATGACTATCAGATCGAAACAAAAAAACAACTACCACTGACGGGACTTGACTTTTATTTTTCAAGCATCGAGATGAACATCGCCTTCAAAGAAGAAATACTCAAAAGCGATAAAGATATTGAGGATGCACAACATTTAAGGATAATATACTCAGACACGCTGGATGAGAAAGAGATCGAAAAGATCAAATCAATGATAAGAGAGCGATATTTATGGTGATAAAAAACACACAATCCCTTGCCAGATCAGGTGCACAGCGAGATCATACACATGCTGAGCAGGTTGTGAGATGGGCAAATTTTGTAAAAACACACCCTCGTTCCGTCTGGATCAAGCAGGTCGGACCTCTTGTAGATTCACAGATCATAATGGCAAACAGGTTCTATGAAAGGCTCTCTAAAACAGAAGGCGGGTTGGAGAAAATAAGGAGACTTCGGGGTATGGGGGATAATGTGACCCTCTCAAATGATGTTGAATGAATAACGACTTGTCATTCAACATCACATGTTTTTGTTTTTTCATAGAATACTTATCAAGGTTGTTTTTTACGAATTTCATTTCCATATTTGGGATGAAATTGTCTTTTTGAGCAAAACTGATAACATCATGATTTTCAAGATATCTATGATATGCGTCGTCTGGATTATTTGTAATCAAACATTCATACGTCTGTTCTAATTCTGACCACAATTTCAAGAATTTATCATGTGAAATTTGTTCTAGTATATAGAGGCTGTCTAACAATTACTATGGACGATAAAATCAAACCTTATTTATTGATTTAAAGCCATATTTGTCCTTCTTTTATCTGTGATTTTGGATTGTTGGACAGCCTCTATAATTTATAGAAGTATATAGTCCGAATCAATTCGACCGAAGGGAGAATTTTCTCGGATTAGAATATCCACATCTTCACTCATTCTACTTCGACCAAATATAATCGCAACGTACCCCGAAACAATTACATATTTAACATTATGTTTTGTGAGTATCTTTATAAAATGAAGGGTGAAGTCATCCAACACAGAGATTTCTTTTTTGAAAGAGATATCCTCATTTCTAAACTCGATTTCCATTTAATCACAGTTGATACTTTTACACTGTTTATTGATACATGTCAATACATGATAAGTCAATTTAGTCGACCATCCGACTTAAGAAACTTATTGCCTACAGCTTCCGCTGTATCCTCCCAATCACCCCGCGCAGTGTCTGCACTTCCCTTGGGATCAACTGTGCCCGTCCAAATATCCGTTTAAACATCAACATAGTCTTGTCTTTTTTATGAGCCGGATAATCTATATCCACCATCAATTCCTCCAGATGTTCATGCAAAAGTTCAAGGTCAAACCCTTCGGCAAGCGGGATATCACCTGCCTCAATATCGCTCATTTCATACAGCACAATTCCAACGGCATGTGATAAGTTCATTATTGGATAGATGTCCGAAGTAGGGATTGTGAGTATCATGTCGCAGGCTTTCATCTCATCATTATTGAATCCCTGGTCTTCGCGCCCGAATAGGATCACTACTGTTCCGCTCATGCCTGCGAATTTTCCCCTGAGTTCACGCGGAACATAGTAGGGCATACGTATGTGTTTGTAAATTTTCGAACCGGTACTGCCTGTCGTGCCGATGACAATGTTTGCACCCCCAACGGCTTCTTCGAGTGTAGATACAATGCGCGCGTTTTCAAGTATATCACGCGCATGCGACGACATCGCGCATGCTTCGGCTTCAAGTTTACATGGATTAACAAGCACAAGGTCGGAAAAACCGAAATTCTTCATCACGCGCGTAACTGAACCTACATTTCCCTGATACAATGGTTCAACCAGTACAACTCTAACATCAAGAGACATTTTTCACATCCGTTTTAAAAATTAATTGAAGGATCATATGTGTTTATCTTTATGTTTATTATTCACCATCGATTATCATAAAAATCAACTGCAGAGAACGCGGAGAGCGCAGAAAAAAGTTGTAAATCATTAAAAAACTCTTCGTTCTCTGCGGTGATAATTTGTTCCATATCCCTGCAATAACTGAATTTGCGTCTATTGTTGCATTTATCCTCAATTTACAAGTGTAATGGCATCTGCCATACAGACCGTTGTACACATGCGGCACCCAAGACAATAACTTGGATCAACTACCACGGCTTTGATCTTTCCATTTATTTCTTCCATAGAATATATCCTCGGACCCTTTGGGCAGGCTCTGCGGCATGCACCACAACCTGTACATTTGTTTTCGTTGATGTATATTTTCATTACTATCACTTGTGTTATGTACCATTAATACTAATAATATGCACACAAAATGTATAAAGTATCAATATACAAAAACGTTATGTACTATACGAACAAAATGTGTGTGCAAATACTCAGATATTTGTAACAATTTATTGAGGTGTAATAAATGAGTTTGGAAAAGATTCTTAAGAATACATTTAGAGGTGAAACAACCGAGGTCGGTTGGTATCTTGCAATGTCAAAACTTGCAGAGAGAGAAGGACGTTCCGATGTAGCGACATACCTTCGCCAGATCGCAATGGATGAGGCATGGCATGCTGCAGAAGTTGCTGAGATCATAGGCGCTATCAAAAGCGATACCAGATCAAACCTTGAGATGATGCTTGAGGGTGAGACTATGGCCGAAGTTGAGAAAGCAGAGGCTGCAGAACTTGCAAGAAAAGAAGGCAACATCGAAGCGGCCTTGTTCTTTGACAGGGCATCCCTTGATGAGGCACGCCACAAGGCAGGTATTAAGGGAATACTTGACCGGATGTAATTATCGATAATCAATTTATACTGGCTTAATACCGTAATTAAATAAAATAGGGAGTGGATATATTGACAAAAGATTTACCAGAAAAAGGAGCAATACTTCAGCGAGATAAGGAAACATACGGCATTGCGCCTCATATTCCCGGTGGTATTATTTCACCGGATATGCTTCGCAAAATAGCAGACGTTTCTGAAAAGTATGGTGCTGCAGCAATTAAACTGACATCGGCACAGCGAATGGCTATTGTTGGACTCAAGGAAAATGACCTGGACAATATATGGGCAGACCTTGACATTAAACCCGGGGCCGCGACCGGTCTTTGTGTAAGGAGCATTAAGATATGTCCGGGTACAACTTTCTGCAAGCGTGGTCAGCAGGATGCTGTTGGGCTTGGACTGAAACTTGATGAGATCTATCATGGAATGGAACTGCCTTCAAAACTCAAGATGGCGGTATCCGGCTGCATGAACTCATGTTCTGAACCTGCAATAAAGGATATTGGTATCAGGGGTGCTCCAAAGGGGTATACATTGATGGTAGGTGGCTCTGCCGGAGTTAGACCCAGACTTGCCGATATCGTTGCCGATGAACTTTCCGAGGATGAGGTTTTAGTAGCTGTGGACAAAATTATCGGTTTCTACAAGACACACACCAAAAAACAGCGCCTTGGAAGATTGATCGATGAGATCGGTCTTGACAGGTTCAAAGAAGAAGTTGGATTATAATTTGATCTGGATTTTGGCATAATATATGCCAATTCGGTATTTAGTTTTGCTAAATACCATTTTTTCCTTTTTTAAATATTTTCATCGGCATTATATATTTGGATCTCCACAACATTGAGTGGGCAAATATTTGAAGGGATTTACAGGATAATGTTAACCACACGTATCCTGTCAATCTTGTTCATCCTGTCCATTAATTCAAGCAATTTGATTTCCATGTTTGAAAACATATCCTAAATAGTGATGTTACCCACACAATGTTAAAGAGAACCACATATTTTGTATAATAATGCCGAAGCATGTCTTTTTTTAATCTGAATGATTAATGATAATACTTAAATACAATTGATACTTAGAATATGCGAACCGAACGCAGCAGTCTATATTTTAGATTAATTTTAGATAATAAAATAATATATAATTATATATGATTCGGTTTGTGGATTTCAGGAGGAAAAAGGAATGAGTATGGAATACTTTTCCGGATTTACAGATGCATTGAGAATAACATTTGTTCAAATGATGATAATAGCGATCATATCTATTATGATATTTTTATATGGAATGATTATAAACATGAGAAAATGGGGTCTTGGCTCGACAGGATATGGGCTTGAACCTTCATCAGGAAGTGCACGCGTTTTTTTAAAAACGCTAATAGCGCAGATCAGATCAGAAGGACATGGTCAACCATTTTTGGTCACACTTGTTCTTGATATTCTTCTACAGAGACGAATCTTGCGCCGCAGTCCACTCAGGTGGTTCATGCACATTACTATATTTGTTGGCTGGATGGCACTTTTCATCATCTCGCTCATAATGTTCGCGTTTGAAGTTCTCGAATTGATCGGTTTTGACGCAAATCCTGCAGCACTCAGGGAAATGGTCTCTGTACCAAATGATGTATTCAGTTACATTCTTCTTGTTGGTATTACAATTGCAATTCTCAGGAGACTGTTCATTACAAATATCAGGGAAAATACTATCGCATTCGATTCTATTCTTCTTGTTGGATTAACTCTCATTACAATAACCGGATTCATATCAGACGGTATCCGCAACGGTACTTTCTGGGGATTCGGAATTGATAACGCAACAGCACCACCTGCAGCACTTTTTCATGTTGTAATATCACTACTGTTCTGTATTGCATACATCCCATACAGTAAATATATGCACATGTTAGCAACACCACTTACGATTCTGGCAAATAAGGGAGGCGAGTAAAAATGGCAAAAGGAACACCTTCCATTAATACAAACAATTTAACAGCAGTGCAGCTTATGGAACTTGATGCATGTACCCGCTGTGGTGAATGTGAGAACTGGTGCCCAACCTATGATGCAACAGACAAATTGCCTGGAATTTCACCAAAAGGTAAGATCAAGAGATGGAGAGAATACATGGGCAAATCCCATGGATTGAAAGCAAAACTCTTTGGTCCAAAACAAATATCCGATGAAGAGATACAGCAGTTCAATGATGATCTGTTCCAGTGTACAACATGTGGTGTATGCGGAACAGTTTGTGAAGCTGGCATCAACACGATCGAACTCTGGGAATCACTTCGTGCAAATCTTGTAAAGCGCGGTAACGGGCCATACGGCAAACAAAGTATGTTCCCAAAACTCATCAAGGAATATCACAACCCTTACATGAAGGACCAGGCATCCAGACTTGACTGGGTACCCGAAGATGTAACTCTGGCAGACAATTCCGATATCGTGTATTTTACGGGATGTACAGCAGGATACAACCAGCAGATACTGGCACTTGCAACAGCACGTGTCCTTACCAAACTTGATGTTGAATTCTCAATGCTTGGTGAAGATGAATGGTGTTGTGGTTCAGCACTTGTCAGAACCGGTCAGCAGCATCTTGAAGACACACCAAGAGAAGCAGCACGCCACAATGTGGATGCACTCAAGGCAGCAGGCGCAAAGAAAGTATTGTTCGCATGTGCAGGTTGCTTCCGTGCAGCAAAGGTTGACTGGCCAAGATTACTTGATGAAGAACTTCCATTCGAAGTTGTTCACATAACCCAGTTCCTTGCAGATATGATCGATAAAGGTAAGATCAAATGGGAAGAGACCATCAACAAGACAGTTACTTACCACGACCCATGCCATCTTGGCAGACATGTCGGAGTATATGATGAACCAAGGAAAGTTCTCCAAAACATTCCAGGTATCACATTTGTTGAGATGGATCGGATCAAAGATGAACAGCGTTGCTGTGGTGCCGGTGGCGGTGTGAAGGCAGGAATTCCTGATCTTGCACTAAGTGTTGCAACATCCCGTGTCACAGACGCTATCAAGACAAAAGCCGATATACTTGCAAGCGCATGTCCATTCTGTCGTCGTAATCTTTCAGACGGTAAGGACAAACTGGGTGCAGATGTTGAGGTCGAAGACGTAATTGTCCTGACTGCAAAAGCACTTGGACTTAGTGTTGAATAAGGTTGGTTTTCGTCCAACCTTCTTTTTTTCTTTTACTTTTTAGTTAATTTTTTTGGTCATATTTTCTTTTCATGGACAATCTTAAATATAAAATTGCTGTTTTTTAGTCATGCCCCTTTCCTATGAACTTCTTGGCAAAATGTTTGTGTATTTAGCAATCGCTATGTTTTTAGTGACATCAATTGCATTATTACTTGGTGCCTACAGTTTCAGGAAACACAAAATAATATTTCCAAATTTCATTTTATTTATGTTATACCTCTATTACTCACCTGCAAAATGGATGTGCAGGGCATTTTTTGTAAAAGAAGAAATTGTGGATGAAATATTGATCGAGATCAGGAATGCGGTGATGCTCGAGAAGTTCAAAAAGACAAAAGAAAGGCGTGCTGTTATCCTGCCGCAATGCATGCGGCATCCTGAATGCAGAGCGCGATGTGATCCAATCTTTGGTTATGAATGCACTAAATGTGGCATGTGTGATATTAAATGTATTATTGATGCTGCAAATATGTACAATTTCAAAGTCTTTGTTGTGCCCGGTGATAGTTTTGTTCGCAAGATACTAAAGTCTTACAAGCCAAATTCATGTCTTGGAGTAGCATGTTATGTGGAATTGACCGAGTCGATGCAGGCAGTTTCAAAGTTCATGCCGGTTCAAGGTGTTTGTTTGATGAAAGACGGTTGCTACAATACAAAAGTAAATGTGATTGAAGTTGTTCAAAAAATGGAGATGTGTGATGTATAGTATAATCGGAATTTCGTTGGCTATTATTGCTGTTGTGTCCATATTTTTGGTACTTTTATCTTTGTTCATGAGTCGTGCCAGTCTCAATATGAATATCTATATCCCCGGTTTTTTCGCAAACATACTTGACTTTTTCTATCTGCCTATAAAAGCACTTTTCCATAAATACTCTGATACAATAAAACTGGATAAATGGATAGTTTCCCTCAAGAACATGGCACATAAATCTGATTTTAAAAAGACAAAACATCGGTTGCTGCTTGCACCGCATTGTATGCGTGCACTTGATTGTCCGGCTGCATCCACAAAGTACGGAATTGAATGCACCTCATGTGGCAAATGTATCTTTACGAAGATAAAAGAAGATGCAGAGCGGTTTAATTATACACTCCACATCATTGCAGGTTCATCGTATATTCGTCATATCGTAAAAAAGGAATCGGCTGATGGTGCACTTCTTTTAGCGTGTAATTATGAACTGAATAAGGTCATGCGCTCATTGAAAAGCAGTGACATTGATACATATGGTGTCCCCCTTTTAAACGATGGCTGCTACACTACTGAAATAGATTACGATAATCTTATAAAAGTGCTTGAAGAATTTAACGAGTGAGGGGAGTAAGCTCCCTTCTGTTCGTGCAAAATTATTCATATTTGTTATGAATACGGCTCAAAAGAGCACCTCGCATTGACGGCATTCGGCTAAGCGTACCATTTTCAGATGCGGTCTAAACACCCGTTATCATCCTACTTGACTTGCACCCACGAAGTTTCGCCGTTCCATCCACTTACCATGTGACCTCATCCTTTGCGGAATCATAGCATTAACATGGAGTGGTATCGTTTCTGTGCCAGCATGTGGCCTTGACTTGTAGTCAAGGGTACATGAGTTGTAAACAACTGCCCGAGCTCTCGCCCGACGCCCTTTACAGGCGCTCGTGTGTTTAGATGGTGGGGAGACTTTCCTCAGATCTTAAAGACCCGGTGGCCGTCCTTCCTCTCTCGCAAAGATTTTGTATAGCATGGTTTGAATATAAACGTGTTGCATGCCCATTCCAGATCGATCCAGTGGTCACCATATCACCTATTCCAATCGATACATATTTTAATATCCCACATCAATCTACCCTGCATGGAATATCTGGAATACCTTGCTGCACGTGAGATCGTTTCAACTTTCGGGGAACCAATACTTACATACGCAACTCTAATATCAGTGATCTTGCTTTTATTGTCACTCTATTATTTAGTAAAACGCGAAGAACGTTTGATCGAATATTCCATCAAATTGCTTCAAGTGAACACGATCCTGATCGCCCTTGGATTTGTAATTCTAATGTGGTTCCATTTCAAGATATACAGCACGATCGAAGTAATATATCCTGAATATGTGACCGCGTACATGTACCAGACAAGTGGTATACAGTTGACATCATCCAGATTTGCAATACCGCTATGGATCGAGACTGAGAAACTCTACTTTTGGGCATTGTGCCTGTCGCTGTTTGCATGGCAGATCTCCAGAAAATATCGTGACACTGCAAAAGGTATCATTGTATCCCTGAACGTCATACTTTCGTTTTTGGTCATTATCACGTACCTTTATTCAAATCCATTCACCGAACCACTGCCAATAGTACATTCAGAGATAACCAATTGGTCGCAGGCGATTGCGGCACAGAATCCACAGATCGTAGGACAGATCGCTATGCAACTTTTTGGACGTATCACATATTATTACAATACAATGTATATGTGGACGCACCCTCCAATGCTTTTTATTGCCTATGCCTCGCTTGCAGTGACGTTTGCAGGATGTGTGTTCATGCTGCTCAAAAAAGATGAGATCTATGACAAGATCGCATACAACCATGCGAAGATCGGTTATTTTTTACTCACAGTCGGGATGCTCATCGGTTATCCGTGGGCAGTAATGGCATGGGATGGCGACTGGTGGTGGGATTCGAAGATCAATGGCTCTATCATGATGTGGGTGCTGTACAGCGCATATCTGCACACACGAATACATCTGCATAAAAAGGGTATGTGGGAAGTCACTGCAATTCTGGGAATCGTGTGTTTTATTTCACTGGTATTTACTTACCTTTTGACTTATGTAGTTCCGGGAATTCATTCGATGGCACAGATATAAATGTGATGAAAAGAGGGATATCAATGAGCAGTACAAATTCCAGTTCAAAGATCAATTTAAGTTCAAATTTCAACCTGAAAAATTACGATTATTATCTTATACTTGCAACATCCTTCGCACTACTATTGATCGGGATTGTCTGTGTTTTTGGTGTGTGGTACACTTATGACCTCTATACCACAAATCCTGATTGGCAGAGCACTATACAATATCCTGAATACATAAGCATGATGAACCTGTATGTGTATCCATTCATTCTTGTTCTTTTGCTTTCACTTGGTCTTTGTATCCCAAAGCGTATTGTTCCACGAACAGAACTAATCAAAGCCACAGGCATCATACTTCTCCTCACACTAATCGCATCATTTATCGGCGGGATTGAACTTGGAATGTCATTCATATTACTTATGTCAATAGCAGTACAGGCTGTTGTTTTTGTTTTGACTATAATGAAAAGTGGATCACTCACATTTGAACGGGAAGGTCACCTCATCCAGATCGGATCATCGTTGCTGCATCTTGGCACAGTGTTGTTCATATTCGACTTTGCGAGCATGAGGGATAGCGTATATCACATACCGATCTTCTGGGTGGTGACATTGCTTATTGGCATTGGTACTTTTATGTCATTTTATCCGTCTGAAATATCAAAACTGGGTAGAAAGATAGCATTGCATTGAAGTATCTGATTCCGGGGATATTTATGAAATCGTCATGCCGACACATTAATATGTATCCTTGTTTTTATTCAACAAAACAAGATGCATAATAGAAATTCAATCCAGATATGGATTTTAAATTTTAATTCGAATTTAAACTTTAAAAATATACTATTGAGGTAAACACGTGACTGATGATCAATTTGACCTTCATGCTGGGTATGTCACTTTCAAAAACCCTATTGCACTTGCCACGATGGCAGGAATAACAGACAGTGCTTTTGCTAATGAACATGCAGACCGTGCAGGTTTGGTAGTTATTGGCAGTTTCAATCTAGATGATAAAACGAACGATGCAGCATCAAAGATCGTTGCAAGAGGTCGGGATGAGTTTATTTCTGATGACCCTTTTGAGTTTTTGAAGAACGAGATCGAAGGCATCAAAAGCGACAGTGTTGTAGCTGTAAGTGTCAGAAGCACAACCATTGAACCATTACTAGATGCCGCTAAGATCGTCAAGGATGCAGGAGCAATTCTTGAACTTGATGCACATTGCCGTCAGAAAGAGATGATCAATATCGGTGTTGGAGAACCATTGATGCATGATATCCCCCAACTTGTTGATTGGATCTGCAAGATCAAAGAAACAGGGGTTGTGCTTTCAGTCAAGATACGTGCAAACGTTGTCAATAATATAGATCTTACAAGGGCGATAGAGTCAGCAGGTGCAGATATTTTACATGTGGATGCCATGGGTGAAGTTTTGGGTGCCGATCTTCGTGCAATCCGCAGTATTCGAGATTCCACGAATATGTTTTTGATCGGTAACAATTCCATCACTTGTTTTAAGGATGCAAAAGACATGCTTGCACGTGGTGCAAATATGATCTCTGTTGCAAGAGGCGTATTGAATGATTCTACCCCTGACCTTATATCTGAATTGGTATATGATATTACAAAATTCCAGGAGGGTGATGGTTGGTACAATGCACCAAAGCATATCTGTGGTGGTGAAGGTGATTTGCGTGCGCTTGCATTTTGTTGTCTTCCTGTGAAACCATGTGCGGTACACAATAAAATCGGTAAATTGGGCTTTTCCGCACAGGAATTTGCGAATTTAAAGATGGGATTTGCAAAAGGAACCATGCTTGAATATGGGGGTAGTACCTGTTTTGGCAGTCTTGTATGGTGCTGTAAACTCTCAAAACCATGTTTTTTGCGTGATGGGGTATTGGATATGATAGACTTATCCGGTGCGGAATATATGCGGTTGAAGAAAGACCTTGCAACTTATATATTAGATAATGCTAAAATACCTATTAATGAATGTTAGATTAAAACGCTCTCTTGTATTTGGATATACGTCTAATTCTTATACAGTTGCTTCTTATATTGCACGTTGCGTACAACTTGCAATGGTCATGGAAGTATCGGCACATCCAAAACCTGGAAATGTTGACAGAACCCATGATTACGAAGATACGCGATTTGAGCATTTTTTGGCATCTGCTGTGAGCATTTATCCTGTTATGGAAAATGCTGCAAACAGCAAGGATAATAAGTTTTTCCCTGGCGTAGGATCCCTTATTCACAGTGCAGTGCGTGAGAGTGCAAACTGGCAGAATGGTGGCAATGCCCATTTTGGGGCATTTATTCTTCTGGTTCCGCTTGCAATAGCAGCAGGCAATATTTTTCAAAACGAACATGAATTTACCATTGATGAACTTGTGTCATGTGCACACGATATTGTGAAAAGAACGAATACTCAGGATGCTATTGAGTTTTACAAGTCATTTGAAACTGCCAAAGTGCGTGTGAATCCTGTCGATGAATTCGATCTACAAGACATTGGCTCCATTGATTCATTGGATGATGATAATATTACCCTTTATGACCTTATGGAAATATCAAAAAGTTATGATATGATCGCAGATGAATGGGTAAATGGTTTTAAGAGGTGTGCCAATTGTGGTGAAACTATAATCCAGTGTATGGGGTGGACTGACAATTCCGGTAAATCAAAGTTGGATGTCAATGATGTCGTAGTATATGCGTTTATTAAAACATTATCTGAAAATAGGGATACATTCATCCAGACTAAATTCGATGAAAAGACTGCTGACTATGTATCCGGGCGCGCTCGTGATATATTGCTGAAATTTAAGCCACAAGAGACTGGTTTTGATGCAGTACGCCTTGCAGTTGAAGAGTTCGATGATGAACTGCTGAGTAAAGGTATAAATCCTGGTTCAACTGCAGATATTGTTATTGCAGGATTGTTTATTGCTTTGCTTGGGGGTGTAAGATTTTGACGGCCCCGGACCTTGATGAATTCGGGATATGTGATGGTATATCTGAGACAATTGTTACAACAATGAAGGGGTGGTCACCAAATGCTGCACCCATTGGAATTATAAGAAAGGGGGATCGTATTTTTATAAGGCTCTTCAAAGGTTCAACCACTTATCATAATGTGCAGTCAGAAGGTTTTTTAGTGGCAAATGTGGTCAACGATCCTGTAATTTTAGTGAGGTCTACATTTTCGAATTTGAATCAGGCAGATTTCAATTTTGCAAATGTGGGGGGACGTGAAGTTCCGATATTGAATAAGGCGCTGAGTTGGGTGGTTTTTGAGTATCTTGATATGAAAGTGACTGAAGAAACGCTTGTTGCAGAACTAAAACTTATACATGCTCATGTTAATCGATGCACAGTAAAGGCGCCAAATCGTGGATATAATGCAGTCCTAGAAGCTGCGGTCCATGCAACAAGATATAGAATATCAGGTGATGAAAAATACTTGAAATTAATTCGTGCATACTCTGCTATTGTATCCAAGTGCGGAGGCGAACAAGAGAAAAACGCTATCAGTATCTTACATGAATATATGGATAAATAATGTATTATGTGGGTTGTACCCCCCTATTTCCACTGCATGTTTAATCATTATAAATGACATCGCATATCTATTTTTATAATCATGGAACATAGTTAAAATATTATTTTTAATTTAATATCGTATTGCATCAGGTGATATATTTATTTTTACTACTATTATTGTATGATGTATATACACTACCCCCTCATTTCCACTGCGCATGGCGATTATATTATACATTAATATATGGCATAGCGTATCGTTTAATTAGATATTTTAGAAAGATATAATAATATTAATAACATATCATATTTCATGAAATTGCAAAATATCGCGTGGGGAATTACAGGAGCAGGGCATTTTTTAAATGAGAGTTATGAGGTTTTCAAAGAAATTAAATTAAGGAATCGTAAAATTCGGATCAACACTTTTGTTTCAAGCGCTTCAGAAGAAGTTCTACGTATGTATGGACTTGAAAATAAACTTGTGAAATTATCTGGCGGGAATTATCTCGAGGAGATATATTTAGAAAGCGAACAAGGTAAGAGTTCGCCAAAAGCCGGCAGATTCCTGCTTGGAAAATATGATGCTCTTTTTGTCACACCTGTCACATCCAATACTGCTTCAAAGATCGCATATGGGATTGCGGATTCATTGATAACTAATGCAGTTGCACAGGCTGTAAAGGGAGATGTGCCTGTATATATTGTACCTGTTGACATTGCAGGCGTTGTGCGCTCAGAGATGCCCTATATGATCGATAGGGATATTTGTATGAAGTGTGAAGTATGCACTCCAGGAGAAAAATGTCCACACGATGCTATCATAGATCAAATTGAGTTGCTAAAGTGTACCGGTTGCGGAATTTGTAAGGAATTATGCCCTTATGATGCGATAAAGGGAGGAGAAGTGGAACTCAGGGTGCGGGATGTGGATGAGCGGAACGTGCAGATAATTCGAGGACTTGAAGGGATTACTGTACTTGAAAAACCAGAACACATTTTGGAGTTGTTTTTTCAGGATTGATAACTGTAGTAGTTAGAAAGTTTATGTCCCAAATTTAAATTAAATTTTAAATATCCTGATAATCTTTTTGCCAAAACCGACAATCATCTGTTTAATGACAAAGGCGGGGGGAGTTTTTTCGCCCCCTGCACGCACTTTTCCCTGTCGTATCGCCATCAGTATGGCATTGACATCGACCGTATTATCTTCTATATCGATGTCTGTGTATGCTTGCCCCACCATCGGCGGCGTGTGTGCATCACTTCCACCAACCTGCGGCAGGTTGAGTGACTCAGCAGCCTTTTTTGCTTTTTTATTTGGACGGCCATCAAGACACCGTGAATTTAAAGTTTCAACAGCATCAATATCCAGACCCTCAACATATCCAATGCCATGCGATGTAATCTTAAAAGGGTGCGGTATGATGACCACTCCACCAAGTTCCCTTGCTCGCTCGATTGTTTTTTCGAGTGAGAGGTGTGGTTCTATATTCTCATTGATCCCTATAACAAGAATGTGTCCTTTTGAGGACATTACCTCGATTCCAGGGATTACAATAAGATCCGTGCCAAGTTCTTTTGCCCTTTTGGCACATGCAATTCCGCCTTCAATAGTATCGTGGTCACAAACCGCAATACCGTCAAGACCATTTTTTTCAGCATGCATGAGTATGGAATCAATATCAGCACTGCTATCTTTTGAATAACATGAGTGAACATGAAGGTCAAATCGCATATTAAAAAAAGAGCATTAGAGCTTATATATATTTTGAATAGTTCCTGCTACAAAAGAGAATATGTGTTCTATAGTTTGAACAAAAATCTTGTTATGAAAAGCATTGAGATCACTGCAACAACTACTATTATATTAGAGGGAATTAAATGATAAATGTCATTTATCACATTCATAAATGAATGAATGATACTATAATCGTAATCTAATTCAATTGTATCTGCGGATGCAAGTGCAAGTGCAAATAACGAAGTTACCCACAAGAGTGCAAAAGAAATCATTATTAGTGATTTTGAAATCATGATGGTCCTATGATTATGGATTGATATATTTTTACAACTATAAACTTCAATAATTATTATTATTATTTAATTACGTATATAGTTTCCGATAATTTACAGCGAATTGAAATATGGGTAAATAGAGGGGATGCGAACGGGAATTGAGGGGGGTATGTGTGTGGTGGTGGCATAGGATAGATTTACACAAAAATGAATACCCGTTCGCATATATACTTACAACTTTAAAGGATATATATGTTTCGTTATATCACGAACAAACTGCCTTACATTACAAAAAATGCACCTGTTATGCAAGTGTATGCTCAGATTCCGGTTTTAATTCGATTCCCTTTGCTTTTTTGATGATCTCATCACGTGCTTCAAAATCAACTATGATCCTGTCTTTGTAACTAATATTGTGCACAATGCTTTCATCGAACAACCATGATACAATTGACATTCCATATTTCGACATTGGTAATGATACCGTATCTCGCTTCCATTTTGGAAGTTGATTATATATCTCCATCTTAAGTTCATCTAACCCCAGGCCATTTATTGCAGAGACAGCAACAGGATTTGGAGTAAGATACCCTACACTTTCGAGTCGCTCTTTTAGTTCATCATCTGTAATTCTGTCAACCTTGTTCAGTACAGTGACGATAGGCACTCCTTCGATCTTTTCCCAGAACGTATCATGTGAAGTTACAAGTTTTTGTCGCATGATGTCGGGAGATTCACTGGCATCAACAACCAGCAGGATGACATCGGCAAGAAATATCTCGTTCAGTGTTGAACGAAACGCATCAACCATCCAGTGTGGCAGGTCTTCGATAAAACCAACCGTATCAGTCAAAAGTACACGGCGCCCAAAGATATTCAGTGCGCGTGTTATTGGTAGAAGTGTTGTGAAAAGCATATCATCAACGTGCACATCTTCATCTACAAGCGTATTGAAGAGGGTACTTTTTCCGGCACTCGTATAACCTGCCAGCGCCACTATTGAAAAACCACGTTCATGCCTCTTGACTCTAAGCGTTTCATTGTCTTTTTGGACACTTGCAAGTTCTTTCCGTATTCGGCTTATCCTGCTTTTTATATCCTGCTCATACGAATCCTCATAACTACCGAGTCCCATAAACCCGGGGCGCTCTTCCTTTTTAAGAAGTGATACGATCGCTTTTGCTTTTGGAAGTTCATACTGAAGTTTTGCAAGTTCGACCTGAAGTTTAGCACGTTTTGTAGTTGCACGCTTAGCAAATATTTCAAGGATCAACTGGAACTTGTCAATTACTTCACACTTGCAGGTTTCGGATATATTGTATATTTGCGTTGTACTCAACTGGTTGGAAAAAATGATCCCATCAGCACCCAGCTCTTCCACCATCAAGGCAAGTTCTTCAACTTTCCCACGCCCGATCTGGTACTTTCGGTCAGGCCCTCTTGTTTGTACAACATTGCCAACTACCTCGTAATTGGCAGATCTTGTCAGATCCTGCAATTCAATGAGTTGCCGCAAGTTTTTCGACTCATCGATCATGGAGTCATTTCGCTGTACAAGTATTGCGCGTTTCATAATTTATGAGTCCACATACATTACAAAATTGATATTACTGTAATTCTAACCCTAACTCCAATATAACTCCATTGGTAATCATTTAAGCCCTCCATTGATCCATTAATCTCTTTCGATTCACATTCTAGTCAAGTGCTTGACTTTGACACACCTCAAATAACTCCACAAGCCTTGTATCAATTTCTGCGTAATCAAGAACCGCGTCCAAAAGTCGATGTGATTTTTCAGCAAATATTGTTGCCCATCCCATTGGGTGCAGGATGACACAGGGGTATATAGAAAGTGCATTTTCAAGATTTACCGAAAAAACCAGCCAATAAACACGTTTCGATACTATCAGTGTTAATATTCCCACCCACAGAAGAGCTTCCACCACCTATGGTAGCGGCACATGCGATCAATGAATATCTTAAGTAATGATCAACTGTATTATGTCAAATGGCTGGCATAGTCCCAAAACCATTATATGTTTTGAGATATATGTAGCCAGCCAATGACATTCTTATTTATGATGTCATATTACCAAGTAAATCATATTATTAATTAGATAAATTATAATTATATCATAATCACAGGTGATACCATGGGAAGATTTCCGGAAGCAGAGGCAAAGATCCTCAATAAAAAGATATGTATGAAATGCAACGCAAGAAATGCGGTTAGAGCAACACGTTGTAGAAAATGCGGTTACAAGAACTTACGCACAAAATCCAAGGAAGTAAGGAGTGGCTGATCTAATTCATGCAAGTGGAAGAGTACCTAAATGATATTGTAAAACGTGAAGGTACGGTTCACTTAACTCTTTTAGATCCGGCATCACAATCCCCGCAAGAGGCTGGCGAGATCGCTCTCGCAGCAGTTGAGGGGGGTACGGATGCCATTATGGTCGGGGGTTCAACCGGAGCCGGCGGGGTATTGTTAGACCAGACTTTGCTCAAGATCAAAGAGCAGACTGACAAGCCTACAATACTTTTTCCTGGCAATGCAAGCGGCGTAAGTGTACATGCCGATGCTATATTTTTTATGAGTTTGTTGAACTCACGTGATGTGAATTTTATTACAACTAATCAGGCAATGGGTGCGCCACTCGTCTATAAGTACGGACTTGAGACCCTCTCAATGGCGTATTTGATAGTTGAACCGGGCGGAACCGTTGGATGGGTCGGTGATGCAAGATTGATCCCGCAGAATAAACCGGAAATTGCTATGGCTTATGCACTTGCGGGTAAGTACTTGGGAATGCATTATACGTATCTTGAAGCAGGTTCAGGCGCAGATAAACCGATCGATCCAAAAATGATAGGTATGGTAAAACATGCACTTGGGGACAACAAACTGATTGTTGGTGGCGGTATCCGCGATGGTGCAACAGCTAAAATGAGTGCCATGGCAGGTGCTGATATGATCGTGACGGGGACCATTGTCGAAGAGACAAAGGATGTTAGGTCAAAAATAGAGGAACTTGTCTCTGCCATAAAGAGATAAACACTTGACGTTTTTCAACTGCGGTGTTTTCTTTTTTGTTTAGATACAGTGCAACGTCATGGCGCAGAGTGTTCAATTAGTTCATGATAAAAACGATTCTACCACACGCGCATCGCGCGGAGTTACCCTACATACACATTGAATTTTCAATCGCTTTCAGCGTATTCCACTATTTTTAATAGTATATGTTTTATAAAAATATAGTTCGAGTAAATCCGAGTATAGGGAAGATTTTCTCGTAGTATATAATTTATAGAATTTTCTTGTTGTATATAGAGGCCGTCCTTTAATTAAATTTCG
>JAMJFS010000022.1 GCA_023544565.1 Methanosarcinaceae archaeon
GATCTGAGATAAACTTGATGGCATGAAGGTCAATGAAAGAAAAATTGTACAACATAAGTTTGAACTCAATACAAATAAAACCGTTATCAGGGGGGAGACAACTCTTGCACTTTTAAAACAAATATTCAATAAGAGAAGTGACAAATCATATGATTGGGCGTTTGCAACAAATCAATCATCTATAAATCTGGATTATATTATTGCATCATATAAACGAAGATAGAGAATTGAAACTGGTTTTCGTGTTCATGATAGATATGTATGAAGAGTGCGTAGCACGAACAAAGAATATATGATTAGATGGCCATTCCCATGACTCAGCAACATGGGGATGCAGGTTGATGGATCATCAGGGAGCCATCGATAGTATGTCCACATTTTCTCAAATTTCTATGCAGGATTAGGTGGGGCTAACTCATTGGAGCATATTGTTCGGAGATGTTGCCGTATGACAACGCAATTATTGCCAATCCCATTGCTCAAATCAATTAGTTATTTTCATTTAAGCCATACATCCATTATAATTTACTTTCGACGTGAGTCAAACGATAAAGTGATTGTTTTGCCATAAATTTTTAAATTGGGATTTGACACTTCAAATTATATTAATCCTGCACGTAAATAGTAGAAGGTTTTCCCACAGATATTTTCAGTATTTCGATCGTAATCTTTATATAAGGGCACCCCATAATATAATTTAAATGTGGATGGTATCGATAAGTATATATTGCTAGAAATAAATAATTATCTATAATAATATATGAGCATGTTTTCATATATGAAAAAGATAATAGGAAGTAACTAATCATGGATGGGAAAACAATTTTATTAATTATATCGGTTGTTGCAGTAGGAATGTTCGTGCTGCCTTCAACCCTTGCATTGTACACAGGTCAACACGAATTTGTGAATGGAACACAAGTAGACTGTGGCAAATGCCATGCATCTGACAGAGATAACATTGCTCGTGAATTAGCAAATGGTAGTGCACATATGGGAATGACATGTAAATCATGCCATTATGGTATTTCTGGTGGCAATGAAGTTGATGTAGTGGGTAACGACACATCGACCGTAACAGCACATGCCGCTGGAGTTGCAATAAACTGTATTGGTTGCCACAGTTATCCAGGAACAGGTGGATACAACGAAACGTCAACAAAAGATTACACCGGATCAGGAATTACTGGAGTCGGTGTAAACGTTTCTAAAGAACTTGCTATGTCTGGTGAAGCTCACAAATATTTAACAAACGCCACAACAAGTACAGGCGGTATAAATGATAGGGATCTTGCTTGTGTTGCATGCCACACAAAAGTAGCCGTCAACTTTACTGGCACTGATCTTAACGCTTTGTTGGTGTCTGAGAACATTACGTTGACAAAGGATGACGGAAACAACAATTGGATGTACGCAAACGTTGATTAAGGCTATTAAACAATAGCCTTCTTTTTTTTTATATCTAAAATGAAAAAATATATATTATCTTTTTTTATTATTTTGTTGATTGCGGGGGCATCCTCTGGATGCCTTGACAAAATAACAAAAGAATCGTCAGTCTTACATCTAGACCTATCTGTTGCAGGCGATTATCAAAATCCGGTGATAGATGTTACTAATACTGACCGATATTTGGAAAATGTGCCGTTCCTAAAACAAAAACGATATGATATCGTGACACAGAGGCCATACATTCATGCCGTTATGTTTTACAACAGGGATAAAATATCATACTATACATCTGTACCATACACTGGGCCTGGAAATTACCTATTCACTATAACATTTGAAGATGGAAAAGTACTGCCAACCTCATCAAATGAATCTATAGTAGCCAATGTACAATTTGTTGACGCAAATGGAATAATAATAGGTGATGAATACTTTAGTGTTCGTTGGCCATGAAAAACCTTATAAATATGCCGATCCGTTTTTAAAATGCTATGCCTGAAATAATAATATACACAGCAGGATTTACATTAATCATACTAATATTGGCATATATGCAAGTCAATAAAAAGGAATTGTTCCAACAAATATTCAGGCATGTACCACTTACTCTTTTTTTTAGACGCAGGAATGCTATAAACGAACACTTAAATGTTTACGCCACGCATTTCAAGAATCGAGATAAATCAAAAGCATTAATACTATCAATAATTTTAACATTGTTACTTGCTTTCGTATTATACAATTACGTATTTTTTACCGTCCCAGTCTCAAACAGTATGCGTCCAACTTTTGAAGCGGGCGATCTCGTTTTAATGCAAAAATTTGACACCACCCCCGAAAAAGATGATATAATAATGTTCGGCATGGCAGTTATCGGAAATGATAAAGTTATAACGCATAGAGTTTACAGTGTGACAACCGAGGGTGTAAAAACAAAAGGTGATGCAGGCAGAGTTGATTATTGGACTGTATCACAAAAACAAATATATGCAAAAGCAGTAACCATTGGAAATAAGCCAATTGTTATAAAATCTATAGGAAGTTACTTCTTGGACAAGCAAATATCTTCAACATATGCCAGTGAATTTGGATTTATGCAATTTATTACGAGAGGCGGCAAACAACTCGCCCTCCTGATATTCGTCATCTGCCTCGTTGCATACACCTGGATATCCGTAAACGACATCAAAAAACAAAACAAATACCGCCGCCGAAACTAATCCTTAAACCCCATCAAATCCTTCAACAACCATCTCATTCTGCCATCGCGTCCCAACAGTAACCCTGACCAGCGACTCTCCTGCATCCCTGAACGAAGAACAATCCCGTACAATTATACCATTCTCAAGCAATCTCTCACACACATCCTTCGCCTTGTTTGGTGCTACATTCACCATCACAAAATTCGCCTGCGAATTATATACCTCAAATGGAATATATTCCTTCAAATATTTACGCCCCAATCGTACAAGCTCGATACTCTTTTCCAAATGATCCACATCCGAAAGTGCAGCCACACCTGCAACAATCGCAATCCTACTCACATTGAACGGTGTTGCAGCTCTCATATACTCTGACTTCAGCCACTGTGGCATGATCCCATAACCGATGCGTAACCCTGCCAGACCAAAAGCCTTTGAAAACGTTCTGCCGACTATTATATTATCATACTCATTCACAAGATGCGCAAGATCGCTGTCTGCAAATTCCACATACGCCTCATCAACAAACACAAGACCGCACGTAGATTCTGCAATAGCACGCACATCTTCTTCCGGCATCAAATTTCCAGAAGGGTTGTTTGGGGAACATAAAAATATCACCTTGGTACGTGATGATACCGCTTCGAGTATCGCTTCAACATCCACAAAATGATCTTTATCTCGCTTAATGAACACAGGAACAGCACCATTCGCCCGCGCCGAAATCTCATAATATGAAAACGTCGGTGTAGGGATTATCACCTCATCTCCGCGTGCGATAATAAGCCGCATTAATCCATCAATAAGTCCATCCATTCCGGGTCCCGATGCAACAATATTGTTTGCAGGAAATCCGGTATATCCAGACAACGCATCAACCAGTTCACTCGCATCCGCTGACGGATAGATACTCACCTGCGACGCATGCTTGATAAGCGCTTCAACCGCCATTGGAGACGGACCAAGCGGATTTTCGTTCGAGCCTAACTTTATTATCAAATCCGGATCAAGTCCATACGCACATGCAATGTCATCAATTGACTTTCCGGGCACATATTTCTTGATGCCAAATACCTCTTCCTTGATAAGATCAAGCCTGCTCAATGACATTCACCACCGTATCGATCTGTTCCTTTGTAATCACAAGCGGCGGTGCAATGCGTATCACAAAGTCCGATGTGCAATTCAACAGCACACCATGCTCACGTGCATAATTTACAATATCTGCGCATTTGGTGTTGAGTTCAACACCGATCATCAACCCCTTGCCACGCACTTCGATCATATCATCTCGCTTAATATTCTTAAGTTGCGCTTTGAAATAATTGCCCATCTCATTTGAACGTTCGACAAGTTTCTCTTCGCTTATTGCCTCGATCGCACCAAGAGATGCCGCACATGCCAGTGGGTTTCCGCCAAAAGTAGAAGCATGTTCACTCTTGCCAAACGTAACATCATCCCTTGCAGTAATGGCGCCCATTGGAAAACCACCGCCAAGAGCTTTTGCCATCGTCATGATGTCAGGTTCAACACCAAAATGCCCCTTGCAGAACCATTTACCTGTTCGGCCAAATCCGGTTTGGACCTCATCAAATATCAGGAGAGTACCGGTATCATCGCAGACCTCGCGAACCTCTTTTAAATAATCATCCGATGGAATATTTATGCCGCCTTCACCCTGGATCGGTTCAAGAATAACTGCTGCTGTGTCTTTTGTAATCGCACTGGCAATTGCCTCTGCATTGTTATAAGGTACAAATATTACATCCTTTACTAATGGTTCAAAAGGACCTCGATATATTTCCTTATGTGTAACACTCAACGCACCCATAGTGCGCCCGTGGAATGAATGATCTGCTGCAACAAAATTCTTCTTCTTTGTATTAACACGTGCAAGTTTCATAGCCGCTTCTACAGCCTCGGTTCCGGAATTGCAGAAAAATACACGACTCATGCCGCTAAGTGAAACTAGTTGTTCAGCAAGGTTCGCCTGAACCTCTGTATAATACAGGTTCGACACATGGATCAATCGTTCTGCCTGCTGTTTTATTGCTTCGACAACACGAGGATGGCAATGCCCAACATTGTTCACTGCGATGCCTGCGACACAGTCGATATATTCCTTACCATTTGTGTCAAAAACAACAGAACCACTGCCATGATCCAGTGCAATTGGTTGTCGTGTATATGTCTGCATCACATACTGTGTATCTTTTTTTACGATTAATCCATAATCTGTTGTTAATATAGAAGAATTATATTCAGTCAAATAAACACCTTCGATTGCAATAAACGTAATTGAATAATATAAGTTATAAATCTATGGCGTCAAGCCTAAATCTAAAATCAATATGTGTTGGTTAAAGTATCTTGGCAATTTTTTGGCTTGCTGTTTTCATATCATTCAGAATTAAACCAAGACTGCCCGCACTGTCTGCTAAAACCACCAACAGTGCTTTTGGACCAGCTTCTACCGTAATAACATGTTTCGTTCCGGTTTCCACAATAATGGATTTAGGCATCTCTTGGCTAAGCCGTGTTGTTGTTGATTCCGCTGACATATAAAGAGTTGCTGTAAGTGCTGCAAAAGCCTCACTGCTAAGTGTGCCACTCTCTGTTGACACCATAAGTAAACCGTGTCTTGAAACGACCGCTGAAAGATCTACACCTCCAGCAGATTCAAGGTCGGAAAGTATCTTATCAAGCATCTCTTTTGTTGTTGCCATTACAACACGCCTCTTCTTGGAGATTTTAGTGCATCATAGATATAATATAGAAGTAACAGTGTCAAAGCCTGAAATATTGTAATAAAAAGACCTTGTACAACATCGAGAGATGCATCCACTAAATTTAATAATTCAGCCATATTTAACAATGCTGCTGCTAAAAAGAATATTCCGCCAATCGTTAAAAGATTGAAAAATCTTTTGATCTTTTCAAACTGCAAGAACAACCGAGATCTGATAACATCTGCATCTGTAATTCTTAATAAATTTGAAATTTGTATGAATAAGACTACAAGCAACAACCGCACTATTAAATCTATATAATCAAACACTAAAACATCAGCCATATTTCACCTTTATTTGAGACCTGAGCGCATCCATATTTATTCGTGATATATTACTATAATAATATACTAATACACTCTATATAATATAATCTAATCCAATATAATTTCATCACTGTATTTTAGACATAAAAGATTATCCCTTTTTGATTGCGATATTCAAACATTCAATTCCATTAATTCACGTTCATTGACTGTTTCTTCCTTATCGCGTTCGAATTCAATTCCTCCGGTAGCGCGCATAATACCATCCACTCTCGCATTTTCATGAATGGTAATGGAATCTGCATTGATCTCACCGAGAATATGGCTGCCTTTACTAATATGTACATTACCTCTCGAAATCAGATTTCCATGGATCGTATTGTCCTTACCAATCACCATATCATCAATTGTCCTGATGCTACCATACAATGTTGTGCCATCTCCCATTTCAATCGATGCTGCACGAATATTACCAACAAGCCGGCACTCGTCCCCGATCACTGCGTGTGCGGGAACCCGTATGGAATCAATTGATATCTTTGAACCATTTGGTACGATCATAGCTGCGCCATTAATAACTTCTGAACTGTCTTCAAATATCTCATCAAGTGCCTTCTCAACTTCTTCATCTTTCCCAAGTCGCAACAATTCACTGATGTACAGGAACAGATAAACCATAACAGGTACGGGATTTCTAATAACTATCCAGCCTTTTGCCTCAAATCCACCATTGATCTTCACATCATTACCAATATCGAGATCGCCTTTTACGACCAGTTTGCCATTAATTGTAACAAACTCTCCAAGATAGGCGTTTATATTTGTTTTTACATTGCCGCCAATCTGTGACCACATATCAATCCGGACATCTGATGCAGCAGCTACATCTCCGCTGACCTGTACTCTCTCGCCTAAGATGATAGAATTTGCTATCAGCCCATATTTAATGTCAGAATGATTACCAACAATAATATCCCCGTTCACAACGATTGTGTGTTCTTCCATATTAGTATTATCGGGAATTACAAATGTTTTTAAAAAATCATCTTCTGCGATTGTTTCACGCTCCGGGTTGTGGACCTTTACTATGAATTTAAATTATTCTCATGTATTGATGAGATAATTAATATATATAGATTTATCAATATTTGATCAATTCACTGATCTTTGCCCCACCGTATATCGACTGCACCGCCTTTATCAAGAACAGATATTTCATCAGGTGAGAGTAATAACTGTCCTGTGGCTATGAGTTCATCTGACTTATCGACCACCAGCACTTCCTCACCGGCACGAAGATTTTGATCAATACTAACAACGTGCTTTGCAAATGCAGTCTTTCCTTTGGATACGAAAGGTACGGCATCCTCACAAACAACAACTCTGAGGGCATCCTTTAAGACACAACCTTTGACCAATTCCGCACCATACAAACTTAATGTAAGCGTACCATCCTTTGCCCTGACCGTTGCTATACGCTTTTCTTTATACAAGATCTGCCGCACACGTTTAGTCTTTGATAACTGGAAAGTTACATCGTCTGGAAAAAGTGTCAAACCACAACCTTTACCAAATTGATAATCCGCCATTGTTCTTACTTGCGTAAGGTGTTTTTTGCTGTGTCCCATATATGTTAAATGATAGATGGATGTTAAATGTATAACGGTCAATTTAGTGTGAAAATCGGATTTTTGATTATGAGCGTTCTTTTGACTATGAGTGGTATTTAAGCAATTCCGAACACCTTTAAATAATATAATGACCAATCATATTGTAGAGGAAACGGGAGTAGCTGCTTGTAAAGTATATTCAAAAAATTTACTGTAATCAAGCAAACCATTCATCCCCTCAACTAAAATGGCCCGTTTCCCCATTTCATATTATTTTTTCTACTTATCTTCCTTTTTTAAAATTATGAGATGACTGAAAGTCTTGCAAATTAACCCTTCGCAACCCCTATCGGCAGAACTCGTGCAACCTTTTTGGCAATCCCTACATTGTGCACTACATCCACAACTTCGCTGCTGGATTTGTACACGCCTGGTGCTTCCTCAGCGATAACAGACGGATGTGTGGCTTTTACAGTGATACCCTGTTCCTCAAGACTTTTCATAATATCCTCACCAAAGAACTCATGCTTTGCATGAGAGCGACTCATCACACGTCCGGCACCGTGACATGCGCTTCCGAACGAAATATCCATTGCCGCTTCTGTCCCGTGAAGTACATAAGATGCTGTCCCCATACTACCCGGGATCAGAACAGGCTGCCCGACAGCACGATAAGCGGACGGCACGTCATGATGTCCTGGCGGAAATGCGCGGGTAGCACCTTTTCGGTGCACATATACTTCCTTTTTCTTGCCATCGATTCTGTGCTCCTCAAGTTTTGCGACATTGTGAGCAACATCATAGACAAGATCCATGCCAAGATCATCCATATCCTTTCTAAAGAAATCCTCGAAAACCTCACGCGTCCAGTGTGTTATGACTTGCCTGTTAGCCCATGCATAGTTAGCACCACATGCCATTGCCTTAAAATAGTTCTGGGCCTCATTTGACTGTGCAGGTGCACATGCAAGTTGTTTGTCAGGAAGATCGATGCCGTATTTTTTGACAGCCTGTGAAAGTACGCGCAAATGATCGGTACATATCTGATGCCCTGCCCCACGGGAGCCACAGTGTATCATGATCGTTACCTGCCCTTCCTCAAGACCAAATGTAGAAGCTATATCATGGTCGTATATTTTGTCTACATACTGGATTTCAAGAAAATGGTTACCACTTCCAAGTGTTCCAAACTGCGGTTTTCCGCGTTTACGGGCTTTATCACTTACCTGTGCCGGATCAGCACCTTCAATATGACCACTGCCTTCGCAGTGTTCAATGTCACCCTCAACCCCATATCCTGCTTCAACAGCCCATCGGGAACCATATATAAAAGCATCATCCAGTTCACTATCAGATGCACGGATCCTGCTTTTTGATCCCACGCCTGATGGGATCTCGCTGAAAATCTTTGACATCAATTCTTTCATACGTGGTCGCACATCCTCTTCCCGCAAGTTCGTCCGGATAAGACGAACCCCGCAATTGATATCAAAACCCACCCCACCAGGACTTATAACACCTTCTTCTTTGTCGAATGCGGCAACTCCCCCTATAGGAAAACCATAGCCAAGATGAGCATCAGGCATTGCCATGGAATATTTCTGAATTCCGGGCAAGGTTGCAACGTTCGCCACCTGGTCAAGTGTCTTTCTATCAAGGCCGTGCATCAAATTTTCCGATACAAAGATGCGTCCCGGGACTCTCATGCCAGGCTTGTAATCATCCGATAATTCCCATGTGTTGCCATCTATTTTTTTAACCAGCCCAAAAGCGTCAGTAGTATCAGTTTCATCTATCATGTTAGCTCCTCCCACCCGTTTTCAGTTCAAATCTTATGTAAAATGATAATATGCCGATAATGCGTATGAACATGTTGTTTGAATTTTGAACAATGTTAATTACAGTTACAGTTATAGTTACAGTTATAGTTACAGTTATAGTTACAGTTATAGTTACAGTTACGTATCCACTACAACCTGCACAACCCAGCCATCAGTTGTTTCCTCAACTTTCAACTCGTTGTAGGTAACTGCCTTCACTTCAGTGTCAAACTTATGCTGCGACAGGTCAAGAAGTTCGCCATAGGCAATCGCTGATAGTGAATAATCCCCATCGTGTTCTGTGATGTTGTCGATTTTAAACTTTCCGAATACCACCCTTTCAACCTCAAAGAGGTAGAGAAGTTCCGATAGCCAGTCTACAGCCAATCCATCAAGGTCTTCTGATGTGAGTTCTATTTTTTCCGAAACCTCATTTGATATATTGCTGGTATCGATCATCACATTGAGCATGGCAACAGCAGCGTTTTGGAACGCTTCTTCAAGTGTCATACCATATGCCCTGAATTTAGCATCGGCTGTGTGTTCAAAATATTCATATCCTTTATCTGGAATTGGCACTGGCATAAGTGTTCAATTGGATTTATTGTTACATTAAGTTATCCAAAAAACAAAAGTCACATACAGGCAGTGCATCTTTTTTGTAAAAAATTAGAGGCTTTTCCATATATGGATGATCCGCTGCAATGCTGTGATATGGCTGCCGACAGCTATTGCGATCATTACCCATCCAAGTGCTGAAAAGCCTGACACACAGATAGGATATACAAAATATATGATAGACGCCAGTATTATCAGGATCAGTCTGTCAGCCCGCCCCATTACTCCGCCGTAATACCTGCCGATATTAAGTGCCTGGGCCTGTGTCCCAAGATAACTTGTTAAAAGAACACCAACGATTGCCACCACACCTATCCTCCAGTCAATATGCCCGCCAAGAAAGATGCCGCAAATAATGAACACATCTGAATAACGATCGATGACATGATCTAAGAAGTCGCCTTTTGCACCTGCTATTTTGAGATGCCTGGCCATTAAGCCGTCCATTGCATCAAGAAATGAGTTAAAGAATACAAATAATCCTGCAATGAGCACAATTTTGGGATTGCCATCTGCATAATAGAAGTATACTCCTGCCATTGCAGCAAATAAGAGTGATATGATCGAAACTGTATTTGGAGATATGCCTGCTTTTGTAAATGCTTTTGCTACTGGCTCAATGAATTTTGAGGCGAATGGTCGCAGGTAATTGAAGGTCATGTGTTAATTTAGATAGTACTTGTTTGATTTAATGTTTTTGTAAATATTCACAGATCTTCATTTCCTTGCTAGGTCAAAACGATATTTTATCGCACATGAGTGCTCGATCTGTGTTGTGACCACATATGCTTCTTCGAGCATCTTTCCAGTTGCAAATGTGCCGTGACTGTAGATGATAGCTCCTTTGTGTTCAGCCAACGCGCGCGCGGTGTTCTTTGCAAGTTCCGGCGTACCGATGCCGCCCTTTACGATAGGTATTTCGTGCAGGAAATACTGCCCTTCACTGTCAACCGGCACTATAGAATCAGAATCGCTTAGAAGCGACAGCGTTACTGCAAACTGGCAGTGCACATGTATGATGGCAAGTGCGGATGTGTACTTGTAGATAGCACGATGCACAATGGCTTCGGATGACGCGATCAGATCAAGTCCTGATGTGCCTTTCAGTTCAACTTCGACCACGCTGTCCTCAGTGATCTCGTCAAGAGCCATGCCGCTTCTGGTTATCAGCATCTTGTCCTGTGTACGCACGCTAATGTTGCCGAAGTGTGATTCTACAAGCCCGTGGTCTACAAGCTTTTTACCGATCTTTGAAATATCCTGCCACATGGTTATCTGGAATAGGTTACGTATGCCATAACATTTATTTGCTATGATTGTATCTAAGAGTTGCATTCATAGCGCCTCGGTGGCTCAGCCCGGCAGAGCGAGTGATTTGTAATCACTAGGTCGCGTGTTCGAATCACGCTCGAGGCTTTTTGGAAAAAATAAAATAAGCTCTTGCCTGCATACAGTATGACTATACGAATGATGTAGGCATGAGCAAAAATGTTCAATTGGATAAAATATCCTTTTTTTAAATCTCTGTAGAAACTATAACCTTTAATGAGTCCTTTGCCTCACCTGCTATATCAAAACCTTTCTGGATATCTTCCAGTCTAAAGTTGTGTGAGATCATATCTTTAACATTTATTGTGCCATTTCTGATAAGTTCCAGGGATTCCTCAAGGTCAACAGGAGCGGCACCATAGCTGGATACAATGGCCAATTCATTTCTCCAGAAGTCTTCAACAGGGATTGAAAAGTCCTTGTTCGGAATGGCGAATAATGCAATTGTTCCCTTCTTATCAATAAATCTGAACGCATCTTCAAAAGCAGACATTGCACCTGTACACATTATGATCTTATCCGCCTTTATATCGAGGTCTTCCATTGCATTGTATACTTCATCGGCACCAAATTCTTTTGCCTTTTTCAATCTATACTCTACAACATCAGTCGCGATGACCCTGGCATTTTTGGATTTCGCCAGATGTATGTTCATCAATCCCGATATACCACAACCCATGACCAGTACGGTCTGCCCCTCTTTTACTCCGATTATTCTCTGTATCCTCACGACACAGGCAAGTGGTTCTATCATTGTGCCTTCTTCATAAGAAACATTATGGGGTAGAACATATGTCCCATTCTCGACATTTATCTTCGGGACCCTGACATATTCACTGAACCCACCTGGATCGTAATTGCCTTTATGCAATGTTTCACAGGCAGTATGATCGCCTGTTAGACAATATTTACATTCGTTGCAGGGAACATGATGACTCACAAATACCCTTTTCCCGACTTCAAATTGATCTGATCTGGATTCGACTATCTCACCGGCTATCTCATGACCCAACACACGAGGAGCTTTTTTGATCCTATACCATTCCATCAGGTCAGTTCCACAGATACCCGATGACCTGACCTTAACAAGGATCTCCCCGTCTTTAATTTTGGGTATTGGCCGGTCTTCTAACCTGACATCCTTATTGTTATAGTAAACAGCTACTTTCATGGAACCCATTGTTGTTACTTCGATCTTTCGTAAATCTCATAGGCATCCTTCACAGAATTACCATCATGAACGATCGAGCGTACAGCTTGTATCATACCAACCGGATTGTCACTCTGGAAGATGTTCCTGCCCATATCGACACCAGAAGCTCCGTCGGAAATAGCATTATAGGCCATTTGCAGGGCATCCATCTCAGGGATCTTCTTACCACCTGCAATAACTACAGGAACATTGCCACATGCTTCAACAACATCACTAAAGTTTTCGGTATAATAGGTCTTGACAATGTGTGTGCCCATCTCTACGCACACCCTGGAAGCCAGACCCAAAAACCTTGAATCCCGCACCATATCTTTTCCGACAGCTGTCACAGCTAAAACAGGAATTCCGTATTTTTCCCCTTCATCCACAAGCTGGGCAAGATTGGCTATTGTTTCCTTCTCGTATTCTCCGCCAATGTATACTGAGCATGTGATCGCGGATGCGTTTATTCGTATAGCATCCTCTATAGAGGTCGTTATAACCTCATTGGACAATTCTTTCAGAATGGTCTGCCCACCTGAAACACGTAGGATGATCGGTACATCCACCTCAGGCGCTATCCAGTTCCTGATCGCGCCTCTTGTTATCATCAATGCATCAGCATATGGCAATAGTGGATCTACTGTTTTAGCAAGGTTCCTTAACCCTGTAGTTGGACCCTGAAAATATCCGTGGTCAACTGCCAGCATTACGCAATGCCCACTTTCCGGTTTAATTATACGTGATAATCGATTCTTCATTCCCCAATCCATATTATATTTCCTCCTAGTTATTTTCCATAGTATATAATTTATAGAATTATATAGTTCGAGTTTAATCGACCGAAGGGAGATTTTTCTCGTCAGGTCTGACCAGCAAATAGTCATTTTCGATCAGCCAATGATGAAATTCATATGTGGTATGCAGACAATTATTCTTGCATATCTCCCTCAGGTCGTTATACTCTGTTGAATCTTCCCCGCTTTTGTTCATTATCAGCTGAATGGAACATCCTATGTCATTACAATATTCTCTTCTTTGATAATCCACAAATCCCTTAATTGACATAGTCAAACTGTTGAATGTAAATACTTATAGTTTGCTATGTTTTGGAGGATCTGTGTAGTCTCGAATGTTTTAAT
Organism: Methanosarcinaceae archaeon; assembly: GCA_023544565.1. Lineage (GTDB taxonomy): Archaea > Halobacteriota > Methanosarcinia > Methanosarcinales > Methanosarcinaceae > Methanovorans. Next base: position 13,421 of record JAMJFS010000022.1, read on the forward strand.
CTTATATAGTCGTCTACACTTATCATATTTTCTCATAATTCTGTTTCATACGTTTAAAGAGTACGTTCAATTTGCACCCATCTGGAAGTCTTGACCAAAATACATCTTCCATTGTCTAAAGATAATGTTCTGTGTCCAAACTTTCGTGATATCGCATTGTATTATACCATTTCACAAAATCTGAAAAACTGTCAAATTTTGATCTCTGTTTTTCATACAAGTCATGCCACTTTTCAGCCTTTCCTTTAGTCTGCGGATGTTTTACTTTTGCTTTAATGTGTCTTATGTCGTGTTCTTTTAGGAATGCTTCAAACTTACTTTTACTATTGCGGTTTCTATCTTACTCCTGCCAAATTTTTTAATCGGAATCAGCTCCTGATGTTTTATCCAATACATCCAGACCTTTTTGACTGAGGATTTACTCAATTTCATGTCACGAGCAATGTTTTTGGTACTGTCATTTCTGGTTTTCGCCCGAATTATGTATTTAACCTTCTTATCTGTTAATTTTACGACTTTGGTATGAAAATACCCTCATTTTATTGCCCGTGGGTGTCCCGACGGGTCATGAATGTTTATTTCGTTTTTCCATGCTGAGAAGATGAGTATATAAGGTCAAAGGTTTCGGGACTATACATAGTTGTATGCAAAATATGATGCTATGAAAGAAATTGTGAAACGTTGGAATCCATGGTGGCTACATGCAAAAGTCCCCGAATCAAAAAAGCGCATTGCAAGACTCAAAATCGTTGACGAGATAGTAAAACTGCTTAACATAAAAGAGATCATCTGCATATCCGGTGTTCGCAGGTGCGGAAAATCTACAATACTGTACCAGATAATTGATCATCTGGTCGACAGCGGAGTCAAACCAACAAATATATTGTATTTCAATCTGGATGAACCGTTCGAAGATAAAGATATCAATATACTTGATAGCATATTTGAGAAGTATATTGAGATCAACAATCCTGCGGGTCGAAAGTATATATTTTTGGACGAGATACAGAACATTGAAAACTGGGAAAAGTGGCTTAAAAAATATTATGACCTTTATGACAATGATATCAAATTCATAATAACCGGTTCAAACAGTACGATGCTTTCTGATAAGCTGTCAACATTGTTGACAGGCAGGGTCATTTCAAAAACGGTTTATCCGTTATCCTTCAGGGAATATCTGGGATTTGTGGAATTTGAACTTCGAGATATAGATGTACAAAAAAACGAATTAGTCCATCATTTTTTGAACTACCTGAACAAAGGTGGTTTTCCTGAGGTTGTACTTGAAAACGATGTGGATATAAACCACATGCGCCTTAAGGAATATTTTGACAGCATCTTACTGCGGGATATCGTAGTTAGCAAGAAGATCAGGGAAAGCTCAAAATTGATCGATCTGGCGAACTACTCTCTTACAAATATCTCAGCTTTGTTGAGCTATATGAAAATTTCAACTGCCATAGGACTGTCTGTGAGCAGCATAAAGGAATATCTCTTATATCTGGAGCAGGCGTACCTTATCTTTCAACTCAACTTTTTTTCATATTCCATGAAGACATCATTGGCGATCCAGAAACCAAAAAAAATTTATTGCATTGACAATGGTCTTCGGAATGCAGCATCTTTTAAGTTTTCACCCGGCGAGGATAAACTTGCAGAGAATATCACTTTCATTGAACTGAAAAGAAGAGGTCTTGAAGTATATTACTGGAAAGGCAGCAGAGAAGTGAATTTTGTTGTGAAAAATAGGGACAATTCCCTGACCGGAATAAATGTTACTTATAGTGATATTATAGAGGAAAGAGAAACTAAAGCATTGCTTGAACTTAAAGAGCAATTTGGGGATCAGGTTTCTGAACTTATACTGATCACAAGAAATGTCAGTAAATCCGAAAATGGGATTACGTATGTTCCTGTGTGGAAATGGGTGCTTGGGTCTGATGAGTAGATGGTAGGTCGCGCACCGTTCTCCTTCGTGTATACACATTCCAATGGGCGCAATACCCAAAAACCACTACATATATAATCCCAAACCCCCTACTATCAACCCTCAAGAAAATGTTCGCTAACACTCGCATTTACTTGGAGTATATCTGGCTACACCGGATATACAACGAGAAAATCTTTGCTGACGCTCAGATTGACTCGAACTATATAATTCTATAAATTATATACTACGAGAAAATGTTCACTTCGTTCGCATTAACTTGCACTACATGTTTATAAAACATATACAATAAAAAAGGACTGTCCTCTCATGGGTGAACTAACAGCAAGCGACTCAATGCAGCAATATTTCAACGACCTTGAGTCCAAACTCCGCTGTGAAATGGACATCGCAAACGAAGCCCGCTCGCGTGGCAGGGACCCCAAGCCATTTGTTGAGATACCGCTTGCTAAAGACCTTGCAGACAGGGTTGAGAATCTTATTGGCGTAAAAGGCACAGCAGCGCGTATCAGGATACTTGAAGAGACCATGTCGCGTGAGGAAGCCGCGCTCGCCATCGGGCGAGATGTTGCAGAGGGTAAGGTCGGGTCGTTCGGATCAAAACAGGAAGCCATCGAAGGGGCGATCAGGGTAGCCGTTGCAATGTTGACTGAAGGCGTGGTTGCAGCACCGATCGAAGGTATTGAAAGTGTCAGGATCTCGAAAAATGACGATGGAACAGAATACATCAGTATCTTCTATGCAGGCCCCATCCGCAGTGCCGGAGGCACGGCGCAGGCGCTATCTGTGCTTGTCGGGGACTACGTGCGGCGCGGGGTCGGGATCGACAGATACAAACCACGCAAGGAAGAAGTTGAGCGCTATATTGAGGAGATCGGGGTATATCGCAGGGTTGCCAATCTTCAGTACATGCCATCCGAAGATGAAATTCGATTGATCGTGGAGAACTGTCCGGTCTGTATGGACGGCGAACCAACTGAAGAGGCAGAGGTTGAAGGACACCGTGACCTTGAAAGGATCCCTACTAACAGGGTGCGCGGAGGGATGGCGCTCGTACTTGCAGAAGGACTCGCGCTAAAAGCACCTAAGATCCAGAAACATGTAAAGAAACTCCAGATGGATGGATGGGATTGGCTCGACACATTCCTTGCAGGTGCAAAAAGTGAGGGTGATGATGATGAAGGAGCAGGCATAAAACCAAAAGACAAATATCTCCGTGACCTCATCGCAGGCCGCCCCGTATTCTCACATCCCTCGCGCCCGGGAGGTTTCCGATTACGCTACGGCAGGTCACGCAATACATCATTTGCAGCAGCAGGGATCAGCCCTGCCGGCATGGTCATTATGGACGATTTCATAGCCGCAGGAACTCAACTTAAAGTCGAGCGCCCCGGAAAAGCCGCAGGTATGGCGCCAGTGGATTCCATTGAAGGACCAACTGTCAGGCTCAGGTCAGGGGACGTACTCCGCATTGATGATGTGGAACAAGCAAAAGCCCTGCATTCACAGGTTGTATATATAATAGATATAGGTGAGATTCTCATCAACTACGGGGATTTCCTTGAGAACAATCATCCGCTTATTCCGTCCCCTCATTGTTTTGAATGGTGGATACAGGAATATGAAAAGGCGGTAGATGACGAAAATATTGATGAGGAAGCGTTAAAAGACCCAACTCAAGAAGTTGCACTCGACATCTCAAAAACACTTGGTATCCCACTGCATCCAAAGTTCACATACCTCTGGCACGACATCACGATCGAAGAATATCGACAACTCGCTGCGTTCGTGTCAGAACACGGTTCACTCAATTTTGATAAATCCATATTGGAACTGCCCTATGAACAGGCAATCTCCAATGGTATGAAGATTTTACTTGAGAACATACTTGTATTGCACAAAGTAGTGAACGGAAAAATACAGGTTAGTGAACCTCTGCCTTTCATAATGTGTCTTGGTCTTGACACTGCCCTTTCGCGCACATGGGACAAACTTGATACCAATGATACACTGAATGCAGTGAACAACCTGAGCGGAATGACAGTACGTGCGCGTGCACCAATGCGCATAGGTGCAAGAATGGGGCGACCTGAAAAATCAGACAAACGAAAAATGTCGCCTGCACCACATGCCCTGTTCCCGATCGGAGAAACAGGTGGGAACACCAGAAAACTGGAAGCCGCCGCAAGTTTCACATCAAAAATGAACGACAAGGTTGGAGAGATACGCGTTGAGATCGGTACACGGATATGTCCTGCTTGCAGGGAGGAAACACATGAATCTAGATGCGATTGTGGGGAATTTACGGTTCCCAAACTGTTTTGCCAGCGATGCGGCGTTTCAATGAACAAGGAGATCTGCCCGAAATGCGGACGTAAGACCACATCAGTTCGGATGCAAAAGATCGATTTTAAAACCATTTATGACAAAGCTTTCGAAAAGGTGGGCGAGCGGGACACAACAATAGATTCGTTAAAAGGTGTCAAAAAACTCATGTCCAGACACAGAACACCCGAACCGCTTGAAAAAGGAATCCTGCGGGCAAAACACGACTTGTTTACATTCAAGGATGGAACTGTTCGATATGACATGTCTGATATTCCGCTGACCCATATACGTCCTGATGAGATCGGCATCACAGCAACCCAACTCACTGATATTGGATATAGTGAGGACATGCATGGCAAACCGCTCACAAGCGATACTCAGGTGGTGTGCCTAAAGGTTCAGGATCTCGTAATATCCTATGATGCAGCAGAGTATATGCTCAGGACTGCACAATATATAGATGACCTACTTGTCAGGTATTACAAACTTGAAACATATTACAACGCCGAAACGATCGATGACATGGTCGGTGTGATGGTGATGGGACTTGCGCCACATACTTCGGCAGGTGTTCTCGGGAGGATCGTGGGTTTTACGGGCGCATCGGTTGGTTATGCGCATCCGTTCTTCCATGCGGCAAAGCGGCGCAACTGTGATGGTGATGAGGACTGTATTATGTTACTTATGGACGGACTCATAAATTTCTCGCGCGAATTCCTGCCTGATAAGCGCGGTGGGCAGATGGATGCACCGCTTGTACTTACTACGCGACTTGACCCGAGTGAAGTGGACAAGGAAGCACATAATATAGATGTATGCGCGCGTTATCCTCTTGAGTTCTATGAATCCACTCTGAAGTACACCAACCCAAAGGAACTTGAAAAGGTCATGGATCTTGTGAGTGGAAGATTGAATACACCGGGGCAGTATGATGGTTTTATGTTCACTCATGATACATCGGATATTGCAGCAGGTCCGGTGAACAGTGCTTATAAGACACTTGGCACTATGGTCGAGAAGATGGATGCACAACTTGCTCTTGGGGAAAAGATACGTGCTGTGGATGTGTGGGATGTTGCAGAGAGGGTTTTGACATCACATTTTTTGCCTGATATGATTGGAAACCTGCGTGCTTTCTCACGTCAGGGGACACGTTGCGTCAAGTGCGGTGAGAAGTTTCGGCGTCCTCCACTGATGGGAAACTGTCCAAAATGCGGCGGGCGAGTGATACTTACCGTTCATGAGGGCTCGGTCAAGAAATACCTTGAAGTATCTCAGAGGGTTGCAAAAAATTATGACGTGTCCGATTACACAAGACAGCGTATCGAACTTGTCGGATATGATATGAAATCGCTTTTTGAGAGCGATAAATCAAAACAGATGGGACTGTCGGATTTTATGTGATCGGCAACCCGATTGCATTGATCTGTTGAATTAGTTCTGTAAACCTCTGTGTCTCAAGTTCCAGTACTGCTTCTTTTGTCATACCTATTGACATTTCACCATCAACTGTGAGTGTGTCTTCTCCCCGGCGCACAAATCTTTCAACGCCATCTCGTGAGAGTACCGCTTTGACTTCGGGATCATGAACAAAGGCCCGACCTGGCAGAATTACAGTGTCCTTAATATTAGATAGGTCAAGTGTTTCTATATCTTCTATAGTGATAAGACAACCCACATCTTTGTTCACGGGCACTACATTCACACTGCCGCCGAGTTTATTGAATATCTCTGCCAGGCGCGGTGCAGCAGTGGTGCTTGTGATTATGGTTGCTTCTTTTGTTAATATGGGTAACTTGGCAAGTGCATCGTCATCGTTTCGAATTGCAAACGGTGAGCCAATCAATGGATCTTCAAGAGGCGTGCCTGTAATTCTAAAACTGTGTTTTGCTGCGCTGTCGCAGACTATCTTTTCAAACTCTTCAACGCTATGGGATGCAACACCATCGATAACGGGTGCGTTCCCGAGGATCAAACCTTCTTCTCGCGTGTTTGCAAAGCGCATGAGTATTGCACCTGTGGCACCCATTTCTTCAAGGTCGGTTAAGGTCTTTTCAAGAACTTCGCCGTCGTTGACACCGGGTATGAGCACGATCGCGGCATATACTTCGCAGTGTGCGCAAAGATCCCGAAGGACCTGGAGGGATGCTTCCGGCTCAGGGTCATGCATATATTTATCCCGAAGTTGTGGGTCTGTTGCAAATACGGTGAATGATACTTCTGTTACGCCGTTGTCAATGAAGAACTGTGCTTCATTGCCCTTACTGAAACCTTTGCCGCTTGTGTATCCGAGATGGATCGGTTTGCCGAATTGAGATGAAAGATAGGACACCAGTTCATTAAGTTCTGAATAGCAACTTACATCCCCACCGCCGCTTATTGTGAATTTATCTACTTCTTTTGAACTGAAATGTATGGCCTGGCCGATTTCCTGCATTACAACTCGTACCGGCTTAAAACCAGGATAAGATTCCCTTACACCGCGTGTGCAGTAGTCACAACCTTTTGTAAACGGAAGGCAGTATTTACATCCAAATGCAGGTACGTCTTTTACTTTTTTGAAATAACAGTATTTACAAAACCCACGGCAGTCAACTCCGGGGCTTCCTCCTATGTCGGCAACTACTTCCATATTGATCGTGTGTACTTGATGTATGTATTACTTAAACTTTTGTGGTGGACAGCAATTGCGCTAACTAACCTATATGTAAAAAATTAAAAATGAAAACAAAATTGATTCTATAATAAGTCTATATTTACAAATACTAATATTCGATACATAGTTATTCTATTTATAGTTTATTATTAATTATGTAGATTACATGGACTGTTTAATCTTATTAATTTTCATATAATTTTAAGCCTGAATGTTGATAAATATATTTGTATAATTATAATGTATTATCATGTTATACACAAAAGGTTTAAGTATCATTGCATATTTGATGAAACTGCGAGGAATTCTGATAGGAAAAATTATTCTAAATAATTGCAGGTTGTTGCACTTTCTGTTGTAGTAATAATAAGATGAGTAGCAGCATATTTGTTCAATTATTTTCGTTTTCCTAAATGAAAAATTTCTTGATAATTAAAATAGGAGGAAGATATACGTGTCTGATAAAATAGACATCTACAGCGACAGTGGAAAACTGTTAAAGAGTGGCGTAGATCTGATGGCAATTGCGCCAACCAGAAATGCAGCAGTCGGTAAGATAATCACAGATACCAAGAGATCTGTAGCGATTAACCTTGCAGGAATTCAGTCTGCTCTCGCGAGCGGTAGAATGGGTGGTAAGGGACGTCAGATTCTTGGACGTGAACTCAACTATGATGTAGTTGGAAACGCAGGTGCACTCGAAGCAGCAGTTAAGAAACTGGTGCAGGTAGACGCAGGCGACAACACAGTCGTAAAGTCACTGAATGGCGGCAAACAGTTGCTCGTTCAGGTGCCAAAGGGAAGAACTAACGCAGGTGCAGATTATATATCCGCAACCACAGTAGGAGCAGCATCAATCACACAGGCGCTTCTTGACCAGTTCAACACCGACATGTTCGACGCACCAATCGTAAAGGCAGCAGTCTGGGGAAGTTACCCACAGACAATGGACCTCATGGGCGGAAACATTGCACAGATCTTGAGCATCCCACAGCAGAATGAAGGTCTTGGTTTCTCAATGAGAAACATCATGGCTAACCACATTGCAGCTATCACAAGAAAGTCAGCAATGAACTCAGCATCACTGTCCTCAATCTATGAGCAGGCAGGATTAATGGAGATGGGTAATGCAGTAGGCATGTTCGAAAGACACCAGACACTCGGTCTTGCATTCCAGGGTCTTAACGCAAACAACCTTGTGTTCGACACTGTAAAGTCAAACGGTAAGACAGGTACAATCGGAACTGTAGTACAGTCAATTGTAGGAAAGGCAATCGAAGACGGTGTAATTTCAGTCGACAAGACAGCACCATCCGGATACAAGTTCTACAAAGCAAACGATGTTCCACTGTGGAACGCATACACAGCAGCAGGTACACTTGCAGCAACATTAGTCAACTGTGGTGCAGGACGAAGTCCGCAGCACGTATCCTCAACTCTTCTCTACTTCAATGATATCATTGAAAAAGAGACAGGTTTAACAGGATGTGACTATGGTAAGGTACAGGGTGTTGCAGTAGGTTTCTCATTCTTCAGTCACTCAATTTATGGTGGCGGTGGACCTGGTGTATTCAATGGTAACCACGTAGTAACAAGACACTCCAGAGGTTTCGGTATTCCATGTATCTCAGCAGCAGTTGCTCTGGATGCAGGTACTCAGATGTTCACACCTGAGATGACATCCGGCCTTGTTGGTGACGTGTTCGGATCAATGAAAGAATTTAGAGAGCCAATCGCAGCAGTTGCAGGCGGTTTCTAAGCGAGAATATCTGAAGGTTTTACTCAATGAGAGAAATAATTCCAAATAAAGATGGCCGAATTCAGGTCGAAATTTTCCCGTCACGCTTATTGAATGCTGAAACTGCGGAGATACTCCTTACGGAGTTGAACAAAGTTGAAGGTGTTTTCAGAGCAATGATCCAGGGTCCCCGATTACCAAGAAAGGTATCAGCAGGACCGGGAACCGGCGAAGATGTACGCCACACTGCCAGAAAAATTGTTCAAATTGCTGATACAGCAATAGAACTTTCAATCAGTGTTGGTCGAATAAGACTTGAAATCGCTGATGCTGACGTTAAAGAAGAGATCAGAACAGTATGCGAAAGGATACTGCCATTCCCGTTCGAATATAGAACCGGACATTTCTTCCATTCAAAAGCAACAGTGTCTGATTATGCAAAACATGGTGCAAATGCAAATCCTTCAATGCTTGGCATGATGGATCCTAAAGCAAATGTAGAAGACCAAGTATGTATCCTTGGTGCGCAAAAGAGTGATTAAAAATGTTTGATCGGGAAACTCAGGTAGTTGATTGCAGACATGGAATGGGCATAGGTAGAGGCGGAGGACTCGCTCAGCGAGGTACACTGTCAGAAACCGGTCGTCCTGATGTGATTGCACTTGCAATGAGCCCGGGTCGAAGACATATCACAAAACCTATATGTGAAATCACATACGGGATGCGCCGAGAGAATATACAGGTCAGTGTAATGGTGTTGAATAGTGGTTCAGGAATTCCTGATTCAGGATTAAAATCAGGTTCTTTTGGGATACGTCCCGAAGAGATTGAACAAATTAGAAGACACAAACTGGCTGTAATACATCTTGGGAACATACGTGACCATGTAGTAAGAAAGGCACGATCGATATTGGAACAAGTTGATATTCCTGCGATAGTAGTCTGTCAGATCCCGGTTGATTTCGAGGATTTTGCAGAAGCAGGCATTAAAACAAGATTAGTAAAACCAAAAAATGCAGATATTCTAACAAAGGGAACAGTTATGGAAATTGTAACTGGAATCACAAGAGGCGAAACATGTCCAAGAGACAAGTTGAATGAACTCGTGAAAGATGTACGAACCATAATGCAACCTACGCTAAACAACTAAGGAGAGTAATACAATGGCATACAAAGCACAATATTACCCAGGCGCAACATCCGTTGCAGCTAACAGAAGAAAGCACATGTCTGGTGACCTTGAAAAATTGCGAGAGGTCTCAGATGAAGATCTTACCGCATGTCTCGGACACCGTGCAGCAGGTAGTGACTACCCAAGCACACACCCACCACTCGCAGAGATGGGTGAGCCAGCATGTACAGTAAGGGAAGCTGTTACAGCAACCCCTGGTGCAAAAGCAGGTGACCGTGTAAGATACGTTCAGTTTGCTGACTCAATGTACAATGCACCAGCAACCCCATACTTCAGATCTTACCATGCAGCAATCAACTACAGAGGTGTCGACCCAGGAACTCTTTCCGGTCGTCAGGTCGTTGAAGCTCGTGAGAGAGATATGGAAGAAGTAGCAAAGGAACAACTCGAGACAGAAATGACCTGTCCAGGTCTTGCTGGCCTTAGAGGATGTACTGTCCACGGTCACTCATGCCGTCTTCAGGAAGACGGTGTCATGTTCGATATGCTCGACAGACGCCGACTCGAGAACGGAACTATCATTCAGGACAAGGACCAAGTAGGTGTACCAATCGACAGAAAGGTAGACCTTGGTAAGCCAATGTCCGAAGCAGAAGCTGCAAAGAGAACCACCTTCTACCGTGTAGACAATGTGGCATTCAAAGACGACAAAGAAGTCGTTGAATGGGTACACAGAGTATGGGAACTGAGAACCAGATATGGATTCCAGCCAAAAAATTGAGGTGATATAAATGGCAGACAGAGAAAGAATGTTTAAGAAGGCTATGGAAGTTAAGTACACCCAGGAGTTCGGTACAAACCAGAACAAGGGCGGAAACATAACAGACAAGACCGCAAAATACCTCAGACTTGGATACACACAGAGCCCAAGAAAGGTAGAAATGGCTGCAGCAGGAGCAGCAATTGCAAAGAAGAGAGGACTTGCAGCATACAATCCAATGATGCACTGCGCAGGTATCCCTCTTGGTCAGAGGCAACTCACACCATACACTATTTCCGGTACGGACATGGTTGTAGAAGGTGACGATCTTCACTACGTCAACAACGCTGCAATGCAGCAGATGTGGGATGATATCCGAAGATCCTGTTTAGTAGGTCTTGACCTCGCACACGAGACACTCGAAAAGCGTCTTGGTAAGGAAGTCACACCAGAAACAATCAACCACTACCTTGAAGTGTTGAACCACGCAATGCCTGGTGCAGCAATTGTTCAGGAACACATGGTTGAGACACACCCAGCATTAGTCGATGACTGTTACGTCAAAGTCTTTACTGGTGACGATGAACTTGCAGATGAGATTGACAGCCAGTATGTCATCAACATCAACAAGGAATTCGACAAAGAGCAGGCAGCACAGATCAAAGCATCCATAGGCAAAACCTCATGGCAGGCTGTACACATCCCAACAATCGTCAGCAGAACAACTGATGGTGCACAGACATCCAGATGGATGGCAATGCAGGTCGGTATGTCCTTCATCGCAGCATACAACATGTGTGCTGGTGAAGCAGCAGTAGCAGATCTCGCATTCAGTGCAAAGCACGCAGGACTTGTTTCAATGTCCGAAATGCTTCCAGCACGCCGTGCACGTGGACCTAACGAACCTGGTGGATTATCCTTCGGTCACATGTCTGATATCGTTCAGGCAAGCCGTGTAAACAAGGAAGACCCATGTAAGGTTGCTCTTGAAGTAGTCGGTGCAGCATCTATGCTCTATGACCAGATCTGGTTAGGATCATACATGTCTGGTGGTGTCGGTTTCACAATGTACGCAACCGCAGCATACACTAACGACATCCTTGATGACAACCTGTACTACAACGCTGATTACATCAACGACAAGTACAAGGGTGCAGCAAAGACCGGTACAGACAACAAGGTCAAAGCAACAATCGATGTTGTTAAGGACATTGCAACCGAGTCCACAATCTATGGATTGGAGAACTACGAGAAATACCCAACAACACTCGAAGACCACTTCGGTGGATCCCAGAGAGCAACTGTTCTTGCAGCAGCAGCAGGCTGTGGAGTAGCAATTGCAACCGGAAACGGAAACGCTGGTCTTTCCGCATGGTACCTTTCAATGTACCTGCACAAGGAAGCACACGGACGTCTTGGTTTCTTCGGTTACGATTTGCAGGACCAGTGTGGTGCAACAAACGTATTCTCATACCAGTCCGACGAGGGTGCTCCTCTTGAACTCCGTGGTGCAAACTACCCAATCTACGCAATGAACGTAGGTCACCAGGGTGGATACTCCGGTGTCGCATCAGCAACACACTCCGGTCGTGGAGACGCATTCGCTGTCAACCCACTGATCAAACTCTGTTTCGCAGACGACTTGATGCCATTCGACTTCAAGAAGCCTAGAGTAGAGTTCGGCAGAGGCGCAATGAGAGAGTTCGTGCCTGCTGGTGAGAGAACACTTGTTATCCCAGCAAAATAAATAAATAAATCTTTAAAGTAGGCGTTTCGCCTACTTTTTTTCTTTTTTTTGATTATATGTGTCAAACCGGATACGCGTAGCTGTGGCTATGCAGCGAATATATTCAAGCGGTGTTTAGGAATATTTTATTAGCCGTGGCTCTTTATCAATATGAAAATAAAGATAAAAATAGAAAATGTGAAGAATATCCCTATTCTTCAATCGTAGTAACATTCGCGCCCAATGAGCGCATCTTGTCAAAGAAATCCGGATAGGATATTGAAACGGATTCGGCAGTGTCAATTGTTGTATTCCCTGCAACCATTCCGGCAATTGTGAGCGCCATCACTATACGATGGTCATGCCATCCTTTTACATTAGCTCCAACGAGATTCCCGCCAGTTATGGTCAGTTTGTCAGGTTCTTCCTTGACTTCAATTTCCATTTTGGTAAGTTCCAGTGCCATCGCACGCAGTCGGTCGGTTTCTTTGTACCGGACATGTTCAGCGTTCTCGATTACGGTCACGCCATCTGCAACTGCTGCAAGGACTGCGACTGTTGGTACAAGGTCAGGTGTTGCGCCTGCATCAACTGTTGTTCCGTGAAGGTCGCCGCCTCTTAGTGTGACAATTCCTTTTTCGGTATCCCATTTAATGTTCGCACCCATTCGTTTTAGAATGTCAATGATAGCAATATCTCCCTGTTCTGATCTGAACAGGTTTTTGACTTTGACATCCGAGCCGGTCATTGCGGCAGCGGCAAGCAGGTATGATGCGGATGAGAAATCTCCCGGCACGGTGTATTCTTTGAGATCATATTTCTGGTTTGCCGGAATTATGAATTTGAGATTGTTCGTATCATCAACATGAATTTCCCCACCCGCTTTTTCGATTATATCAAGTGTGACATCGACATAGGGTTTAGATTTGAGTTCTCCTTTTATGGAGAGGGTAGTGCTGTTATTCGTTAGCGGACAAGCAATCAAAAGTGCAGATATGAATTGTGAACTAATTGATCCGTCAATCTGTACGATCGCACCCTTAAGACCGCCACGCACAACAAGAGGTGCGCAAGCGTTGTTGCGTGTTGAATATGCTTCAACACCGAGATCGTTGAGTACCTCAAGCAATGGTCCGTTTGGTCTTGATCTTATGGAATTGTCGCCCGTGAGGACGGTTATTCCATCAGCAAGCGCAGATATCGCAGTCATGAAACGCAGTGTTGTTCCTGAATTTGCAACGTCTATCACATCATATGGTACAACGGGTTTTCCGTCTACACCATGTATGATCAGGTCGTCGTCATCTGTTCTTTCGATGTATGCACCAAACATTTCGCATGCATTGATAGTTGCCATGGTATCTGCCGATAGCAATGGTTTGTGGATTACGGATTCATGTGAGAGGGCTGCTACTGTTATTGCCCGATGTGTGTAACTTTTAGATGGCGGTGCATACACTTCACCAAACATTTTTGATTTGTTTACTGCGACTTTCATTTTTTACTGAACCCCTTTTATGATCTCCTCAATATTATCCCAATCGTGATCATAGATGTGTGCCGAAACACTAATAGTTGTTATTTTTCCGGCTGGCACACCGACCTTATCTGCGACATATTCGAGCAGTTTTGACAACCCATAAAGGTTTGCAGGATAAGCTCCCGCGAAATCGTGGCTTCTGAATAGTGTTGTCAGGTGTACTTTTCCTTCACGTATTTTAAAGTCATCAATTATCATGCACGGAACTTCATCTACCAGAGTATCAGTTGTTGGGACCCATGTAACCGCAGTTGCGCGGCGGGTTGTTTTGCTGTTTTTAAGTTTTTCGATGACATAGGCGATCTGGTCAATTTTGTCATCCCAGTTGCGAAGACGCTGCCCGTATGTATATTCAAAATCCTGCACGTTCTCCCCTGTCACCAACTGTTTGGCATATTCTTCCAGACGCTCTTCATTCCATGAGATGTCTTTTGGAATATTGTCGGAGTACGGGTCTTCGATCACGATCATCAAGTTCAGGAACTCACGTATCTGGCTCCCCCTCTCATCAGTTATTATACTGCCATGGTTCCAGATCGTGTTAAGCCCGCGATACCACGCATCACTTATGGTGCGAGCTTTTATTATCCTTCCAATTACTGCATCTTCTGTCATGAAAAACCTCTCTTGGTTGGTTAATTGATATTAGCAAATTGAGTATTAAGTTTGATTGTAGTACGATTTTAGCACTACTTTTGAATGCATTTTATGGTATAAAATAGGTGTCGTTTGATTATCGTTTATCGATACCATATCAACGAATTTATCATAAATGGAACCACTAAGTAACCATACCAATGAAACAAATTCCCAAATGTTACACCATCGGATACAGCAACAGACCAATGGATGAGTTTACAGGCATGTTGCAAAAGAACAATATCAAATATCTGGTGGATATCCGCAGGTTTCCGCAATCATGGCGTGAAGAGTTTAACAAGGATGCATTGCAGAATACGATCCCGATGTACGAGATCGTATATTATCACTGCACGGGCGTCGGGGGATTTCGGGAATCTACGTATCCTGAATACATGCAGACAGGTGAGTTCAAAGAGAATTTTTCGCGGCTGCTGGATAAGATAAACAATGTATCCGGACTTCCGGGGGAGATCGTTCTGATGTGTGCGGAAAAAAGCCCGAAGGACTGCCATCGGCATTATCTTTCAATGGAACTGGAAAATGAAGGTGTGCAAATGATTCACCTGACTGAGAGTGGGCAGACCAGTCTTTCTTGTTGGTGATGTTAAAGGCCAATACGACAACCGCCACAGGCAGCATGTTATATAAGCACTAACCTACAATTAATGTATAATTTGCAATTTGTAACCAAAGTTTGACAGTTGTTGCCATGTAAAACTACACTTGTCCAATCTATGTTGATATCTGTATGTTTGCAGCTTATGAGAGATTTCAATAAGGAATTTAGGTATAATCCTTTCTTTTTATCTTTGCTGAATACAGGAGAAAAATGAAGTGCATCGTAGAGTTTCTCAACAGATAATATCGTTCCAATTGGTCATATCAACTTCGGACCAAACGAACTAACATGATACTCCAAAACCCCACCAATATTTTTCATTGCCTCTCGCACCTCATTTTCACTCTCCATGGTCACTATCGCAAATACCGTATCCCCGAGCATTGCCTGTGAAGCCATGCCGCCAGCAGATTCCACAGTTTCAATAATATCAAGCGCACGTTCACTCACAAGTCCTGTCTCAATTGCGAATTCTCTGGATCGTATCATGAAATTCTCAATTGTGGGTGCTTTAAGAAGTGCTTTTAGTGCATCCCTGCCTGCTGAATTTATCTGACAGACAACGCGCGTATCCTCAAGCACGGACTTTGTAGATATTTCTCCCAAAACAATGCACAAGACCTTGTAATCATTCACAGGAATGCGTTCGATCTTACCAAATGGCGGTGCACCCGGATGCGTTCGTATCACGATTCCGCCATGTGATTGTGCGATCACATCGCCCAGTCCGCTTCCGTTCTTCACTTCCGCAACGTGTGCGGTCTCTGTCAACTGCTCTGCGGTAAGGTCAAGTGACAGCGCGCGGTTCAATGCGTGCGCTGCACCTAATGCACCAGCGCCGGATGCGCCGAATCCGCATCCTATCGGGACATCTGCCGTGCTCTCGACCATTAAGGGCACATCGGTCAACATTTCAACAACAGTATGTATCGCTCCTTCCTGCACAATTGAGCCATTCAATTTTACTGTGGTCTGGTTTATCGAATCATTGACCACAATAGTAGTCTCGACACCGCGATCAAGCACAATGCCGCATCCTGTCGAACCCATCCGGCGCGAGTCATCATGGGGGTGTATCTCAAAAAAACCTGTAATATGTGCGGGTGCGAACGCTCTCGCCATTTCTATGCCCGCCAATGAAGGCATCTATGGCTCACCCTTTGCTTCGAATATCTCAGATAACTCATCAAGCAGTGCAGATGCGATAAAATGTTTTTTGCCACTTACGTGCGAGGGTTTGAGCACTTCCCTGCCAATTATATAAACTTCATTCTCATCAGAACCTATCCCACCTTTGCCAACCTCATTTGCAACGATCATATCAAGTTTCGATTCATTAAGAGTATTCCACGCACGTTTCATCAATTCATCAGGAGTCACACCGGTTTCGGCTTTGAATCCGGTTATGGTAAGTTCGGGATGCTTTTCGCGGGCTTCCTTTATCAGTTTCCGTGTATTTTTGAACTTAAGGACAAGTTCCTCTCCAGACTTGATCTTACTCGATGCAGCATCGATTGTATAATCAGAGATCGCTGCCGCGCTGATAAGGGCATCATACCCGTCTTCAAGTTCAGCCAGTACTGCATCTGTCATATCGTTGGCACTTTCAACAAATATCTCTTTAATTCCCGGGATCCCAAGACGGTTCCTGTGGACAATGGTCACATCCGCACCGCGCCTGTACGCTTCAAATGCGATCTCAACACCGGTCTTTCCGGATGAGCGGTTTGTCATAATTCGGATCGGATCGATCGATTCAGCATTCGCACCGCTCGTAACTATGATCCGCTTACCTGCAAAATTCCGGTTTCCAAGTGTACGCTCGGCACTCAGCACGATCATTTCGTTAGTTGCTAGTTTCGCGATCCCTTCTTCAAGACGAGGATCTATGATCTTAATTCCCCATTCTTTTAGTTTCTCGATATTCGCGGTGACAGCTGGATGGTTATACATTGCCTCGTGCATAGCAGGGACCACTATCACAGGGATATTTGAACCAATCGCAGTTGTTGCGAAAGTAGTAACAGGCGTATCATCGATACCCTGTGCTATTTTTCCGATCGTATTTGCTGTAGCCGGTACTATCAGCAACAGGTCTGCGCGTCCCTTTAGTCCGCAGAATTCGACATGTTCGATCTTTCCTGTAAGTTTTGTAATAACGTCATTCCCTGTTGCATAACCAAGTGCATCCGGGTGTATGATCCGCTCTGCTGCAGGAGTGGTCACAGCATAGACATCAGCACCATTGCGTATCAATTCCCTTGCAAGTTCAACAACACGAACGGCTGCAATACTGCCTGTCACTCCGATCACGATCGTCTTGCCGGAAAGTAATCTGCTTGTTTGCTCTTTGATCCAAAGTGTAGGATGTGAATTGATATTGGTCATTGTACACATTTTGGTATTATACAAATAAGTAGATTGCCATAATGTTCACACAAGAAAATGAGAATATCTAATTACCCCTCAAAACTTCCATTTCTAATTTGATAAGCATCGCCCCTCAACAAAA
>JAMJFS010000023.1 GCA_023544565.1 Methanosarcinaceae archaeon
ATCTGTATGCATTAAGCCGTGGTGGCATGAACATGCTTGAGATCTTCAGGTCCATTAGTATGCATGTCCATATCTATGGTGCGGCTGCGGAGGAATTCAGTTACATCGTGAGAGATATGGAATACTTGAATTGTGATCTATTAACTGCACTTAAAAACGCAAGCAATCGTACTCCGTCTGAAAAATTCAAGGACTTTATTGATGGATTAATATACATTGACTCAAACAAATGCTAGCGATGTGACATCACACAGTATTTCACTCACAGGACTCACAGCAAATACTACATATTATTATGTTGTGAACAGCACTGATCCGAGTGGAAATTCAAATCAGAGTATTGAGCACAATTTCACAACTGCTTCTGTGGCGGGACCTGCGTACACAATATTTACGCCTACATCTGCATCAGATACATCCATTGGAAATGCAACGGTTGCACAAGTCGAAACAACTGGTGACGGTCTTGTAACCATATACAATATACCAAAACAATCTGCTTACGATGAGAATGTGTATCAGGAATTTGTATTCAGCCCTATACTTACTTCTGACCCAACAAGGGTATTGATAAGGATTAATCATATTGCAGAAATCATCCCCAATAATGTTAAAATTGAAGTGTGGGAACAAAGCACATCCATGTGGCATGATGGAGCAATAAATAAAACAATTGCATGGAAACTGGATGAAATCGATGTATCAGCATATATCAATACGCAAAATGACATAAACAATCTCAAAGTTCGATATTTGTCTTGCACTACTGCTAATAATAAAAATGCGAATATAGATTACATTGCTGCTTATGTGGAGTGGTCAGCATGAAACGGACCAAATCTAATAATAAGTTTCATGGGAATGATTCCGCACTCTCAACCGTAGTTGGTGCTGTTTTGGTCTTGGGACTTCTTGTGACACTGACAACAACAATTCAAGTCAGTTACGTTCCTGCATGGAAGGCGGATGCAGAATATTCACACATGAGTGATGTATGGAGAGATATGACATCTCTCAAATCAAATATAGATATACTATCCGCAGGTCTGCTAATAAGTCCCGATTTCAATTCTATGATCAGTGTGCCAATCGAAATGGGTGGCGGCGATATACCTATTATTGCAGCCGGTAAGTCGAGCGGTATGCTATCGATCAATTCAAAGAATTGCAGCATGATGGTTGTAGCAAATAATATTTCAGGTGCGGTAATCTATGATAGTAGTTCCGACCTGTTGCAACTTGGTTCGATCAGTTACAGTTCCAACAATAATTATTACATTGACCAGATGTTCGAATATGAGAACGGTGCACTTATTGTTGTACAAAATGAAAGATCCCTCATGAAACTCTCGCCTGCAATTACAGTTAACAGGCTGGATGCAACAAACATCAGTATGGTAGTGAGTGCAGTAGAACTTATCGGGGACAAAAGAACAAAGAGCAGCAATACTATAGAAGAGATATATCTTAAATCAAATACCTCCTCTTTGCTCTTTTCAAGCAGTGCTCTTGTTTCCGATGTCAGTATAATAATGTCAACAAATTATCCAACGGCATGGGCGCAATACTTCAATAGTACCGCAAAACGTGTTGATCTTGTGTATGGCACGGATTACTCCACGACCGTGGATGGTACGAACGTGACTTTCATACTGACTGGCAGCGCGGGTGAAGATATACAACTGCATGTTCAGAAGGTTACTATCGATGCGTTGGTTGATGTAATATGAATATTGTTCCTGTCTGAAACTAAAACGAACTCAACCGCCGCAGGCAGCACATTCCCACACCACTTCCCCTCAAAATGTTAACTTTTCTAAAAATCTCTTGTAAAGTTGCATACCCCTAATTAATGCGTCAGTTATATATTATTTTTCCGTTTATAAAGAAACGCGCCGCCTACGGCAAATTGTTTCGACATTAAAGATAACTGAACAAACACAAAATAACAAAAAATATCCAAAAGATAATATTTAGAGCATTACCAAATCTCACATATCAATTCTGGAATTGGAACAATACACTATTTCCCCGGATCGTATCTTCCTGCTAACCCAATCCTTGATGTATAGTTTGAAAATACCTCTGCTAAATGGTATCAAGAGCAAGAACCCTGTGATGTCTGTCAATATTCCGGGCGTCATTAGCAGGATGCCGCCGACCAATACCAGTACACCGTCAAACATTGCATCTCCGGGCATCTGCATGTATGACATTTCAATCTGGATGCGGCGCAGCACCTCAAGTCCCTGATGTTTTGCAAGAGCGGCGCCTGCTATGCCTGTTATTATCACAATACCAAGCGTTGCCATTGCACCGATGCGAGTGCCAAGTTCGATCAGAATATACAATTCTACAAAAGGAACTACTACAAATAAGAACAAAAGTTGTGCGAACATGACTATTCCTTCGATAATATAATGATGATATTGCTGTTGTGATATGTAAATATTTTCAAGATACGGACGGATTGATCACTTCTACATCGGTTCCAAAAATAAACTTCAAGTCCGAATTTAATTTTGCCATTGTTCGTTCTATTTTTTCTCTTAAATCTGCCTGATTGGTTCGTTCAATTTCCAAATCATTTTTAATCAAATCGATCCTGCTACGACAATATGATATCTCTTTTTCATACTTGATCTTTTCTTCATAAACTGTAAGCCGATTCAACTTGCCCTTTGTCTCTTCAAACTCTGATAAACATAACCCTTTCTTTCCGGCCATTGCTGACAGGATATCAGAATCTCTCAATTTATCGAGCTGGTTAATAGTGTTATTCATTTTTTGTTGTTTGAGACCAAGAGTACCATCTTCGATACGCACCCTTATCTCATCAAGGAAACTGTTGATATCAGTTCCAAGTATTGATGCAGGATCATCTATTATTGCCAATAGGATCTCCTTACTATTTGGTGACATTTTATGCCTATCGCTTGCATCCTGTTTCTCCATTCGTGAAAGAGCTTTGGACATAGGTGCAAACATTGACTTTACATTGGAATCTATATCCGACAAATTGCTTTCAAGTACCTTGACCTGTTTTTCTAACTCATGCGCCTTTTCAAACTTCTCACTTTTCACAACATCTTCCAATTTAGACTCAAGACTATGCAGTTCATTTTCCAATAAATCATATTTCGTCTCCAGTTCAGGGATCAGGTTCTCGTTATCCATAATCTGCTGCTGATATTGACTAATCGTTTCAACAATCTCTTTCAATCTGTCATATGCATCCAGCTTATCCTGCACCTCGTTTATGGGAACCACAAGCTCATCAAGCAAAGTAGCCAGATGGCTAAGATCATCCATGACGCCCCTGTACTCTTCGGGAAAAAGCGCTTTTGCGTATTGCTGACTACGCATGGTATTTTCAATAAGTGTTTTTAAACCGGACTTTGTACTTGTATAAAATTCATTTGCAGCAAATATGGCGGCTGTGGCGTTGGCGGTAGTATCCTGTGGAATAATTGTTCTGTCAATTATTATGCCAATGTTCTTTACAACATTGTCTTTGTTCGAAAGACCTGCCTTGGCTATTTGCTTATACGCATCATTAACTGTGTTGGCATCATTGAGATGCTTCTTACTTACACCAAGGTCACCAAGAGCAACACCAATCTCCTCATATTTCTGCCGAATATGATGATTCAGCCTGCTAAATGTCTTTTCCGACCTGGCTTCCATCCATTCAGGGAGTTCGCAGAGTTCCAATGAAATTGAAGTCGGTGCAACATCTTTTTTTCCAAATAACTTTTCGATGAGTTTCAAATTTGATCAGAATAAAGATGTGTTAATATTTAAAAAGGGTTTGGAAAATTGTTTTTGAGAAAATATGTGACCCAACATGTATATATACGATTTTTCTCATATTTATGACCGTTGATAATTCGCTAATATGTGAATGCAACAATTGTAATAGGATGTGAGATAAACTATAACTAATGCATAAAGATGCTTAGCTAAAAGTTCATTTTGATAGAACCTCAAACCCATTTCGTTTTTTTTAATATTGTTTATTCAAAATAACCTTTGTTTTCAAACATATTGATTATTTTTGGCGGCGGTGTGTTCTATTAGTACCACCCATAAATGCGCACCATGATAATCAAAATCGAGACATACTATGAAAATCTATACCAAAAAGCAAAAGAATATCGCAGAAAAAATCAGTTCGGATGCAGTAATTTCAAATTGGGAGAATTGGAAATGGCAGATAAAACACTCGATACGTGACATCTCGACGTTCGAAAATCTACTTGGAATTGAATTTAAATCTGCTGATAAAAAAGAGCTTGAAGAAACTCTTGAAAAGTTTCCGCTTTCCATAACCCCTTATTATCTGTCACTAATCGATTCCAACGACTACATGAATGATCCGATCTTCAAACAATCTTTTCCTTCATCATCAGAATTGATAATCAGTAAATGTGATATGAAGGATCCTTTATCAGAAGACAAAGATAGTCCAGCACCAGGAATCACTCACCGCTATCCTGACAGGGTGTTGTTCCACATCAGCAATACCTGTTCAATGTACTGCAGGCACTGTACCAGAAAAAGAAAAGTGGGCGATGTAGATTCCTTTCCTGAGAAAGATGAAGTTCTCGCGGGAATCGAATATATCAAAAACAATCATGTGGTGCGTGATGTCCTGCTCTCAGGCGGCGATCCGCTCATGCTGTCTGATGAATATCTTGATTGGATCCTTACCGAATTGGAAAATATCCCGCACGTAGAAGTGGTACGTATCGGCACAAGAATGCCTGTTGTATTGCCATACCGCATAACAGATGAATTGGTAGAAATGTTGAAAAAGCATAATCCATTGTGGATAAATACGCATTTCAACCACCCAAGGGAAATTACAACTTCTTCAAAAAAAGCTTTGAGTAAACTTGCTGATGCCGGAATTCCGCTGGGCAATCAAACTGTCTTGCTAGCAGGTATAAATGACTGCCACAGGATCATGAAAAGACTTATACACAAACTTGTTCAAAATAGAGTCAGACCATATTATCTATACCAATGTGACCTCTCAGAAGGATTGACACATTTCAGGACTCCTGTCGGCAAAGGTATTGAGATCATGGAAAACCTGATCGGGCATACAAGTGGTTTTGCAGTCCCGACCTATGTGATCGATGCGCCGGGTGGCGGAGGTAAAATTCCTGTAATGCCGAATTATCTGTTGTCATGGTCAACTAACAAAGTTATCCTGAGAAATTATGAAGGTGTGATTACCACATACAAGGAACCTGATTCATATGAACCGATCTTTTGTGACCGAAATTGTGATGAATGCCATCTGCAGTTGAAACTTGATGAGGCAGAAGAGTTTAAATCGGTAGGTATTGCGAAATTACTTTCCAATTTTGATGAAACCAGAAGTCTTGTTCCGAAAAATACAGAAAGATTGGACAGACGCGATGATTGATATTGTAACAACAATTGGCAGTTCTGTACTACAACATGGGAACTATAATGACCGCATATACCTTATGAAACTTTCAAGATCCGATATCCCTTCGATCATAGGGAAATTGGATACAATGGTTACAGATGAAGGATATTGTAAGGTGATTGCTAAAGTTCCGGCATATGCCAAAGACGATTTTCTCAATGACGGCTACATTTGTGAAGCAACCATCCCAAGGTTTTTCAGGAACTCGGAAGACGTTTATTTTATGGCCAAATATTACTGCAAATCAAGACGTTTTGACAATGAAACAGGATTAAATAAAAAAGTTCTGGAAACCGCCGAATCAAAATCCGGCAATGGTGTGACCGTAGAACTTCCGCATGGGTTTAAATATACGATATGTGAAAGGTCTGATGCCCATGAAATTGCGAATGTCTATAAAAAAGTCTTTGAGACATATCCATTTCCAATACATGATCCACACTACATTGAGAAGACGATGGATGAAACCCTGATCTATTTTTGTATCTGGAATGGCACAAATATTGTTGCACTCGCATCTTCGGAAATGGACATTGGATCACAAAATGTTGAAATGACTGACTTTGCGACATTACCGGAATATCGGGGGAATTCATTTTCATTATATCTTTTGCAAAAAATGGAGCATGAAATGAAAAAGAAAAATATGAAAACTGCATATACGATTGCCAGGGCTGGCTCCTATGGAATTAACATTGCATTTTCAAAGTCCGGATATAATTATAGTGGCACACTGATAAACAATACAAACATCTCTGGTAATTTTGAAAGCATGAATGTTTGGTATAAACATCTGTAATCATTCATGCCAATTGCCAATATCTTATCACCTCAGAAATTCCACCAATTTCCCTGAACAGCCATCACTTCCTCAACTCTCTCTTTTACCAACTCTAACACCTCACTATTATCTAAAATCGGCACATCCATTTCCTTATCAAAAGCCGTGATGATCTCAAATACTGATTCAGCCAATGCCTCCAAATTGTACCCACCTTCCAGCACAAGCGCCATTCGCCCGCATGTTGATTCTGCGATCATTTTTACAATTGATGCCAGATATCCAAAACCTGTCGATGTCAATTCCATACCGCTCAGAGGGTCGTTTACATGTCCATCCTGACCGGCAGATACCAAAATTATATCGGGTTTAAACTGGAGTGCGACAGGCACAAGCAATTTGTTGAACACATAAATATGATCAGCATCGTTCGCTCCACCAGGCAAAGGAACATTGATGTTGTATCCTGCCCCACCGCCTTCACCAACTTCATCAAGCCATCCGGTTCCCGGGTAGTGTGGGTAATGGTGAGTGGAGAAATACAACACCGAAGAATCGGAGTAGAATGCATTTTGTGTGCCGTTGCCATGATGTGCATCCCAGTCCACAATAAGCACACGCGGCACACCTTGTGATTGTGCGTAACGCGCTGCGATCGCGATGTTGTTGAACAGGCAAAATCCCATCGCTCGATCGGGGTTTGCATGATGCCCAGGCGGGCGGACGAGTGCAAATGCCGAGCCACCATCCTTGACCTCATTAACTGCCTGCACTGCACC
Organism: Methanosarcinaceae archaeon; assembly: GCA_023544565.1. GTDB lineage: Archaea > Halobacteriota > Methanosarcinia > Methanosarcinales > Methanosarcinaceae > Methanovorans. The sequence continues at coordinate 7,025 of JAMJFS010000023.1, forward strand.
GCCTGCTGCCAGAAGTGCTACATTGAATGAATCCTTGCAGACAATAGTATCGGGGTCAAGTGGAATCCCGGCACGGCAGTGTGCTTCTACTTTTTTTATGTGGGCTGGGTTGTGGATGGTTTCAATCAATGAGATTGCGGCAGGTTGTGGTGTGATAATTGGATTATTGTCAAAAACCCCACGTGCATCAAGTAGGTTCATAATGGCAATGAGCCGCGCCGCGTTTTCTGGATGGGTGCCGGTATCGTGTTTTAGATAATCAGGATGGAATATGATATAGGGCATGATTAACTATCTGTGGGCCCGGGGATTTATAATCTTCCAGTTAGTTCATACAAATTTCCGACATAAATTTCAATTTGTATATTCAAGTTAAAACAAATTTATAACCACCGCAGGCAACACATTTCTACAATATTTGTCTGCAAATAGTTCATCTGATTAGGAATTGTTTGACGGTCCCTATAATTTATAAAATTGTGTACTTTAATTGACGTAAACAAACGGAACGTTTTATTAATTCAGATAGAGGGAACGCGCCGCCTACGGCGGATTGTATTGTACTAAAAAAAGTTATACAAACACAAAATGTATACAAAGTTATACAAACACAAAATGTATACAAAGTTATACAAACACAAAATGTATACAAAGTATATACAAAACAACACAAATTGTTAAATGGATATTATAAAAATAAAGTGGACCGGTCGGGAATTGAACCCGAGGCCTCTACCAATTAGGTTGGACAGCCTGTGTAGTCTATCCAATTGCCAAGGTAGCGATCTTCCCCTGATCTACCGGCCCATTATTTTTGAACATAGTTGGCACTATATCAAATATAGTTATCGATGGATTTATGGTCTTTAAAGATTTGACAGGCGTTCTATCTATCTTAACTATATTTTTTAACTATATTTTTATTATATCCAACTATCGATAATTACAAAAATATTTATGGCACACACAAAACATTTTAAATGTAATAATATGGCAAAATGTCCATAAATTTCCATATTTTGTCACAAAACGGATATATTGCGTATAATATGGAATACCTTTTTAACTTAAATTCGACAATTACTTTTTATGGGAAATTATACTCTGGAATGTTTGCAGTGCAAAAGTGAATATCAAGGTGACTACAGATTAAAATGTAACAATGATAGTTCATTCCTGCGTGCGAATTATAGTGCAAAGCAACTTGCTCTCAAAAACACGAAAGGTATGGGCAAGTTCCATGACTGGCTGCCTATTCACAAGCAGCTGGACACAGAAGCCACCCCCATTACCTACAAAAGCGAAGAACTTGCACGTGAACTGGGACTTATCAATCTCTACATAGGTTTTAGCGGTTACTGGCCTGAGCGAGGTGCATTTATCAAGACCTGTAGTTTCAAGGAACTTGAAGCCCATCCAACAATGCAACGATTGACAGAGGCAGGTGGCAAAGCACTCGTAGTTGCATCGGTCGGAAATACCGCACGTGCGTTTGCGCACGTGTCCGCGATGACAGGGATCGATGTGTATATTGTGGTGCCACGCTGTGGGTTGCCGCGCATGTGGCTGCCTGAAGAGCCAACTGATTCCATCCACCTCATAAGAATGGCAGAAGGCAACGATTATACCGATGCCATACACCTTGCCGACAGAATTGCACAATCCCCTGGCATCATGCCGGAAGGAGGTGCAAAGAACGTTGCCAGACGTGATGGAATGGGTACTGTCATGCTGGACGGGGCAACAACCATTAAATGCATACCTGACCATTATTTCCAGGCAGTAGGCAGTGGTACAGGTGGTATTGCTGCGTGGGAAGCTGCCATTCGCCTGCGTTCTGATGGACGATTCGGGAACCATCTCCCAAAACTCCAGCTTGCGCAGAACCTTCCATTCACACCAATGCTCAATGCATGGAATGCAGGACGGCGAGAGATCATTCCTGAGATCGATATGCCTGATCCGAAAAAAAATATTGATGAGATGTATGCTAATGTACTCTCAAACAGGGTTCCGCCTTATTCGGTCAACGGAGGATTGTTTGATGCATTGACAGATACAAACGGTTCAATGTATGGCATCACGAATGATGAGGCAAAGGAAGCAAAAGCATTGTTCGAATCACTTGAAGGGATTGACATACTGCCGCCTTCGGCTGTTGCTGTTGCATCGCTTATCAAATCAATTGAAGCAGGGAATGTTTCAAAGGATGATGTGATACTTCTGAACATCGCAGGTGGTGGCACAGATCGACTCAAGGAAGATTATAGCCTTACAAAGATACATCCGATCGCCAATGCAAAAAATCCTGATGTACCGCTTGAGGATCTGATCCAGCCAGATAAATATCTTGGAGCAGGTGCAGGGATATTAGATTTTGATGACGGCGAATGCGAACGGTGATTGGAATGATATCTCCTGAAGATTCTGTCATCGGGATACTTAAACAGAACGGGATCGATATGGTTGCCACGCTACCATGTGACCGTATCAAGAATCTGCTACCTCTTATTTCCAATAACTTTTTTGAGATACCGCTTACAAGAGAGGAGAATGGTATTGGCATCTGTGCGGGTGCATATATGGCTGGCGGAAAACCTGCTATGGTCATCCAGAGTACAGGTCTTGGTAACATGATCAATGCACTGGAATCACTGAACATCACATGCAATATCCCGCTCCCAATACTTGCAAGCTGGCGCGGTGTCTATAAGGAAGGGATCGATGCGCAAAAACCATTTGGTCAGCATCTTCCTGGAATTCTTGACGGTGCAGGGTTAACATATACCATTATTGACGAAAACGACAAACTATACCTTTTAGATCATGCAATTTTAGATGCATATAATAACCTGCGCCCGCATGTGATCCTCTTTTCCCCAAAGGTTTGGGAATGTACGACCTGTGTAGCATGGAGTGAAAAGAAATTTGTTGCGCCGGAGGAACGTTCGATCGATCTTACGTTCAAGAGCACGATCCGTGAACCACAGATGAAACGATACAATGCTATAGCCGCTATTGTCCCATTGCTTGATGATGAGGCAGTGGTTGCAAATATCGGAGTTCCATGCAAGGAATTGTATGCCCTGCGCGACCGTGATCTTAATTATTACATGTTCGGATCCATGGGACTTGTGTCATCCATCGGGCTCGGACTTGCACTTAAGTTGAAGCGCAGGGTGGTTGTACTTGACGGTGATGGCAGTCTTCTGATGAATCCGAATGCTCTTATAGCAATTGCAAGAATGAATCCCTCAAACCTTACAATCGTGGCTCTGGATAACGGAGCCTATGGTTCGACAGGTTCACAGGAAACATTGACTGCGAAGTTCCTTGACCTTGAACTGTTCGCACGTGGATGCGGCATTGAAAATACGGTGAAGGTGCACACAAAGGAAGAGGTTGAGAATGTAATGTCAACCGCACTGGGCACGGATAGGCTCACGTTCATACATGTGGTACTAAAACCAGGGAATTCGGATTCTCCGAATATTTCGCTTACTCCTGTTGAGGTTACTGAGAGATTTATGAATGCTTTAAATTAACTTACAAAACGATCCGCTCAACCGGCTCTGTGATCTCGAACTCGCCCAAAACGATCCTCCTCTTCAACTCTTCTGCCGCATCCGCAGCACGCGCGCGGTCGGATTGGCGAACCACTACCGGAATATCCTTTTGCACCTTACCGTCATTGTAATGCATGGTACCAAGATCTGCGCTGAATGCACTGCCTGCGCAGTTCGTAGTACAAAGACCGCAGTTAAAGCACAACTTTGCATCATGAATGGCTACCTCTTTGTCATCACCAGTAACAGCACCCATCGGGCATGTCCGCTCAACCTCGCACACATCACATTTAATACACTTATCTGATCGATAGGTCACTGTGGTATCAGCACCATCCCATACATCACCATAGGTGGTATCGCAGATAGGGAGCCTGCCATTGACATCAACGATCGTGAGTTTGAGGTCGCTGTCAAGTTTGGTTATGTTGTCAAGTATATTCTGGTTCAGGACTGGAATAGGCACTGCCCATGTCGCAATGATCTCAGGTCCGGCAGATGTCAGGAAGCCACCCATGTATTCGGGAGTCATATCATGCATATCTGCAAAGCCGGCAAGGTTTGGTTTTTCAGGGCTGCTGCGCGTACCTGAACCTGACACAAAACCCTCAGCCCCATTTATTAGAACCCGGGTTCCAATCCCGATAGTCTCAAGGTCGGGGTCGTTCTTTATCGGGTTTAATTCACCGCATCCGCAGAAAGTTGCTTCGCCCAGAGTTCCTTTGAAATCAACAGCATGAAATATCGAGGGAATGGCATCTTTATCCGGATTTACAAAAGCGAGATAATTCTTAAACGCATGTCTTGTTGCAAAAAGGCGAGCATGTGGAATTTCCTTGAGTGTGGTTACGGTTTTGATGATCTGTCCTTCAATTGTCTCAACTTCCACCTTGATCGCTTTATCCTCAACAAGGTCTTTAAAAAGATGACCTCCACCATACTTTGGATCGGACCTGCTGTGTGCTGTACCATAAACTATCAGATCAAGCACACCGATACGCTCGTTCGGGCATGGTCCAACATGTGCAGGTACATCATTCAACCATACGCATTTTGCGCGCATGAATTTACCCGGTTCTGCAACAGAAAATGAAAGAACGACGTATGTCCCACTCATTATGCCGCGCGTTGCGGCGGTCACCACATCAACGTCGTTAAAATTGATGCGCTCACCAGCTCTTACACGGTTACATATCTCTTCAGCTGTCAGGACAATAGCTTCATTGTGCTCGATCTTGTTCTTTATCTGTGAAAATGTTCTTTCTATAACTGTCATGTATTACAATAATACCGTGTTCCTATTTGAAAATTAGTGTGATGCAGTCAAATGGACATTCATAAAATCGATCGTATGCATGACTTTAGGTCCCTGAATTATCTCCATTTGACAGAACATGGAATTAATCGTCTTTTGAATCATTTTCATTATTTTTTGTGTGTTGCAAACCCTTAAGCGTAATATTAAAGTACCTGTATGCGTATTTGGACAGGCGCGTGATGAATGTGCATCATAGATCCTTAATGGGCCCGTAGCTTAGACAGGTGGAGCACCCGGCTGATAACCGGGAGGTCCTGCGTTCGAATCGCAGCGGGCCCACCAAATATCTTTTTCATATTATGCGGATTTTAATTTGTGAGATTGTGGTTAAATATTTATTTAACTCATCATTTTCAATATATACAATCTATATATAATATTTATTCCATAAATCTTATATGTAAAAAGATAATTTATATAATATATTATTTGAAAGTTATTTGGTGATTATATGATAAGTAAAAAAATTATGATGATGGGAGATAAGGAATTAGAGATGGTTGAACTACTTAGAAAACTAAATCTGAGCAGACCTGTTGCCCTGACCCTTGCTTGCTTATCTAGCGTAAATGAAGTGACATCCCGTGAAATTGAGATGTTTTCAGGGCTAAGGCAACCTGAAGTAAGTATTGCTATGCGCCAGCTGAATAATTATAACTGGGTCAAAATGTGGGAAGAGAAAAAAACTGTAGGAAAAGGACGTCCTATAAAAATGTATACACTTGTTGTCTCACTTGAGACCATAATTAACACAATTGAAAAGGAGATTCTTTTAGAGAACGAAACTGTTCTTGAAAACATACAGCGACTAAAGAGTATTTACTGATTTTTAATCGAATGTCACCATACTTCACTCATAATATATCATTTTCATTTCAAACCAGTATTACAAATTTATTAGATGCACTTTCCTAAAATGGACATATTGTACGGCAATGTGTCCCAATCGGGGTAATCATTTGCGCTGACGGGTCAATTTTAAATATCAAACACATTTAAATACAAACCAATGAGTCTTTCAAACGGACAGATTGGTGTATTTATCTGCCACTGCGGTGGGAACATATCTGATGTTGTCGATATCCAATCGGTGAAACAGGAAATTGAATTGGACAACATCTCTGTTTTCGATTGTGAGTATCTGTGTTCAAACATAGGACAAGACTTGATAAGAAAAAGTATCGACAAACATTCACTTGACAAAATCGTTATCGGTGCCTGTACGCCGGTAAAACATGAAAAATTATTTCTCAAATGCATTGAGGACGTTGGACTGAATGCATCGATGCTTGAGATCGCAAATCTTCGTGAGCAGTGTTCATGGGTACACCCCGATAACCTTGCAGCAACGAATAAATCTATTTCACTATTAATCGGAAAGATCAAACGCGTACAGTTAGCCCTCCCCCTAACACCGATACAGGTTTCGATCAATCCCAATGCAATGGTCATAGGCGGCGGAATTGCAGGTATCAATTCTGCACTCAACCTTGCAAACAATGGAATTCACACTTACCTCATTGAGAAAGATGTGACAATTGGAGGCAATGCCGCAAAGATCGGAAAGATATTCTCACCTGAAAAACTCGCTGAAGAATGTGCCATGTGTTCATTAAGTCCTCTCATGAATGAGATTGGCACCCATCCAAATATTACACTCCTCACCTACGCCGAAGTTGAAAATGTAAGCGGCAGTGCCGGCGATTTCAAGGTCAACATACGCAAAAAACCACGCTACGTGAAAGACAACTGTATGGCATGCGGCAGGTGTAGCGAAGTGTGTCCGGTGTATGTAGAAAATGACTTTAACTGCGGTGTAAAGGACAAAAAAGCGATTTCCATGCGCTTTGCCCAATCCGTGCCGCAGGTGTATTCAATCGATTCAGACCATTGTATCGAACTCACAGGCGGAGAATGTGGCATTTGTCGGAATGTCTGCAAGGTAGATGCTATCGACTTTGAACAAAGGGAAGAGAACATTGAACTCGATGTTGGTGCGATCATCGTAGCAACCGGATTCGATGAATACGACGCTTCAAAAAAACCTCAGTATGGATACGGCATCTTTGAAAATATTGTTACCCAGATGGATCTGGCACGGATACTAGGGGTCAATGGTCCAACACTTGGAAAACTCGCACGGCCATCCGACAATTCAGTGCCAAAGAACATTGTCATGATACAGTGTGTAGGCTCAAGGGACGAAGATAAGAGCGGAAATCGGTATTGTTCACGCTACTGCTGTATGGCAGCACTAAAACACGCAAGCCTTATCGCAAAGAAATATCCTGATACCAATGTAACGATATGCTATATCGACATCCGCGCCTTTGGACTATATGAGAACTATTATCGCGCAGTACAGGATATGGGAATCTCTTTTGTACGCGGGCGTCCGGCTGAAGTGATACAAAAAGCGAATCACAGCCTTGTTGTAAAGGTCGAGGACACGCTCACTCAGGAACTAAAAGAAATGCCTGCTGATATGGTTGTACTCTCATCAGCAATGGAGGCATCATCCGGCACAAAACAGATTGCCAACATACTAAATGTGACACTCAGCGAAGATGGTTTTGTCAAGGAAAAGCATTCAAAACTCAAATCGGTCGACACTTCAAGAGATGGTATTTTTGTTTGCGGAACTGCACAATCTCCAAAGGATGTTACAGATACAATCACACAGTCAGGACTTGCGGCGGCACGTACAAGCGCGTTCATCTTGGATAAAGAGATCAGACTTGATCCACAGATCGCACAGATCGATCACTCTTTATGCAACAATTGCGACGAGTGCTTCAAATGCCCGTTTGGTGGGATCTCAAAAGACGTATCAGGCAAAGTAAGCATAAACCCACTAGTATGCAATGGCTGTGGATATTGCGCAAAACTATGCAGTAAAAGTGCGATCAGTATCACAGGCTACAAAGAGGAACAGATCATAGCTGAGATCGATGGCGTTATTGAAAAAGGAGATGTGCTGGCATTCCTGAGCCGTGGTATCCCGTATGCAACAGCTGACAATATCGGAAACAGTGTTGCACAATATCCTGCGAATGTTAAGATCGTACGGGTGCCCACAACCACAATAGTTACACAAGCCATGATCGAGTACGCGTTCGAACATGGAAGTCGTGCAGTGCTGATGGTCGAAGAACCCACAGACAACTCGATCGGTGCATTCATCTACCCGCTCGCATTTGAGAATTTCAAGGATCTTAAGAATGAACTTGGCGAAACAGGCGCAAAGCTGCATTTCAAGAAGGCTTACATACCGCATTACAGGGGATTGGCTGAAATATTTACATATCTGACGGAAATGGAGGATGAAAAATGACCGACATGATGGCAGACGAGATGATAGATACACTCAGTGAATACGACACGCCAATATGTGATACACTTGCAGAGACCGTAAAAAAAAGCCTCAGGACATCCGATACTATTGGAATTGATCGCTGTATGCAATGCGGGGCGTGTACTGCGTCCTGTCCTGCGGCAAGGTTCACGGATTACAATCCACGCAAGATTATAAAACGTGTGATGGAAAACGATATTAGCGTCATCGAGGATGAGAGTATCTGGAATTGCTTTTACTGTTATACATGCCACCTTCGATGCCCACGCAACAACAGTCCGACACAGGTTGTACAGGTGGTGAGGCAGATGGCGATCAATAAAGGCATAGGACTCGATAAACTTGAAGTCCTGTTCGAGTACGGGGATGCGTTTGCAGAACTTGGGGTCAGCAAGATACCTGATCTTTATGTCGGACAGATGGAAGATGATTTTGACATGCGCTGGCACGAATTTAAAAATAATCTTGATTCTGTGCGCAGTGAACTTGGACTTGGGACTGTTGGTGTGAAAGACACCGGACGTGGAGAGATACGCGCAATACTTGCGGGTATCGGATTCTTCGATCGGCAGGAGAAAATGAAGCAGATGGCAGAAGCTGAATTGAACACATCTGATGAAAAAGGAGGGATCACAAATGAAACAAATTGAGAATATTCCTGACCGCGGTATCCTGCTGTTTAAATCATGTCTTGTCAGTGTCGAGTATCCGGGTATTGAAAGTTCTACAACGTATGCTTTTGACAAATTGGGTGTCGATTATCTTGTAAGTGATGAACAATCATGCTGCACGGGTCTTGGATATTATTTCGACTTGTTCGACCAGATGTCAACAACAGCAGTTGCAGCCCGGAATTTTGCGGTGGCAAGGAAGAATGGATATACAAATATCACGACCATGTGCTCAACCTGCTATGCGATTAACAAGGAAACCTGTGCACTGCTCAATAGCAATGAAGAAGTACGCTCAAACGTCAACACCGTTTTTGAAAATGCTGAACTGGATGATCTGACATACAAACAGAACAGTCTGGATGAAGTTGACAATTTCTACCATGTGGTTGAGATACTACTCTCTAAAACCCAAAATATCGGCAAACTGAACACCATTGACTTTTCGGATGTGCACGTTGCCACCCATCATGCCTGCCACTATTACAAAGTCCAGTATGATGATATGATAGGAAATCCAAATCATCCGCTGCTAATCGATACTATCGCAAAGTCATGTGGTGCTGATGTGGTTGAATGGTACGAGGATAAAACACTCACATGCGGTGCAGGATTTTCACAGCGGCATATTAACCGCAAAACCTCATTGGAGGTTACCCATGCAAAACTTGAGAGTTTAAAGAATGCAGGCGTTGAACTTGTGATCCACATGTGCCCAAACTGTCAGATACAATATGACCGGTATCAGCCTGTTATTGAAAAGGAGTTTGAGACAAAGTACGATTTCGTGCACATGAACATTGCACAATTTGTTGCACTCGCGCTTGGTGCCGATCCTGGGAAAGTGTGCGGGTTTCAGATACATTCGGTGCCGCTTGATAAGTTTTTAAATAGGATTGGGATATCGGTTTGACTATGCCATATATCCAAAAGGCGGGTTTTCATGGAATTTCGCTGTGACCATTATATTCATGATAATTATGTTTATGATCTTTTTTGGCTAAACACAACACCTGGATGCAAATATCTATTAACCATACCTGCTTATCCTAAACTACGATTACACAGGAGTTATATCTTTGAGTACAATTAGTGAAAAAATATTTAGCCGTGCATCAGGCAAAGAGGCAAAAGCTAACGATTTTGTGACTGCGAATATAGATTATGCGATGGCACATGATGGCACAAGTGTTCTTGCAGTCAGATCATTTCGAGAGATGGGAGTCGAAAAGGTATGGGATCCAGAACGGATCATAATCCCATTCGATCACATCTCACCTGCAAACAATGAAACTGCTGCGGCTTTGCAGCACGATATCCGCTCATGGATAAGCGAGCAGAGAATCTCTAACTTTTACGAGATCGGCGAAGGAATATGCCATCAGGTGTTACCTGAGAACGGATTTGCCCTCCCCGGTAAACTTGTTGTGGGTGCAGATTCCCATTCATGTACCTATGGAGCATTCGGTGCCTTTGGTACTGGAGTTGGTGCAACCGATATGTCAGAGATATTTGCCACAGGCAAACTCTGGTTCAAGGTTCCTGAGAGTATGAAGATCACAGTCAATGGTAAGTTGGGCAACCGAATATCTGCAAAGGACCTGACACTTAATGTGATCGGAACCGTTGGTGCACCCGGTGCAACATATCGGGCTGTGGAGTTTTACGGCGATACCATTGAATCACTTTCAATGTCAGGACGTATGACACTTTCTAACATGGCTATCGAGATGGGAGCAAAGGCAGGAATTGTACCGCCTGACAAGACTACATTTGATTTTATCAAAGATTTGGCTGTTGAAGATTACGAGCCTGTGTTCGCTGATGAAGATGCAGCATACATCAAGGAATACAACATAGACGTGACCGACCTTGAACCGCAGATAGCACGCCCGCATGAAGTGGATAACGTGTGTGGTGTGTCTGAAGTTGAAGGTACGAAGGTCGATCAGGTGTTCATAGGAACATGCACGAATGGAAGACTTGAAGACCTTGAGGCTGCAGCAGAAATACTCAAAGGAGAGAAAGTTGCTGTCAGGACGGTCATTGCACCTGCATCACGCAGTGTCCTGATCGAAGCAATGCGCAACGGAACTGCTGAAACACTATTGCAAGCCGGAGTCGCTCTTATCACACCAGGATGCGGACCTTGCCTTGGCGCACACATGGGAGTCATTGGCAAAGATGAGGTTTGTATTTCAACAGCCAATCGTAACTTCAAAGGAAGGATGGGCACAGGCGGATTTATTTATCTCGCGTCTCCTGCAACTGCAGCAGCATCGGCGCTGACCGGCGAGATCAGCGATCCACGAAGCGTTTGATCGGCGAAAACTGACTGATTAATTGATTGATTGACATTCAAGGAGAGTTTTGATGGCTGAAAAGATAGATGAAGCAAAACTTGTACATCTTGTTGAACACTGGATCGAGCACAACGAAAGTCACAGCAAAAGTTTCAGGGATTGGGCTGTGAAGATAGAGTCTGCCGGTTTTAGTGATGCTGCAAAGACTATTTTGGTAGCTGCTGAGAAAATGGATGAATCCAGCGAGTATTTGAAGAAGGCTAAAAAATAAGGTATACGTTTAACGATATACCGAACACAACAATTTAATCTATGTGAATCAAAAACGACCGCCGCAAGCGGCACGTTCCATATGTACCATGAATAAACTGAATAGTCAGCAAAACGTATTTTATTAACGGTAAAATGCTTTAACGATAGCGAATTTACCACTTTTATATTGGCACTCAATGCAGTGATTTACTACCAATATAATGGTAACACATACTTTTTATGAATCCGTCGTCAAGGAATACGCCGCCTGCAGCAATTAATAAATTTATCTTAGTTTCAACTAAACAAACCTTGTAAAAACTAAACCGCACCCCCATTCAAAACCAAAACTTATCGACCCAACTCGGCATGTGCGCGCGCGAGATGCCCTGCAGCCTGCGCACCAATTAACGACAGTTCGCCTGCCAGTACTCCAACAGCCACTATTTCTGCAAGTTTCTTTGAATTCGTGCCTGGTGGATCTCCTGCACCTGCGACTCCGAGCAAATTAAGACAATCCTTCTGAGTCCCAATTCCTGTGCCGCCGCCAACAGTTCCGACAGGTAGTGCAGGAATTGTGACCGCACAATAGAGGTCGCCGTATTTTGTAAGTTCCATGATTGTAATAGCACTACTTCCTTCAACAACGTGTGCTGCGTCCTGACCGCATGCAAGGAACATTGCAGCAATGATATTTGCGGCATGGGCATTGAAACCAAGTGCGCCGGCGCGGGCAGAACCCAAAAGATTCTTCCTGTAATTAACATCCACCATTGCCTCAGGAGTGGATCTAAGCCGCGCTGCGACTATATCTTTTGGAATTGTAACCTCTGCTACAACCGTCTTGCCTCGTCCTTGTATGGTGTTTATAGCAGCCGGCTTCTTGTCGGTGCACATATTACCGGATAGTGATATCGGATCTGCCCCAAATTCATCTACTATCAGGTTAACTATCGCTTCTGTGGCAATAGTTACCATATTCATACCCATGGCATCCTTTGTATCATAAGAAAAACGAAGATACACGGTATTCCCTGCAACATACGGCTCAACCCTGAGAAGTTCTCCGAAACGTGTGGTATCCCCGGCTTTTTCCTGCATCTGCTTGAATATTTCCGGTTTCCTTACCCAGTCAACAAACTCCCGTGCACGAGCAACACTTTCCAATTTGAATACAGGTGCGCGCGTCATCTCATCCTGAAAGATACGCACATTCGCACCTCCTGCCTTTGTGATAACGGAACATCCGCGGTTCACACTGGCAACAAGCGCGCCCTCAGTAGTAGCAAGCGGAAGGTAATATTCATTATCTGCAAATTCCCCATTCACTTTCACAGGTCCGGCAACCCCAAGCGGGATCTGGATTGCACCTATCATATTCTCAATGTTGCGTTTTGTTACAACATCAGCATCGATAGAATAGTTGTGGACATGCTCAAGATGGACACCTGCACGCTCCTCGACCGCACATCTTCGAATGGTTACGGCAGTTTTTGTATTTGTGAGCTGGTCGATCTTTCGAAATGCGACCTCCCCTGTGAGCACTTTATCGAGCAAAGCCTTCTCGTCTGTATTTAATTCAGTAGTTGATGCCATGAATGATTACCATTTATAAATGAAGTGAAATAATATACCATGTTGCCATATACCCACATACCAATGTAGCACATTATTCAGATAGAATAATAGTATAACAGTTTAAAGATTAATAATTAACTGCCCTTCCTCACGGAACTGTAAAAACATCTCTGCTACTTCATGTGAATGTATCATTTCCACACCCGGCATGAGTTCTTCTTCCTTGAGACCTATCATAGATGCAGCAAGTTCACAACACTTAAATTGTACACCAAGGTCAATACATTTCTGCATTTTGTTATCATATTCTGGTGAACCATGTTTATTCTTTTTCCCAAGAACTACACCCATAGGCCCCCAAAGGACAACTATTACCTCAAGCCCTTTTTTACGATAATATTTTGCAAAACGAAGTGTCTCCTGCGGACTTGTACTTTCATACACCATGTTTTTAAGCAGTAATAAAACCTTCTTAACCTTCACTATGCATCCACCATCTGTTTTTATAATATTAACATTTCTGGAAAATGGCCTGGATGTATTTAAATGTTACATATCCATCGGCCTTGGGACAAAATTGCTGCAGCATAGCGGTTAGTTTTTACGATAAAAATGCCAAAAAATGCCATAGCATATCGATTCAAAAAATAATATTGTCCCAAGGCTATATCCATCATTGAATCTATTTTTCAATACCATTGATAAGAATATATACCAAAAAAAGTAGGTAACCAACCGGTTACCCTACAATATATTTTGTAAGATTACCTTACAATTACAACAATCATGTCGCTAACATCCAAAACATCAACTGCACGTCCGGCTGAAACCACTTCTTTTTCGATCTGCACAGCCTCGGGGTCAAGCGTAATATCCTCGCCATCAACTGTAACAATAATACTGCCGCTTGCAACCTGATCAGCGATCTTCTGCGGATTCTCCTCAGTTAACATCTTGATTATCGCACCTGCCTGTTTTCTGTATTTTGGACCTATTATGCCCATATTGGGTTTTACACCAACAGGCACATGTTCAAAATCAGGCTCACCTGCAATGACCTTGACTGGAGAATTGGTTGCACCTTCAATATCAGTCACATCACCAAGTTCACCATATATCTCGATCTTCTTCAATGGAGCATTCAATGCCATTCCACATTCGGATTTGTATCTGCGAACACTGGCTACAATATCCTTGATCAACTCGCCTTCGCGTTCTGCATCTTCATCAATGAACGATTCATTGACATCCGGCCATGCCTGCACATGAACACTTCCAGAACCTACACGTGAATACATCTCTTCTGCAAGGAAAGGTGTAAATGGTGCAAGAATACGTGTGATTGTATCAACTATTATGTGAAGCGTATACTGAGCTGCCCTGCGGGCATCTGCATCATCGCCATACAATCTTGATTTAACAAGTTCGAGATAATTATCTGCAACCGTTTCCCAGGTAAATCCACGAATTGTTTTAAATGATTCGTCAAACTGGTATTCATCCATGCTGGATGTTACAGACTTTACAAGTTTTGTCAACTTGCTGAGAAGCCACTTATCAATAACCGGCAGGTCATTGACTGATATTCCGGACACATCTTTATCATTAGAATCATAATTCTCAAGATGTGACATCGAGAACCTGTAAATACTCCATATCTTCTGGATGAAACGTGATGCTGATACAACATCCTTCCATCTGAACATAATGTCAGACCCGGTGGAGCCACCAACAGCAGCCCATTGCCTGAATGCATCTGCACTGTGCTCTTCAATGACTTTTTCAGGTGAGATGATATTACCAAGTGACTTGCTCATCTTTTGCCCATCTTCACCGAGCACCATACCATTGATAAGTATAGAATCCCAAGGTCGTTTACCTGTGAGTGCCATTGAACGAAGTATCGTGTAGAATGACCATGTGCGTATAATGTCATGCCCCTGCGGACGAAGTTGTGTCGGAAGTCTTAGTTCATGATCGGATAACCAACCGGATACATGCAGTGCCGTGATGGATGAATCCATCCATGTATCCAGCACATCATCTTCCGGCTCAAATTCGGTAGAGCCACACTCACATGCTTCTTTTGGACCGATCTGTGTCGGGTCAAGTGGAAGCCATTCCTCTTTTGCAACCATGACCTTACTGCAATCCTTACAGTACCAGACAGGTATAGGGGTTGCGAATATCCTCTGGCGTGAAATGCACCAGTCCCACTCCATTGTCTCGGTCCAGTTCTGGAGCCTGATCTTCATATATTCCGGCAGCCATTCGATCTCATCAGCCGTATTCAATATCTCATCCTGATCGATCTTTGCAAACCACTGGCGCTCGGACAGGATCTCAATCGCGGTCTTACATCTCCAGCACATACCCACATTTTGTTCGAGTGGTTTTTGGTCGTAGAGATATCCTTCGCTCTTAAGGTCATCAGTGATCGCTTTCTTGCACTGTGCAATTGTCATGCCTTCATATTTTCCGGCAATGTCGGTCATATTCCCACTTTTATCGATTGCCTTTCTAAGTGGAAGTTTATGTTCCATCCACCAACGTACATCCTGCTTGTCACCAAATGTACAGATCATGACAACTCCGGTACCAAATGTCGGATCTACCTCTTTGTCCCCAATAACGGGAACATCATGCCCGAACAAGGGAACCTTGATATTTTCACCTATGGAATCTTTGTAACGCTCATCATCAGGATTTATCGCAACCGCCACACATGCTGCAAGCAATTCCGGCCTTGTTGTTGCGATCTCAAGTTTATCAAAATGAAGAAAATTCAAATGGGATTCCCTTGTATCATATTCAACTTCTGCAAAAGCGATAGCGGTTTCACATCTTGGACACCAGTTGACAGGATGTTCATCCTGATACACGCGCTCCATGTCGAACATCTTTACAAACGATTTCTGGGTCTTCACGTAATATGCAGGATCCATTGTGATGAACTCATTGCTCCAGTCTATTGAAAAACCGAGATTCATCATGGTCTTTCGCATCTTTTCTATATTGGTACCTGTCATTTCCTCACACAATTTCCTAAATTCCATTCTTGGAACCTGGTTCTTGGTGATGCCATGGGTTTCCTCTACCTTAACTTCGGTAGGAAGACCGTGACAATCCCAGCCCTGTGGGAACATTACGTTAAAACCACGCATACGTTTGTATCGTGCAACAAAATCGATGTAGCACCAATTAAGTGAATTTCCGATATGGAAATTGCCTGTTGGATATGGTGGCGGGGTGTCGATTATGTACTGGGAGCGATTGTCCCCATCCCAGTTGAAGTGATACATGGACATATCCCACGCACTCTGCCACTTTGGTTCGATCTCATGAGGAATATATTCTTTTGGAACCGTCATTAAAACTCTCCGATAATTTTTATATAGTAATGTGTATAGATGTTACAGTGATTTTAGATTATTTAAATATATCTTGTAGTATATGTTTTATAAACATGTAGTTTGAGTAAATTCGAGCGTAGCGAGTATTTTCTCAGTATAACAATCAAAAGTTGCACTATGGGGCGTAAAACCAATGATCTGTAAAATAAGAATCATAAAAAAAAAGAGCAGAGGTATCGAATATTATTCGATCTCCCTTACATCAATTATCATCTTTTTTGTAATCAGTTGACCCAACCATAGCAGCTGCGATAGATTCAATACCATCAAGCCATTCTGCAACAAACCCGTAGGGGATATCTTCCAATGCTTTTTTTGGTATTTTTTTGCCACTAATTACAGCAGCACCGATCTGAGCAACATATCCCATCGCAATTTGGATATCCTCTGCAGCTTCTGCCTCAAGTGCAGATTTGATAATATCCTTCATCTTTGGTTTCGGATCAAAATCCCCATCGATGTAGCATTCACATGCTGCAATACCACCCATAAGTGATGTCTGGAGCGAATCTATCATGAGGTCGATATCTTCAGATATAGGTTCTATTTCAGCAAGTACAATGTCTCGAAGATCTGCTATTGCTTTACGTGCATCCTCGCCTGACAAGATCTCACGGTCATATTTTGCAATTATCTTCAAACATGCAAGGATAATATCATCTTCCATGTTAACGAACACTTCGCCCTCCTTATCAGAGGGTTCATCGGATTCATCCAATACAAAGCCACTTTCTTGAATCTGCTTTATCCAATTACTCCAGCGTTCCTGTGTGTAAAATTCATGATTGATCTGTTCTTCGACCTTACCAGCCATTTGTTTACCCCATTATTTTTTATATATAAATTGTATATGATTTTTAGTAACTTTTAGTACTAAAAGATATTCGTTACAATTACCAAAATCATCAAAAAATCAGCTCAACTCTGGATTGCAAATTTAACTTTCTTGAGGGTATATCCCAAAACACATTCATTACCCATATTACCGATCACTTTAAGAATCGTACACTTATCCCCTTTTTTAACACCTTTGGGATGACATAGATCATGCATGTCACATTCGGTCTCATCACAAATTTGAGGTTCATAACGTACATTTGCACCCTCAACCGCTTTCCTCGATTCCATGGAACCAGTCACCGGTGCTACAACAACATCAACTGCTATCACACCACCATCATGGATCGCACAATCATGCACAGTCGTATTGCGTACATTTGATATCTCATATACACGACCTTTTTCGAGGTTCATACATGTGCTCTTAAGATTACATTTATCGCATCCAGGAGTCTCGCCAATAAATGTAAAACTCATTCCTTCTTTTGCGAGCCTTGATCCAATCAGTGTAATTGTAGTATTATCGTCAACCATCTTATCACCTTGAATATGTAATTATTAAAGTATTAATGAATATTCGATTATCTAATAAATACAGTAAATATCATCTCTATGCAATTACTTTAGTGATCCTTGCTATATTCTCTGCAGCATCGGGGCTCAAACCCGCACCGATTATCGTATATCGCTCAGGGCGAATCTTGTGTGCAAGAACAAGCGCCTCTAATATATACTTATCTTCAATGTCAAGTTCATCAACATTTGTTGGCGCGTGTATCGTCTTTAGTGCATTCCTTATTCGCTCCCAATCGCCACCATGCAAATACATCATCATAATTGCCCCAACCCCACATTGCTCGCCATGAAGAGCAGGTGTCGGTGCAAGCTGATTAAGTGCATGACTAAACATGTGCTCGGACCCTGAAGCCGGTCTTGTCGAACCCGCAATACTCATTGCCACACCGCTTGAAACAAGTGCCTTGACAACCATTCTTGCAGAACTTTCAAGATCGGGCTTTATCAACTCCGCCGATTCAACCAGGATCTTTGCAGTCATCCTTGAAAGTGCAGCCGCATATTCACTAAATGGTTCATTTTTGAGACGATGTGCCAGTTCCCAATCAAGAACTGCCGTATAGTTCGATATTATATCTCCGCATCCTGCAGCAAGAAGACGATATGGCGCATCTGCAATTATCTCGGTGTCAGCAACAACTGCC
The DNA here is from genome assembly GCA_023544565.1 of Methanosarcinaceae archaeon. Taxonomy (GTDB): domain Archaea; phylum Halobacteriota; class Methanosarcinia; order Methanosarcinales; family Methanosarcinaceae; genus Methanovorans. Next base: position 25,541 of record JAMJFS010000023.1, read on the forward strand.
ATTGGGGCGTTTGCCTTTATTGAAGTTGATTTACCATCATGCATAATGGATGCTCTTGAGGAAACAATACCATCGTGTGATGCTGCTGTAGGTATACTTATAAATGGCAGACCAAGTTCAGTCGATGCAAGCTTTGCAACATCGATCGTAGCACCACTCCCTACACCCAGCATATATCTTGTACCTTTTTCAAATGCAAGGTTTTTGATACGCTTTACTTCATCCATTGACGAACCACTTGTGATCTCAATATCAACATTGTAGCCTTCGTCATCCATTGCATCACAAACAATATTGCCAGCGATCTTTTTGGTATAACTTCCTGTTATGATCAATCCGTTGTCACTAAAATTTAATTTCTTGCAGACATTTGTAACCTCATTTATAGTCCCATGTCCTGTAACTATGAATCGTGGAAGTTGCATCCATTTTGGTTCTCTGTATCCATTTGGTGTCAAAATAATCCCTGCATACGAATTTTTATAATATAATTATGTAGTTAAGCACTATCTAAATATCATTTAACACAATTTATGTGTATCTGATAAACATTTATATGTATTTAGCAGAGGTAATAATGTATCCAGTTATAGATAAAATTTCGCAATTTATCGACACCTACTATATAGACCCAATTCTCTATGATGAAGGGTATAATATTTTTAATACAATAACGTGGGCACTTGTACTTGGAGTGTGTATTTTCGGTGTGATGAAACTACTCAACCGTATGAAAGTTACAATTGATGAGAAATTCATATTGTCTGTTACGCCTTTTATTCTTGCAGGTTCATCCCTTCGTGTTATAGAGGATGCAGGATTTTTCAAACCACCAGTGCAGTACCTGTTCATTACACCTAACATCTATTTTGCGGTATTTGCCGTTACAGTGCTCTGTCTCGTTGTTTCAAAATTTATACAAAAGGCAGGAAAAGTTGAAGATTATCGTACAGCATTTGCAGTTTTAGGAACTTTGTGGACTGCTGTAAATGTTGTTGTTTTGCTATCTATCGAAGACGTCGTCCGTCCAATTGTACCTATACTCATTATTGTTGCTGCGGTCTTGCTTACATTTTTGATCTATAAAATATCGAAATACGGCGGATATGAACTTTTTTCCAGCAAGTTGAACCTTTCAATTGTGTTCGCACACCTGTTGGATGCATCTTCTACGATCGTGGGCATTGAAATGCTCGGATATTATGAAAAACATGTTATACCATCGTATCTTATTGACCTGACAGGAACGGCATTTGTCATGTACCCTTTAAAACTCATGATATTTGTGCCGGTGTTGTATATTCTTGATACACAATTTGATGAGGACGAAGAGTCACAAACATTGCGAACACTTGTTAAGATGGTTATAATTATATTGGGACTGTCGCCGGCATTTAGGAATACGATCAGAATGACACTTGGAATATGAATACCATGAATGAAAAAATTGAAAAATGTAGGTCTGATATGAGTTATCTTAAAAGTATCAGAATTCATTTTTTGATCGTTACATTAGTGTTTTTTTTGTCAACAGCACTGGGATTCATCCATTCATCAGCGAATCCCGAATTTGCATTGCAGTCATTAGAAGAAGTAAGTAAACTGTTTGACATTATAAAGAACTTCACCCCTTTCGAGATCATGCTGTTCATTTTCTTTAACAACGCCATCAAAAGCCTGATAATACTTATGCTTGGGATCGGTTTTGGCATACTTCCGCTTCTATTCATAGCATACAACGGATATATCATCGGCTTAGTTGTGTATACGATATCCAGAGAAAATGGATTTACATATATACTATCAGCCATCCTGCCACACGGTATAATCGAACTCCCTATGGTATTCATTTCTGCTGCGATCGGATTGAAAATTGGATATGAAATGTTTCGATCGATCAAAGGACAAACTGCTGATATCAGATCAGAATTTTCACGTGGTGTGAGGTTCTTTTTTTACCGCATAATGCCACTATTGTTTGTTGCAGCTGTGGTTGAAACTTTTGTAACCCCGTTTATTGTTGCAGCGATTACCGGAATTAGGATTTAAGGTTCGATACCATATTTAAGTCGAGAAAAATCCCATTCCAGTCAAATTCTTATGAATATATCACACCCCAATCACTGACCAAATATTCATAAAAGGCACTTCCCGTTTCGACATCACCATTGTATTGGATAGTCGCATTTTCCGGCTGGAAAGCCATGAAGTCAACAAACCCGATTTGATCAGGTCTCGACATGTTTAGATCAACGACACTTTTTGCATTAACAATAACATTTAGATCTGGCGTTGAGAATGTGACCATGTTTGGTCTTTGCCTGTTGAACTCAGGTTCCCCGATCCATTCTTCCTCTGTAATTGTTATTTCATCAGTGGAATATTCTTCAAGTACTTTCCCATTGTGCTTATTTAATAATGTTAGATGCTTGTAAGAATAATTATCGTAACCATCATCCAATGACCTTGTAGCATAAGCAACGGCCTGATATTCCCTTGTTGTAACTTCGAACCAGCTCCATCCGTGCATATCCATTGGCCATGGCTGATTACTAACCGGAATCATATGATCAAAATATCCTTCGCCCTTTGTGACAGTGTATTTTTTGCCGTCTATAATTATTGAACCGTGAAGAGTACCATAGGAATGTTCGTATGTAGTGAAATTAAGAGGTTGACTTGACTCATCTATAGTCTTGTTCACATTTGTCTGGAAAAACAGATCCATGGTTACATTGTCAAATGTATATTCCAGATTATATCCCGGAACAACAGAACCATATAGTCTTTTTACGCCACCTGCACCACCGGGATTAGGATAAGCATAGTCAACATATGGCGTATTTAACGCAATGTAATCACTAACCATCGAATATGGGATATACATCTCGTTTAATCTGATGTTTGCTGTACCATCATCAAAATGAAGTCCATAGAATGTGGGCATATGAGAGAGTTGCATACCACTTGGACCCATCATCAAAGGTGATTCCTGATGTGCCAGTACAACATGTAGTGCACCATCTCTTTTTTCACCATCGGATGCAACCAGCCTTACGTCCCCATTTAGATACCACCATTCTGCCATAAAACCGGCATTAAGATCAGTTTCTAAATGTCCACCCTCAGTATAATCTGCGATCTTTGATTGTGTTCCAGGTAATTTTGCCCAGGTGGGAACTGTGCACATGGCAATAAGCAATATGCTCATTGTTATTCCCAGAATTACCCTTTTGTTATATAATTTGTTCAAATTTTCCATTATGATTTACCTCCATTATATAATCGATATTCGTCACACAGTTGACTATTACTGTTGCTCAGGTCATGACACTCCACACCAACATGTAAATAAACTATTATCTGTGGATTTTAATAAAATCCTTATTTTAATCTAATGCCTCATTTTACTTAACCGTTTTTAAAATTTTTTTATAAGCATATAAATTTTAATATGGCATTGGGTTTTATAATTTTCTCGATTTTGATATAGCATAATTTTGAATTCAAAACCCTTTGTTGGGGGGTTAATGAATATTTAAAAGAGCGCTGACGACACTATCGAGAACATTGATGTAACCCCGACCGATAAATTGCCAGGATTTGGCGCTTTGATGACATTGGGTCTGCTGTCAATTGTGACTCTATTGGCTAGACGAAAAGAAGAGTAGGAATTTTGTAGAAAAGGTTTTGTGGCGGGGTGCCATGAAACCCGAATTTTTTCTTTTTTTTGAAATGGCAGTTGTTTTTAGTAGACGATATAGTACAAATCACCCTGTCTTTGTTTAGATGTGTGCAAAAAATTCCAAACCTTTTATTAACCCTAAAACCCATTACACCACAAATACACGAACGAGGACACAAAAATGATCGACAGGAAACAAATTCAGGACATCGTTAACGATTACGACACCGAAAAATTGAAGCTCGGTGTGGTTGCATCGCATTCCGCTCTGGATGTATGCGACGGTGCGGTTGAAGAAGGATTTAACACATTTGCGATATGTCAGGCAGGGCGCGAGAAGACATATACTGATTATTTTAAATCACAGAGGGATGCATCAGGCAATATCGTCCGGGGAATAGTGGATGAAACTGTTATTTACAATAAATTCAATGAAGTGCTTCTTCCGCAGAACCAGAAAAAGATGATCGATGACAACATATTGTTCATTCCGAACCGTTCATTCACATCATACTGTGGTATCGATGACATAGAGAACGATTTTGCAGTGCCCATGGTCGGAAGCCGTAATATGCTCAGAAGCGAAGAGCGCGGGATGGAGCGTGACTATTACTGGATACTGGAAAAAGCAGGATTGCCATTCCCTGAACGCATCAATGACCCCCAGGACATCGATGAACTTGTAATGGTCAAACTACCCCATGCTGTCAAAACACTTGAGCGCGGATTTTTCACAGCCGGCACCTATGCGGAATATGTTGAGAAATCTGAAGCACTGCTCCGCCAGGGTGTCATCACCAAGGAAGGACTTGCAGAAGCAAGGATCGAGAGATACATCATAGGTCCTGTATTCAACTTCGATATGTTCTACTCCCCGATCGAGACCGAGATGAACAAACTTGAGATACTAGGTATCGACTGGAGATTCGAGACAAGTCTTGATGGGCACGTACGCCTGCCTGCGCCGCAGCAGATGAATCTTGCCGAGCACCAGCTAACACCTGAATACACTGTATGCGGTCACAACTCCGCAACGCTTCGTGAATCATTACTTGAGGAAGTGTTCAAACTTTCAGAACAGTACGTTGAAGCCTCAAAAGAATATTATGACCCGGGCGTTATCGGACCATTCTGTCTTCAGACATGCGTTGACAAGGATCTCAACTTCTACATCTACGACGTCGCACCAAGAGTCGGCGGCGGAACCAATGTTCACATGTCTGTCGGGCATCCATACGGCAACACCATCTGGCGTAAACCAATGAGCACAGGTAGGCGTGTTGCTTTAGAGGTCAAACGAGCTGTTGAGACAGGACAGTTAGATCAAATCGTAACTTAATTGTCAACTATTCCTTAATTTACATGGCTTTCGTGCCCATTGACAGAAAATGCTACAGTTCTCAAGGGATACACTTTCACAGACTCCCTTGAAAACTATACCAACAAAACTAATGTCTCGCTATGTCAATTTTTACATTTTCTCGACATATCGGACATCGTAAAGCATATTGAACACAACTTTTACAGCAATAAAGATTAGCATT
>JAMJFS010000024.1 GCA_023544565.1 Methanosarcinaceae archaeon
ACCATGGAGGTGTAGGTTGATGGATCATCAGGGAGCCATCGATAGTATGTCCACATCTTTTTAAATATTTGTGTGTGGTGTAGAGAAGGCAATCTCATATGGACATATTGTTCGGAGATACTGTTATATGTGGTACATATTTATATGTCCAAAACGTACTAATTCGTGTACTTAAAAGGATGAGAGGGTAACAGGTTAATCCACGGGAATGCATCCCAAACGCAATGTTTGTTATCCCTCTCAGCCTACTTTAAAAGTAGGTTACAAGATACATTTCTTTGTTGCTTTTGCAATAAGGGGTATATACGAACGCAGATGCGCTACGCGACGGACTTGAGATTACGCACCAACCACCCTTTCACCCCCCACAAAACCCAAAAACAACCTCCACCCGATCCCCATCCCGCAACACATAATCAAGCAACCCAACCGCATTCTTCCCATTCACCTGCAACATACACGCACATGTGCCATCCTTTTTCAAAAACGTAATGCCATCCGGCTCAATTCCCTGCTCGCTCGCAACAGCAACGATCCTCTCATCCAGCATGCCAAAAAAAGTGCCAAGAGTCGTGTCTTCCTCAAGTTCAATAATATCCGAACTACCCATCAGCGACTTCTGGACATAATCATACTCGATCTCAACTTCCATTTAATCGCATCCTCATCAACTGTTCAATGACCATAAACCAAAAAAAAAGCCCGGGCAATTGCCCGGACCTATTCAAACTCCTTCCTTCTTCGCAGGTTCATCTCCGAGTCTGTGATCAGTAGTATTCCCACTGAAAAGAGGATAACTCCGATCCATACCTCATTCACGAACGGCTTTATAAGAATGGTCAGGGGTATGCTGTACGAACTCGCACCCTGGAAGATCACATACACATCTCCGGTAAGACTGCGATCAACCATCGGATGCGTAGCATCGCCCTGCTTGTACACCACAAACTCAGAAACTCCTTTTCCAATGCGCTCCCCGTTCTTGTACACCTCAAGATACACCTTCTGGGACATATCCGTACCCGCACTTATTGAACTAATATCGCTTGCAAAGATGATAGCATCAAACACCATACCTGTAGAATTACTCTTAAAATCACGCATCACGCTTCCCGAAACAGTCAACTCATCACCAACAGCAATATCAGCACCTCCGGTCGCAACCCAGATATAATCGCTTCCATCACTCAACTTAAAACCGGTATAAGATCCGATAGATTGTATCTCCGAAATCTTCCCGCTCACCTGTGCGCTCTGATAAGCCGAAGGATTCCTCTTAACATCGGAAATCTTATCACCCGGATAGCCTGCAGAGCCGCTTTCAGTCACATAATCAACAACCTTCACCCCATAGCCGTCATCAAGGAACACGACCTGACCGATCTGATTCATGCCAACATCAGCACCAATTGACGTAGTGAATGAAACACTCATCACCGCACCGAAAAGGATCAACGCCATTCCTATATGGATGATATTGATACCTGTCTTTCTTGCAAGAACTCTTCCGCTTGGTTTAGCCTTAAGGTCAACAACCATCCTCTCCAGAGCAGCACCGATCACATACATTATTGGTGGCATCATGGAAAGCAGGGAGATCGAACCTATCAACTTATAGAGGAAAGGTTGTGCAGTCCAGAAATTGCTTGTATGGTCCATCACATGGAACTCAGGCCCAATGCTAACAAAAGAAAGCAACACCGTAGCAGCGCTCACAGCAATAAGTGTCTGTTTCCTGAACTTATCATCACCACGCTGTAGGCAATATCCCATCATGACCATCAGTGCAATGAACGCAGGGTATCCCCAGATATTGAAGAACTCCACGCCAACACCAACCTTCATGTGTTTGACCAACTGGATTATAGCAGGGAACGTTATGCCCCAAAACGATATGAAAGCAAGTATCGTAAGCAGTATCACTGTAAGATAGAACTGTATCGATTTTCGGGAAAGATACTCAAAGATCGATGTCTCCTCATCATCTTCCCCGTCACTGCCACTATCACCACTATTCTCATAAGAATACTTTCTCGCAACAAGAGCAGCTGTTACCAAAAGTGCTGCCACGATGAATATGAGGAACATCATTCCACTTGGTGAATCACCGAACGCATGTACTGACTCGAATATCCCACTTCTGGTAACAAGAGCAGCATACACCACCAGGATCATAGTGACCACAGCAAGTACCGGTGCCCCTATATTGAGAACATTCTTATCTTTTCGATATTGGTATGCAGCATGCATGTACGCTGTCACGGTTATCCAGGGAATAAGGGACGAAGTCTCAACCGGGTCCCATGCCCAGAATCCACCCCATCCAAGTACAAGGTATGCCCACAATCCACCAATTGCAATTGTAAGTGTCAGGAACAGCCACGTGAGACGGCTCCATGGTCTTGCGATCGCTTCCCATTCACGGTTTCCTGTTAACAGGTACACCAGAGCCGCAGCAAAAGGTATCGTTGCAAGGCCGTATGCTATGAACACTATCGGTGGATGAATTGCCATCCAGGGATTTATGAGCAATGCATTCAACCCGTTACCATCCTGTGGTATGAAACCCAGAGGCAATGAGGGATCGATAGCATAGATCGTAGCGAACGGTGACTCCATTATCGTAAGCACGGTAAAGAACATTCCAGTAATTATAGTAACTATCTGGATCTGTCTCACAAAAGGATTATCCCATTTTTTAGTCTCTGCGATCCATGTCGAACACATGAATATTATCAAAGACCACAAAAGTAGCGTTCCCGACTGACCTGCAAGTACTGCTGAGATCTTATATATTGTAGGCAGGCTCAGGCTTGTGAACTGCCACACGTACATTATAGTAAAGTCCGATGTTATGAAATGATAAGTGAGCAAAAGCAAATCAAATGCCAGCAGCACGAATGTCGCTCTTGATGCCCATGGCACAATGCCCATGTACACATCATCATTCCTCAACTCTTTAAGCAAAAGACCAAACAGCGCCACTGCTGCGGTTAACATGCTCAAGTACAGGACAATATTCCCGTCAATCATATAACTGCCTCCTCAACCTGAACATCAGTATTAGAATTGGAATTCAAATTCGTATTGGAATTGGAATTGGAATTGGAATTATAGTTGGAAGATACGTCACTCACTACCGAATAGAACGTGTTTGCATCAACATAACCCGGTATCCTTGTGATTATATTCCCATATTCATCCAAAAACAGTTCATGCGGAGGATAACTCACACCAAATCGACTGGCTACTTCCCTGTTTTCATCAAGATCAACAGCAACCAGTATGAAATCATTGGAAAGTGCTGCGTTTACCTTGCTATCATGAAGAGTCTCCGTTTCGAACAGTTCACAATATTGGCACCAGACCGCCCAGAAATATACAAGCACAGGTTTATGCTGTTCCTGTGCAGCAGCCAATCCCTCATCCAGAGAGTTCGTCCAGACCAATCCGCCAAGGTATGAATTCTGCTCATCGCTAAGAACCGGCGCAATGTTGATGGCTGCATACGCAAATCCAACCATCAAGACGATTGCAACAATGTTAATCACTTTTTTTGGTTTCATTATTTTACACCTTTTTCATTCATCAAAATTTCAGTCATCAATATGATAGTATATCAAGAGTCAATATTCGCAGGGCTACAAGGGCGTATATTAGGGCAACAACCACCAGCGGAAGAATATTGGTAAATGTAACTTTTTCACCATCTTTCTCTCCCATCGCAAGTCCAAAATGCAGCGAAGCCGCAAAACCGCCAAGTAACAGGAAGATCTGGAAAAAGTTGATCGCTTCATACGGAATAGCAGGCTGGTTGAACTGGAAAAGTTCCATTCCGAACGGATGGCTTGCCTGTGAGATCAGATAGAACACGCCACGTATCGCTTTGAAGGTATTATCTATGAGATATATCCCAAGCCCCAGCGGGATCAATGCATACGTATACATGACATAATCTTTCAAATGCGAACCCGTTTCCCTGCTATGGACTGATTTGTTTATCAAATACATAAGCCCGATCGCAGCAATACTGAGTCCCGTGAATATCAGAAGTGCCATCAAATTACGGTCGAGTCCTACAAGGTTCACGAAATCAATTATCCTGTACCTGAAAGGTGCCCTCTCCATACCGATCTTGAACAACAGTATCACTATAATACTGTGGATAAAGAACGCCTCATCAAGGTGCGGTTTTCGCAATTTGAGGATGTCAGCCCCGAATTTCCTTGTGTTGATCCTGATATTATCTTTTGAACATGTTTTTATGCACTCGGTACAGAAAATGCAAAAACTGTTACATTTAAGTGTCTGCGGAAACTCATACATTGAACAGCCGTGACCGTTCTCATTTCCTGTAAGACATTCTTTCTCGGAATGTTCAGAACATACCTTTTTGGACTTAACACGAAGTTCAGTGCCCGAGATAAGTGAGAATACACCAAGTATGAGACCTGTAGGACAGATAAATCTGCAGAATGTCCGTTTCTCATAAACCAGACTGATAGCAACAGATAATCCTATAAAGAACAATAACAACAAGGCTGTTGCAAGTGGATTTCGCTCGAACCTGAACAGATGTTTGGTAGCTGCAGATATCACAATGAACAATATTATCGCGATCCACATGTTGCGGAATTTCTCAGGATACCTGCGGTTCAAGCTGAATCTTCGACGGGTCCATTCGGATATCGCACCAAGCGGGCATGCGAAACACCACAGCCTGCCAACGAACAATATGCTAAAAGCCAATAGCGGATGCCAGACATCCCATACCATTACCGTTGCAAAATCATCTTCTCTTGAGAATCGGGTGTACTGTCCGCCAGTGAGCCCTGCAATGATTATGGCAATGAAGAACAACATTGTAACGATCTGGAACGCAGGCTGGAAGTATCTGTGCCTGACCAGTTTCTTCACTCCTTTTACTTCAAGGAGGTCTGGTGTGTCGCAATTTGTATCACAACTTTCACATCCATCGTTTTTTTGGCTCATTTTTGATTATCCTTATCCAATCCACACATATCAGAAATACAAAGGGAAATACGGCAACAATATTGATTGAAGCCATTTGTCAATGCCAAATAGCATCGCAAGTCCTACAAGCATCAATGCAGCGCCCGACATTTTCTTAAGCCTGTGTCCGTTCCTTGCAAACCACTGCACTCTGCCGGAGACAGATTTACCGAAATATGCTATCAATAGCATTGGAATGCTGACACCTATCGAATATGTGATCAGGAGTACTGCACCATGTGCCACATTGCCGCCAAAACCGACAAGTGCCAGTATTGAACCAAGTATAGGGCCAACACAGGGGATCCAAAGGACACCAAGCGACATTCCGAGCGTGAAAGCGCCAAAAAGCCCCTCCTCTCCTGAGCCCGTTGATCTCGGTCTTGATCTTAATTTCTCAGGAACAAGGCTGCCAACAGTACCGCCTATCAACTGCGAGATATTACTGGTGATCTTTACAAATTCGAAGTTGATGTCATCATCATAAAGCACAGCACCCATGCCTATGATGAACAGGAGAGAGAACCATCGCAGCGCTGACTCGAATGGTGCAAAAACCGCACCAACAGCAGAGACTGCAATGCCCATAAGCGTGAATGTCAAAGACATCCCTGCAACTATTGCAACAGGGCGCAGTCTCCCTCCTGATGAACCTGCAAGCATGGCAGGAAGTATCGGCAGTATGCAGGGCGTGACAACTGTAAAGAGCCCTGCAGCAAATGCCAGCACTATTGATGGTGATTCCACGTTTTTTATCTCCTAACTAACTATATCTACACGTTCTCGTTCAGGACAGTGGAAATGTCTGATATCATACTGATTACCAGAACATCATTGTCCAGATTGACTTCGTAAGAATCAAATCCACGTGCCACACTTGTTTTCTGTGCATCATAGATAGAACTGGAGATTGATGCTTCATCTGTGATATGGTATGCTACAACCTTCTCGATCTTTCCATTATCAAGTGCTTTGAGTCCTGTATATTTCATATCAGAAAATGCGTTGATCTCGGTTGTTACCGATGCAAAATTATAACTCTCATCATCGACCGCTACAAGTACGGATTGATAGTTGGTATATGACGATTGTTCAACATCTCCACTTTCCAAAAGTTCAGAAGTGCGGACAACATTACCGGAATGTCCATAAATGAACGGTCTTCCGGTGACAATGTTTGTCATGCCATTCCCATTATTTGGTTGTACAGTAACATCTGTCCTGCCAATGTCATGCAATTCGATCCATGAAGTAGCACTGTAGTCTGCACTGAACATTCCAACCACGGGTGTACCGTAGAATCTGGTTGGCTGTACCATCTCAGATGCGTAAGACTCCAATGGTGTTCCGGCAATCCCTTTCATATTAATGAAACGTGCCCAGTTGATGCCGTATGGAACCATTTTCAGCCCGTCACTCAGGGAATCGAATTCTTCAGTGAGTGCCAATCCAGACAGGTCAACAGCAGGTGCAGGTGCAGGTGCAGGCGTTACTGAAGAGCCGTCTCGGTATCCGGTTGGATCTGCGTATTTGCGGTATTCTTTGTCAATGTTTGCGCGGATATCTTCAATAGACGAGCCCGCTTCGTACATTTTCTTTATCTTGATCACTTCGCCCACACAGATATCACACTGGGATGCGTGATTATCGTATTCGCCATCATCTGAAATGAAACAATTCATAAGGCTCTCGTGCCCAATCCCGCCACATCCACAATAGCAGGGAACCTGATCGATTATCTGGGGATTCAGTGTCGTGTATTCGTATGCTTTAAGCGTTATCGGACTTGAATATGCATATCCAGGCAGGTTCAATGACGATGCTAATTCATCATCAACCGCATTAGTTTTACTGTTTCCAAAACTAACAAAAATACCGGCGGATAATATCCCGACAGCTACGACCAGCATGATCTGTTTATTGATCTGGGATTTATCTTGTTTTTTCTTTGTGTGTGTACTTGTTCTCTTCTTTGCCATAGTGATCACTTCGTGTCAATAATTTCATTCAATGATTTCAAAAATGTATCAGCATCAACATAACCCGGGATACGTGTGTCCTTTATCTCAGTCCCATCGGATCTTAGGAATATCCCGGCAGGTGTTCCTCGCACTCTCATACTGATTGCAAGTTCTTGCTGTTTAACAGTGTCCAGGGTAACGAGTTCAAAATTCTCGTTCAATATCTTGATCACACTGATATCCGTAAAGGATTCAGCTTCGAATTTCTTGCACCAGCCGCAGGATTCCGACCTGAAATAAACAAAGACCAGTTTCTCGCTGTCGTTCGCTTTTTCAAGTCCTCTGTCAAGTGATGTATAAAAATTAAGTGTACCTAACCTCAGCATCTCGCCATCCGGCAAAGTTGTACTTTCAACAAAGTCTCCGGATGATGATTGCTCGTTTGCGATCATGCCGGTTGACTGGGCTGCTACAATTGCTGCGAGGAACAGCAACGGAATCCCGAATATCAGCAAAAACGGAGTTGAAGATCTGGTCATTTCGCTGCCTCCACAGTGACATCATCGGCTGCATATTTAGAAGGACATTTCACAAGCATTTTGTTTGCTCTGAATATCCGGTCTTCTGAATATTGTCCGCTGACAACAACGGATGTTGCTTCCCTGAAATTGTTTGGCAAACTGCCTTCATAGACGACATCCAGAGTTTCACCACCGTCTTTGAGCGTAAATTCAAGTAATTGATTTTCAGGTTCCCAGTTTATTGATTCCAATATCAGAGTACCATTAATATTGACGGTTTCACCATATCCCAATTCACCTTTTTCTTTAAGTTCGGTGACAGTCATGTAATATGATAAGGAATTACTAAAACTGCTAACTGCAAGATATCCAAGCAGTACAAAGATTATTGCTATACCAAGGATTGTCCTGTTTTTTCGTTTCATCATATATCTCCGTACTTTACAGTAGGCGTATAAGCATATCAACTTTACGGTTATTGTAAACGTTGCCCCAAATGTAAAGGTTCCTAATGATATGCATATTGTGGTTGGTGGCGATTAAAAATAATATGCTAAATGTGTGTATTTTGAATCAAACGAAAAAAAGCCTTCAATATATTTGCACATTGCATCTGGTGTGAAGCGTGTTTATTCATGGAATTGACTCGAATCCATTTTGCCTCTTCGCTGTTTTGAGTGGGTAAGGCTTCCGTTACAGAAAATTCATTCCTGCTAATCCCGTAAACAATAATTAGATAGAACAAAACCCAGTGACCAATCCTTTAATTTCATTGGCAGTGGAGCGAAGGACACCCTCGTCAATGTCCGAGAGCGGAACGCTTCAGCTCAGCGCGTAGCGTACTAATGAACGGACAAATAAGCATCATTTAAGACAATAGATGAAAGTAGGAAGTTGACAATCGGATGAAAGACTAGGAATTACCCACACAAAACAGCGATGAGCCTTTAAGTTTTTCATACTCTGCGCTTGAAAATTCAATTCGTTGAAATGGTTCGCCCTTTCTCAAACATTATATAAAATAGTCATGATATATAAAAGTTACAAAAAATATATGAGGCTTAGTATAGCATATATGGAATGTGCTGCATGGCGGCGGTCGCATTGTTTTTAGTTTCAGATAGAATGATCACATTTACGCAGCCATTATACTACAGTTATACTAATACGATTTGTTTACTTCTAGTGCACCATGATGCAACAAATTTAAACAAAAATGCAAGTTAAAATCATCGTTTTACTTTTGATGTAACAGAATCGATCATACTCTGTATCAAGTTCAACACTTCACCTAAAAGCGACATTGAATGATGCCCATGCACTGCTTTTCTTGCAAGATACCAGGTCAAAAACTCGGTATAAAGAATGATTCCTATTAGCGTTGACCAGATTAACAATAGAATATGAAAATTATTGATCGGCACAAGTCCGTCTGCAAGAAGCAAATGCTGGTAGGATAGGAATGCCATCACACTTTTTGGCATTATAAGAACTGCAAGTATAGGCACAAAAAGAAGGATAAGCATAGCCATTATGGATGACATATCAATTAGTATGATTAAGACTGTCAGTACAAACATTCCAAAAACCATCAGCGATGCAAGTGCAGCAAGTATCTCCATTTTAAGTCCTCACAATTAATATATTTCTTAACTAATGACTCTGGTTATTAATAAATATGCAGTAATCGGTACAATTGCAATTATGCACAGAAGCGTAATGAATGATGATATCATAAATCCGGCTGCACCCCATCTTGACAGATCAGACTCCGGTGCAGGAGTTGTCGGGATTACGGGTTTTTGTACCTCAGTTTCAGATGTTTCTTCCGGTTTAACGATCTCGTAAACATACAGGTTTACCGTGTTTGATATGGTGCTACCGTGGTTATCATGACTATCTACAAAGAACACTTCGACATCGGGCAAAGCAGAAATATCTGCTTCCTCGATCTGAATTGTATATGTCATATATTTTCTTTCACCGGCTCCTAAATTGCCGCTCCATTCAGATTCACCGCCTATAACTTTTACTCCCATCGGAATTGTATCTGAAAAACTGACATTTGCTTCATCATCACCAATATTTGTAAGAATTATACTTACATCTGTATTTTCTCCAACGTACAATACATTTCGGCTTAATAATTTTTCAACAAATATCCTGACACCATGAACATCGATCACGTTTTGAGATCCGATGGTTTGTGCAATATATGTCTCCCCACCCCTTATCCACTCAACACTCGCAGGAGATAACGTGAAACTTCCTGTCATTGTAGGCATTGCCTGATATGTGATAATGGTGGATGAATCCGGTTCAAGAACAACCGTCCACTCCAAAGATGCCATATCTAATGGCAGAAATGATTGCGGCA
Organism: Methanosarcinaceae archaeon; assembly: GCA_023544565.1. GTDB lineage: Archaea > Halobacteriota > Methanosarcinia > Methanosarcinales > Methanosarcinaceae > Methanovorans. Next base: position 9,873 of record JAMJFS010000024.1, read on the forward strand.
GTTCATCATATACATTAACGGATGTAGAAAAATCGGCCATATTATGAATTGTCAGGTTGATACGAGTAGTTTCCTGTTTTCCATAGATTATTCTGTTCAGGAATAATTCATCCGGCTCCACACTTTTCTCAATAGCGATGTATGAATTGACACTAGTGTTAATTGTTGTCGAATTTGTATATGAGACACCTTTATAATCATAACCTGTCACATTTGTCTTTACTGTAAAACTTGTACCAAGCGGATTTTTCGGGGGTATGACATTGACCTTAAACGTCTGGCTTAATGATGGTTCGATAATATGATGCATCTGAACCGGATTATCAACAGTACCAGATGTTACAGATGTTTCCAGAATAACACCTCTGATTGGCACTGTTCCAGTATTCCGAACAACTACATCATATTCAATAGGGGTATTTGGATCATATAAATCCTGTTCAGCTGTCATCGACAATTCAATATTCGGTGCACCTGGACGATATGTTTCCAAAAACACCTCTTTTCGATCAGAATTTAAATAAACGGCTTTCACAATAAATTCATCATTGTATTTTTTGTAAAAACCTGTATTGTAAATATCCTGAACGACCGTTCCATTCTTTGATATTGAAACTGCGGCCCCATCCTCTGAAAAACCAATGATCTTGATCGTATAATCTCCGCTTGAAATCTCCTCGCCACTGATAAGCTTTGTTTTATCAATATCTGTTATCCAGACATGTTCATACTCCTGCGTGTAAATTTCCAGAGATACTTTCTCATCCTTGATATCCAGCACTTTGATCAATAATGCCTCATCATAGACATGTTCATTATTTGCAAACGGATCAACAAAAAAAGATTCCTTATAGACCTTGTTCCTATAGACGAGCAGTGTTGCGGATGCAGGCGCCCCATTCATATCTATCGAATGCACCTTAATGACATGGTCACCTGTGTCTGCACGTTCCCCTACACCAATCTCAAAACTACCCTGATATATCCAGATATTCTCATCACGAAAATCATAGGCTGCTGCAGTAGGCACTATGCACACAATTGATGTGATTATAATTATAAGGAAAATAATAAAAACAGCGGGGGAGGTATTCCTTGCAGACATTAGAATTATTTATGTACTGCATACCGTTTAAATGTTGTTGTTTTTCCAGTAATACCGAATAAACGATTACCAACTTATCCAAAAATACTAACGATCAATAAACATTTTAAAACCGCAGAGCACGCGGAGAGCGAAGAGAGAAAATACAACTCTCTGCAACCTCGGCGCCCTCTACGGTTATTTTTTTTATGACTGATAACCACAATTCGATTTGTTACAAAGATCATATATGTGTTAAAATTGGTCGCACTACCCACTCGATGTTAAAGAGAACCAAAAAAATAAAAAAAAACAAATGGCGAGAATCGATCCCGCCTAAATTTCTATCTAAGATTTAGATACCCAATGCTTTCCTCTTAGCAAGGATGTGTGCCTCGATCCCATCAGCAGCCTCGACCATATCAGTCTGAACTGCCAACTTTCCACCTGTCAGACCTTCAACATCCTGTGTCAGGAGTTTTACAAGGTTTGGTGCTCCGCCCACAGGTGCGAGTGGTGCAACATGGGTGTACAAACCGTATGCCACAGCGAACACGCCGTCAATGGTAGCTTTTTGTTCCATGTACTCAGGTGCGGTAACCGCCACTGGCAACTGTGATGGGTCAACACCAAGAGCATTCGCAATTGCTGTTACAAGGTTGATGATCCTTCCCGTGTCCGTACATGTTCCGAAACTCAGGACAGGCGGAATATTAAGCAGTTCACATACGGCTGTAAGACCGGGACCCGCTCCCTCTTTCGCTTCCAGCGTTGTAAGTCCGGCAACCTGAAGTGCAGCATTACCACATCCTGCGCTGAGAACCATAATGTCACGCTTGATAAGTTCGCGTGCTATTTTGATGGTATTGACATCCTGCCCGCTGTCCTTCAATGTCGTACAGCTTACAAGAGCAACCACACCTTTTATAGTTCCATTTTTTATAACATCAAGCAGTGGGTCAAGACTTCCGCCAAGGGCACCAAGACATGCTTCTGCAGAGAATCCTGTAATGGTCTTCTGCACAGGCAAGTCGTTTATCACAAGTCCTGCTGCTTTTCTCTTCTTGAAATTCTCGAAAGCAAGATCGATCAATTCCTGTGCCTGTGCTTCAACCTTTTCAGGCTTATAGATGATCTGTTTGTCCACACCAGGCATAGCAACAAGTTTTGACACCGAAACAAGTGTTACATTATACTTGTCCTGATATCCGCCAAGTGCAGGAGGTGAGCAGTTCATATCCATTGCAAAGACATCTATCCCTTCAGTTGCAAGTGCTGCCTCGATACTGAGCCAATTTCCGGTAAGTCCGACAAATACGTCGTCTTTTCCGAAACGCTGCGTAAGTTCCTGACCCGTTTCTATCGAACCGATGATGTGCAAACCTTTAGCTCCGAGATCCTTTGCCTTTTGCTGGTTCTGTGGTTTATGTGCAGCTGCTATCAATGCAGCGCCAATGAATGGTTCGTGTCCATTTGCAACAACATTCACAAACTCAGGATCAATGATACCAAGATCCACATCGTGCTCGTGTGGCGATGGTGTACCGAACAGGATATCCTGTCCAAGTTCCAGAGGTACCTGTGAACCGTAGATGGTCGCAATACTCATACGCAGTGCTTTCTTTGCAAGAGATACATAATCACCATCGATATTGGTCATGCTGGAAGTTGTCATATCCATTGATTCTTCCATAGGTCCGCCAGGCATAATACCAAGCTCTCTCCACACCTTCTTCCTTGATTCCGGTGCAAATATCTCAACCATATTCAAAGTTTCATCAGAACTCCCATGGATACTTGCAAGCATAGCATCTCCGACCTTTACAGCCAGTTCATTGATATTCGACTCTTTCGTGCCGAGCAATCCCTTATCGCCTTTGATGCCGAGTTTATCTGCAAAGTCCCGAAGTTTTGCTTCGTCCTTGATAGTAAACGGAGTCTGTCCCTTGCCTGTAGCTTTCAAGGTCATTGCCACTTCCTTGGCATGGTACGTGTACGCAGTTGTCCCCATAATGTTTAAATGGAGGAAATTACGCATTGCCATGCCGTCGGCATTGATACCACAGGATCCGAATTCCGCTTTTTTGCTTATCCTGCATGGCCCCATACTACACAACTGACAGCTTACACCGTCACTACAAAAGCCACAGCGACTCCCCTGTGCCGCAAAACGGTCAAAGGTATTTGTAATACCGTCAGCATTCAATTTTTTGTACATTTTCTGTACTGATTCATGTGCGCTTATATTTTCCATTGAATTCACCACTCCTAATGTTAATTTTAAGTATAATAAAGATTTTCGAATATTATCAACATAATAATGATAATACAAAACAAAGTTTAACCAATATACCGAAAAGTTATAAAAGGAATCCCCACTCCCAACTAACTTATATCTGATCTAAATTCAAAAAAAATACTTCTTCAAGCAACATACAATGCGCACAGGCATGCGCCCCGCTTTGCTATATCCTTATCACGTTGTGAGCACGGGCAGATCAACGCTTTATCTTTTTCCTTGTCGCCTGTTGTGGACCTGCAACCGCAGTATGGTTCACCCTTGTCACGTTTATTGTTTGCAATAGCCTTGATGGCAGTTACAACAATATCATAATCGGGATTTAATTTGTATCCGCTTTCCTCTGCATTCTTCTTTGCCGATTCATATATTTCCGTTTCGATGTCGTTTGAAAATTCCATTTTATCACTCCTTAACTTCGTTGTTCACTGGTTCTATACGATAAGCATCATTTTACCTTTGATATTTTTGCGATCTTTGCAAGCCTGTCACCCATCTCATAGCATGCTTTAAAATCGTCTTTATTGGGTCTGAACTTTATCTGCAAACCGGGTTCCATGATCTCAAAACCTCCTGCGATCAATTCATTCTCTACCGCTTTTACAGCCCCTCCGCCCCAGCCGAATGAGCCAAAAGCAACAGATTTTTTGCCTTTTGGACGAAGCCCTTTAAGGTATGTTAAAAATCCGGCAACCGATGGGTACATCCCATTATTGAGAGTTGGTGAACCCACAGCGATTACAGGTGCATCAAGCACTTCTTTTATGATCGCACTCCAATCATTCTTCTTCAAGTTCAGAAGTTTTACCTCCACACCGGCAGCTCTTACGCCATCCAACATCGCTTTCCCCATCCGCTCAGTGCTTTTCCACATAGTGTCATAGATTATCAGCACCTTGGGAACAGTCTCGGCATTCGCCCATCGCCCATAAGCAGCGATTATCTGCGCAGGGTCTTTTCTCCATATCACACCATGACATGGTGCGATCATGTCGATCTCAATACCAAGTTTTCCGACCTTATCAACATAATTGAGTATCTGTGAACCGAACGGCATCAGTATATTTGCATAGTATTCAGCAGCAGCATCCATCACATCGCCCACCTCATCATTGAATCGATGAGATGATGCGATATGTTGTCCAAAAGCATCGTTTGAAAGTAGTATCTTATCTTCTTTGATGTAGGTGTGCATACTGTCAGGCCAGTGCAGCATTGTGGCTTCAATGAACATCAATGTCTTTTTACCAAGGCTCAACTCACTACCTGTTTCAACAACCTCGAAATTCCACTCATTACACCCCATGCCATTAAAGTGATGACACAAGCCATCTTTGCCACGTTTTGTAGCAATGAGTTTAGCATCCGGGATCAATCTCATAATCACAGGCAAAGATCCTGAATGATCCATTTCCACATGATTCGAGATCACATAATCTATCCTTGTAGGATCAATGATCTTTTGAATATTTTTTATAAGTTCTCCTGCAAAATGAGATTTTACAGTATCCACAAGTGCGATCTTCTCATCAACGATCAAGTAAGCATTATACGTAGTCCCTTTTGGGGTCACATAACCATGAAAATCACGAATATTCCAATCAACTACACCCACCCAGTACACACCTTTTGCAAGTTCTACCGGACTGTATTCATTTCCCACTCCAAACACCCCTATTCAATTCAAATATCTAATTTACCTTATGTCTGCATCCTGAATTGAGTAGATTCCCCAAGGAATCCATCTATCAGTTCATAATGGCCTCTTTCAAAAGATGCCAATTTGTTAAAGAAATCACGCTGCTCTTCATTATCAGCACGTTTTGAAAGTTCAGTATAGAAATACTCACTTTTTCGCTCAAGACGGAGAGCTGCCAAAAGCACGCCGATCTCTCCCAAACGGCCATCAATGAACTCCATAGAAAATGATGTTTTAAAATCCGGGGCATTGGATCTGACCTTAGGCACATTTTTGTCTTTTCGATATTGCCTCAGGTAGTCGGCATGATGGCCTTCTTCCTCTGCCAGATAATTGTATAATCCAATCGTTTCCACACTTTTGATAGTAGATGCCTTTTCAAGATAGAACTCTCTGCCCTGCTCTTCCAATGTGATCGATACATCGAGTACATCGTCAAACGTTTTCAACCCTTCAATAGTACCCGATATATCTTTCAGTAAATCGCTCATAATTCATCACCCACTACTTATCTTTCTTTTTAAAGGTGTTTATCCCGATTATAGTGTACAATGGACAGTATCCAATCACACCAGTAATTAGCATTATCAAACCAAACAGTGCAATTACATATGTCAAAACACTCGTAGTCAAAATCTGGAACATGCCAACATATATTAGTATGGGCCCCATGATGGTTCTTAATATTCTTTCAACTTTTGCTTCGTTAGTTTCCATTATATGACCTCAAATTACAATATTTCAGTTTCTAATCTAATCTTACGCATAATTTTTTACATTTTGCATCACTTCAATCAAATAACCCCACTTTTGGAGAAGCAATCTATAACACGTTAAATAAATGATTCAACTTGACACTTAAATAACTTTCCACAGCAGTTAATAATATAATATGAAAGTGCTATTCGATATGTGATTTATCATGACCACCCATATCTTTTTTTAATATAATCAAGTTCCTGATTCGTATATTTAGAAAGTCTTTTATAAAACTGCAGATAATCAGAATGTAAGTTGAAATTATATTGAATGATAAATTTAAAAAATGGGGATTTACTAATGGACAATATAAAAATTGCTATTGCAGGTCTTGGAAATTGTGCCAGTTCACTTATTCAGGGTATTGAATATTACAAAGATAAAAATAGCGATGATGCGATTGGTTTGATGCACTGGGAGATCGGCGGTTACAAACCGAGCGATATTGAAGTTGTTGCGGCATTCGATATAGATAAAAGGAAAGTTGGTAAAGATGTGGCTGATGCGATCTTTGAATTGCCTAACTGTACCACTATTTTTTGTGAAAATATACCAAAGACAGGAACCATTGTTAGAATGGGCAAAATCCTGGATGGTATAGCAGAACACATGAAAGATTACGATAATAAACATACATTTATCCTTGCTGATGAGACTGAACTTTCAAAAGAAGATGTCGTGGATGAATTAAAGAGATCAAAAACCGAAGTGCTTTTGAATTATCTCCCGGTTGGTTCTGAAAAAGCAGTACGTTTCTATGCCGAGTGCGCACTTGAAGCAGGTGTGGCATTCGTAAACAATATGCCGGTCTTCATCGCAAGTGATCCTGTGTGGGCAAAGAGATTCGAGGATAAGGGCATACCGATAATCGGCGACGACATAAAAGCCCAGCTTGGTGCTACCATCACACACCGCACACTTGCAGACCTGTTCAGTAAAAGAGGAGTCAAGTTAGAGCGTACATACCAGCTAAATACAGGTGGGAATACCGATTTCCTGAACATGTTGAACAGGAGCCGGCTTGCCTCAAAGAAAGTTTCAAAAACAGAAGCGGTACAGTCTGTTACCGCACACAGACTTGATGATGAGAATATCCATATCGGACCAAGTGATTACGTTCCATGGCAAAAGGATAACAAACTCTGTTTCCTCAGAATGGAAGGCAAACTCTTCGGAGATGTGCCAATGAATATTGAACTGCGTCTCTCTGTCGAAGATTCCCCGAACTCAGCAGGAGTTGTGATCGATGCTATTCGGTGCTGCAAACTTGCACTCGATCGCGGAACAAGTGGCGTCTTGTATTCACCATCTGCATATTTCATGAAGCATCCTCCAAAACAGTTCACGGATGATAAAGCATGTACCATGACCGAGGAATTTATTGCGGGAACACGTAGTGAATAATTAAAAAAAGATACTTGTTTTGGTAGTTTTGATCCCGAGTTAATCCGCCGCAGACGGCGCATCCCTCTATCAATTACAAAATCATCATATTTTTTTATGGATGAATTGTCTTACAGATATCTCCGCCCTATTTTAGTGGAATATATAATTTTCAAATTATACATTACTATTAGTACGACTGATATAATGAAACTTCGAAGACCCGTGGCACGAGAATAGGCCGCGTGCGGCGGTTGTATTGGTTTTAGTTTCAGACACTCAAAATTATAACAACTAACTTTTCTAACCTCTACTTACCCCAACAATATCGTATATGTCCTGTGGGCTTTTCAACACCGTAATATTCTCCATCTGCCCAAGTTTCTCAGAATTGGTCACATCCACTTCACGCATTTTAAGTATCATCTCTCTCCCAGTGGGTGAAAAGGTCTTCACCGTGCCACGAACCTGATCCACAGGCAGCATGTATATCGGAGTATTGCCTTTTGCAGTCTGTGCAACTACATTGGTAACAAGTGTATCCGCAATTCCATTAACGATCTTGGCAACTGAATTTGCAGTCACAGGTGCGATCAATAACATATCATAGTGTCCAACCTGAAGCGGTCCGGCAATAAAAGGCGAGTTTGGTCCCGCATCTACCTTGAAGTTAGGAAAATCACGCTGTATATCATCCCACATACGGTACCATTTCATCACTGTTTCGCCTTCTTTTGACAAAAATACCATAACCTCAACATTGGTTTTGTTCTTAATGTCAACCATTACCTCATAAGTGTCACGTATCAGGTCACCCGACCCTGTAATCCCCCATGCGATCCGTTTCAATTTCCTGCCTCCTGTCATTAATTGTAATAATTAAAATTATATAATCATATAATCATTCAATAATTTCGTGCCCAAACCTCGAAATATGCCCTGTCATGCGCACATGCCGGACATTTTTCCACAGCTTCCGCACCCTCATGAACATAACCACAGTTGCGACATTTCCATTTAGTGACAGTATCCCGCTTGAAAACCATCCCATTATCGATATTCTTGATCAGGGCACGGTATCGTTCCTCATGTGCCTTCTCTGCGACAGCAATATTCTTAAACACCGATGCAATTTCCAAAAACCCTTCTTTTTCTGCAATCTCGGAAAACTCAGGATACATTACGGTATGTTCATATTTCTCACCATCAGCTGACGCTTCAAGGTTAGACTTCGTGTTCCCGATAACACCCGCAGGAAATGAGGCTGTAATCTCCACTTCCCCACCTTCGAGGAACTTGAAAAACCTTTTTGCATGCTCTTTCTCATTATCAGCCGTCTCCAAAAAGAATCCTGATATCTGCTCATATCCTTCATTTTTAGCTGCCGATGCAAAATATGTATAACGATTCCTTGCCTGTGATTCTCCTGCAAATGCAGTCAATAAGTTCTTTTCAGTTTTTGTTCCTTTCAAACTTGTCATATTTCAATCTCCTTATAATTAATACTCAAATTAGTGTCAGGATCAATAATTCAATATCCTACAAGCGATTCCTGTTTAACCTGGCTCTTCGGAATGCCCATACTGTTAAGTATAGAAACCATAGAATCAATCATCAAAGGCGGACCGCACAGGTAGAATACATATTCCTTGTAATCCGGTATCTCGTGCACGATCATACTATCACATATCCGTTCCCGACATCCCTGCCAATCCTCATCTGCCCTTGTCAAAGTGTGAACAACCTTAAGGTTCCTGTTCCCACGTTCCATTCTGTCAAGTTCTTCCCCAAAAACAATATCTTGCTGCACCTTATTACTGCTTATGAGAGTGATTTTAGTATCAAGTTCGACATCAGAACAATACTTGCATATACTAATCATTGGAGTGATCCCGATACCACCACTGAGCAATGCTATTTTATCGTACTCACCCTCAAATGTTAAACTCCCATGAGGGCCATCGATATCAATCACATCACCAACAACCATTTCATCAAGTGCATTGGAATAATCATGACCTGTCAGTTTCTTGGTAAATTCAATATGATCATTTTCAGTCGGACTGCTGGATATCGTAAAAGGCTTGCGCACCCTTTCCCCAAGAACCGTGGTCGTAACAAACATGAACTGTCCGGCTTTGTAATCAAATCCGGCGGGTCTGTTGAACCTGAAACTCTTAACATCATTGGTTCGTTGAATGATCTCTGTCAAATCTGCTGTGAATTCCACATACCACGCCTCCGTTTATTTTTCCGTTTATTTAACCGTCGTTTTTTTTAGCCTATGCAGTGTTGTTGTGCAAAATATTTTAATGAGTTTATGATAAAAACGATTCTACCACACGCGCGTAGCGCGGCGTTGCTCTGCATACAAATCGAATTTTCAATCACATCCGGCACATCACACAATTTTTAATAGTATATGTTTCATAAACATATAGTTTGAGTAAATCTGAGCATAGCAAGGATTTTCTCGTAGTATATAATCTATAAGATTATGTAATCCAAGTTAATGCGAACGAAGTGAGTATTTTCTTGTACACTTTGTGCTAACTATTTAGATCATTCAAATCATTGTATATAGAACGTGCCGCCTGACGGCGGTCACATTGTTTTTAGTTTCAGATGGAATCATCACATTTATACAGTCATCTTAATACATCTATACAAATACTAATCATCTATTGAATACTTTTAATCATCTTTGCGGTGCTCATCAGTTTATTCACCGATCGGTGCAGGCTCCTTAGCCCCTCTTTATCCTCAGACACACCCTCTGCCCCCTTATCTCTGGACCAGAAAGTACCACCAAGATTTGAGCCAAACGACCCACCCGCAACAGGGATCATTTCACTTATCACATAGAAATTTAGGATCGTCTGGATCGCAGGTTCCTGCCCACCGACACGGTCACCACCATCAGCGGCTGCCATACCCACCTTGTTCAGGAAAACCTTCGGATCACGCGCAACGATCGCGCGGCACCGATCCATCATGACCTTTGTCTGACCACTTAGTGTTCCCTGATACACAGGAGTGCCGATAATCCATGCATCTGCCCAGATCATCTTCTCATACAACTCGATCATATCATCCTTGTGAACGCATCCCTCTTTTTTGCGGACACAATAATCACAATGGATACAAAAATTCAGCGTTTTCCCGCTTGCAGAGAAATAATCGGTCTCGACCGAAAAATTCTCCTTTGCAAACCTTAACGCTTCATTTACCACAAAATCGGTCGCTTTTTTCCTTGGACTTCCGGATATTCCCAGAAGTTTTATAGAAACATCACTTTCGGACATCATCACCCCTTCGCTAAAGTTATTGCCTATGGCAATGTAATTGCTTGCATTGGACAGGCATCAACACACTCGCCACACTCGGTACAATCTTCCGGACGTGCAACGACTGCTCTGTCATCAACCAAATCAAATACATCCATAGGGCATGCTTCAATACATGCACCGACTCCTTCACATTCATCTAAATCTACTTTTGGTGGCATATTTTCTCTCCTTTTTAATTCTCAATAATGCTACTGCGCCTTGAGCCTATTGTAAACATCATGTCCAACAATTGCCCCATGCGCCGCAGCAACAATAAGTAAATCTACATCAGATGCAACATTTCCAACCGCATAAACACCATCTACATTTGTACGCTGATGTTTGTCAGTCTTTACAAAACCGGATTCATCGATCTCGACCCCAAGATGTTCAGCCGCTTTTATATCTGGCTTCAGATCACTTACAAGCACCACTGCATCTACATATATCTCAAGTTTCTCATCTTCGGTATTATCCTGCAGAATCGCTTTTTCAACTTTATTCGCACCCTGCAGTTCCAGCAGGTTTGTTGATGTCATGATCTTCAATGCCTCGATTTTTTTGACCTTGTCCATGACCTTCTCAGGCACACCAAATGAACTTTCTTCCGTAACCAATGTGATACTATCAACAATTCCAGAAAGACACTCGGCAGTCGAAACCGCATTGTATCCTTTGCCATAGATAAGTACCCGCTTGTCCGCAAGTTTTGATGGATCTGTGCTGAGATAGTACACCCCTCCTTCATTCTGTGCAAACTTTTCCTCGCCAACAACGCCAGATTCCACAGGTATACTTCCCGTTGCAAGCACCACGAATCTAGCTTTGTATTCATTGCCAACTTCAGTTGTAAGTACCTTGAAATCGCCCTCTTGTTCAATATCAATACTGCTCACATCTTCTTCTTTTCGGTCAACCTCTTGTTTTTCCGCATCCTCAAGCAATGTTTTTGTAAGACCCGCAGGAGACATCTTGCCAGTCAATCCCGGGTAGTTCTCTATCAATCGAGCCGAGCACATCTTATTGAGGATGCCACCCCAGGTGCCGCTTTCAAATATAACGGTCTTAAGTCCCATATATGCAGATACGGTTGCCGCAGACAGACCTGCTGCACCGCTTCCAACAACAGCCACTTCATACTCATTTTCGTCAAGTTTTTGAACACCGCTTTTCTGCTTATCCATATAATCCTGTATCGCAGCATGCAGCGCATCTGCCGCCAGATTCGAACAATGCATTTTAATCTGCGGCAGTCCCCCCAGATCATCTGCAACATCTGAACGGGTGATCTCCAGTGCATCTTCAAGCGTCATACCCTTAGCCATCTCAGTCACCATACTGGAAGTAGCAATAGCCGAAGCGCACCCGAAAGTCCGGAACTTGATATCCTTGATAATGTTATCCTCAACCCTAAGCTGGATCTCCATCAGATCGCCACAGACCGGATTCCCAACCTGCCCTATTGCATCGGCATCCTTTATGACACCAACATTCCTTGGATTCCTGAAATGATCCTTCACCTTTTCACTGTACTCTATTGGTTCTACCACATAAATCCCTCATTTTATATTTTCATTCGCCCGGATACAACGGCGACAGCATACGAAGTCTATCAATCACACCGGGAATATTCTCAATAATATAATTTGCCTCTTCGATGGTATTCCACCTATTTAATGAAAGCAACAGCGACCCATGTGCTTCCTCGTGCCGCAATCCTATTGACATGAGAACATGGGATGGCTGAAGTGTCTTCACAGAACATGCAGACCCTGTCGATGCCTCTATCCCGAGGTCGTTTATGCCCAGGATTATACTCTCACCTTCAATGAAACTGAATCTCATACTTGCAATATTTGGCAATCTTTTTGTCCTGTGACCTGTGATATATGAATATTTGATATTTCCAAGCACCTTTTCGATGATACGATCACGAATTTCCATCATCTTAGAGGAATCGGCATCCATTTCCACTTTTGCGATCTCGCATGCTTTGCCAAAACCCGCAATGCCCGGGATATTCTCGGAACCTGACCTTATACCTTTTTCCTGCCCGCCCCCTGTCATTACTGGGCGGACCGGTACGCCTTTACCAACGTACAATGCACCAACACCTTTGGGACCGTTCAGGTCATTGGATGAGATCGAAAGCAGGTCAATGTTGTCCTTTTGTACATCGATCGGGATCTTACCACATGCTGCAACTCCATCCACATGGAACAGGATTTCCCTCTTATGTGCCATCTCACCAATTTCACGTATCGGCTGGATCGTTCCGATCTCACCGTTCGCATACATAACAGAGATCAGGATAGTATCATCGCGTATCTCATGTTCTATACGCTCGACATCAACAAGCCCATCCTTATCCACAGGCACGAACGATACTTCAAAACCCTCACGCTGCAAGTCCTTGCAGGTGTTGATAATAGACATATGCTCGATAACGGTCGTGATAACATGCTTGCCTTTGCTCTTTTTCCTCTGGGCTACACCACGAAGAGCAATATTGTTGGATTCCGTCCCGCCTGATGTGAAAATAATATTATTCTCATCTGCACCGATAAGGAATGCTACCGATTCCCTTGCGGTCGCAAGTGCCCGCCTTGCATTGATACCTGAATCATGTAAAGACGCAGGGTTTCCTACATCGGTTCTCATATACGACATCATTGCATCGATCACACGCTCATCAACTGGTGCACCGGAAGCATTATCCATGTAAATCCTGTTCAATTCCATAACCTCATTTTGTTTTCGTATTCCCCATATCTCCTTCCCCTCAACTATTCATCATTACTATGTTTTCCAATAATCAGAACCACATTGTCCCATCAGCATCCAGAACAAGATCATTCAGGGTTGCCGCACCTACCACTTCAACGCCCTCCATGAAATCGCCTCTGTCAAATCCGATCAACTGGGTCGATGCTTCGCAGACATAGAGTTTTACACCTGCGGCAACTGTCTGGTCAATGATGTCTTTAAGGGACGGAAAACTTCCCATCTGTATCTTTTCTGCTGCACCTTTTTTGACAACGGTTATACCCATTCCCAAAAAATACACGGCTGCATCAACACCCATGGCTTTTGCGGTCTGTGCAAGTACGAACGGAGAATACAATCTCTCAGGTGTTTTGATACCACTTGTCTGTACATATAATAGATTCTGTCCAGTCATAATAATTCCTCATTTCACTCTTTCGATCAAAAAACGAAAATGGTCGCCCATATCATCAAATTTCAACAATTTGTTGCCAGTCCTTTTTGCCCATCTTGGAATATCGTTGGTAGATGCAGGGTCATCTGTCAGGACTTCCAGCACCTCACCGATCTCAATATCGTTAATAGACTTTGATGTATTAAAGACAGGAACCGGACAGAAAAGTCCGATGCAATCTTCTACTTTATCAGGTATTATTTCAGTTTCTGCGTCTATCATCTTATTAAACTCTCCTCTTCCCATGAACAAATATCGCAATGATCGTTAATATACCTGCAAGACCGAATGCTCCAAATCCTGGTGTCGATTCTGTTGTGGGTTCTGTCTGCACACCTTTGTTTGAATCGGTATTTGCATCCGAATCCGGTGAATTTATCGAGTCTGATGCTTGCGCCATGATAATTACAGGTACAACATATGTGCCCTCATCAAACAAATAATCAATGATTGCCTGTGGTGCTGATCTATATTGCAGTTTAGCGCTAATGGTTACAGGGTCTTTCGCATCGGCTGGTATCGTGAATGTATGTTCCTCGAAAACGGTCTCTCTCGGAGATATTCGGTTGTCCGAAATGATACTCTCTGCAAACCAGACCTTAGTTGTTTTATTTCCGTCTGCATCTCCCAAAATTGTGTTATAGATTACTGCATCAGGGTCAATTATTCCTTTCTCATCAAGTGCACCGTAATGGTAGAACTTGTTCCCATCACCATCTGTTGCAATCACAACCAGCCACATCTCCCTCATATTTGTCAAACCTGTTGGAAGCATGTGTCCTGCACCCGAATTTGTAATTGATACATTAACAGTTACAGTTTCACCTGCTTCAGCGGATGCAGGGGCATCAACAACCAATGTTGCAGCACTCTGGAGGCGCTCAATTGCCATATCCCTGTGAGTTTTATCTCCAATAATATCCGTTATGAACGCATTTCCACCAACTGCATAATGGGTAAATATATGATCTCGTTTCGGACCCATTGATGCAGATTTTCCAGGATTTGCCTCAAACTGTGTAATTCCCGGAGTCATGTGGCAATCCTGACACTGGACACCTTCTTTAGAATATGGTCCCTCTTTCCATTCCGTATAAGTTGCCTCAAGTGGCAGGTCATTTGTGGGGTGATTTACATCATGACACATACCACAAAATTCTGCTTTTGTATGAAGATCTGAAAACTCTGTCAAATGATATGGTGATTCTGCATCAGAGAACGGTCCCCACTTTGTCTCACCCGGTGTGAGAATAAATTTTGCATTATTTATTCCTGCACTGCCCGATACCGTGTGGCAGAAGTCACACTGGACACCTCTTTTTGCAATATCACTCAGTTTGGAACCATCAACAGGGGGGAATTCACCTGAAACCACACCAATGGGGGTATGGCAGCGGGCACAGTATGTATCAGTCAAACCATCAGTGTCAATACTTGCCATCTCAGCTTCTTTCTTGTAGAAAGGATCAAGCTCGGCGAGTGAATGCATTCCTCCTTCCCACTGGAAATGGATTATACCATGACATCCCGCGCATTTTGCATCTCTTTCGAACTGGTTAGAAGATAATGAACCAGCTGCTGTTTCCTCTGCCGCAAATGATGGAGTTACTGTCAGTAACATCAGTACAATGAACAGAACAACGGTTTCAGGTTTAATTAATAATACCCCCTTACAAATGTTGCATATCAAGTTGTTTAATCGAAAATCACTTAACTGCAATAACCTTCTCGCTCTCCCACATACCATGAACATTACACCGACTGACCGCACGCAGTGTGGCAGTCTCATGTGCTCCGCTTTTAACCATATTGATTGTCACTTTTGCAGTCATAAATACTGGTGTGAGTATCACTTTGGTGATGAAGTTCCCACCCGAATACAGGTCGATCCACTGTATGTGATGAACTACTTCCATAACATGAGGTGTGCTTCCAACCTTTACGGTCACTTCAAACGCCTCGCCTGCAGTCACAGTATCCGGTGCTTCGATCACTGGCACGTGTTTCTTTTCCATATCCGTAAGATTTGATGAATCTGCGGGATTATTGATCCCGCAAAATAAACTCTTTTCTGTCATATCGTACCTCCAATTTATGTATTCAATATTCAATGTTCAACATTTAATAAAATTGTACAAATCACTTCAACAGCTTTAATGCATCTCTGCAAACAGCAACAGATGGGGCACCTGCTGTCAGGAAAATGACATCCATAGTTTCCATGATCTCTTCTTTTGTCGCACCGGCATTGAGTGCGCTTTTCATCTGGGATACAGTACATTCATTACACTGCCTGGATGCGACAACTGCAAGAGCCATCAATCTTTTTACCTTTCCGGAAAGAGCACCATCCGTTAACATCTTGTGGTCACATCTTTTGTACTTTAAAAGAAATTCGGGATCAAGTTCCCCAAGTGTATCCAGGATCTTTGGGGTGAATCCCATCTTTTTGTTCATGCTTTTTACTATCTCTTCATGTTCGCTCATATGTAATGTCCTCCATTAAATTTAAACTTAAAATCCTAATTGCTATCTGTGTGTTTAGTTCGTAATCAGTCGAATGCATCTACCATTGTCTGTCCAATACAATAATTACACAGGATCCTTGGAAGTTCCTTCTTAAGCCTTTTCGCAGGTGCAGGTGTGGGATAATTGCCACTCCATATTGGCAGATCCATCCTTCTTGCGTGATCCATACATAGACCTTTACCACATACGATACAGACAGAAACTGCCTCGCTGTCTTTGCCTTTTTCCATGCAATCGTAACATTTCAGCATATTATCACCACCTCAATCGTTCTCCAGTAAAGCTTCATGGCATGGCTCACATACTATGCGAAGAATATGTTCCACATCTGTTTTCAACCGCACAGGATAATTCCCTTCCCATACCGGAATCTCTTCCCGCCTCAGATGATCTTTGCATAACCCCATTCCACACACGATACAGATTCCAACTGCATCAGTATCTTTTCCCATTTTAGCACATTGATAACATTTCATGTATTCTCACCTTGAAATAATTCCAACTATTCGATCAATTCCATATCTTCTCCGCAACATTCGAGAGCACCGCCGCCTACTTTTGTGACTTCGACCTCATTGCCGCAAATGTTGCAGCGATATTTTTCACCAATTTCTGAAACACCCATTTATCTCACCTCCCTTTACAGTCTAAGTGTCTAAATTATTTAGGATTTAGACATATGTTAGTAGATATATATAAACCATTCGCGTATTGGCGAACAGTATTCTTTTATTATCCGCACCATCCCAAAATAACCAAACAATGTCCCTCCCACATATATCGAATCTCATCTCCCGTGACATTCAAACTATTAAGATGATGTGGAACTTTGATGCATATATACGTATTGGTAACAGACCTGATACAAATTATTTTTCCATCACTGCCAGTCGATTTACTTTTTATAAATGTTTGAGTTTTTGGAGACTTGAACACATAGTGTTGACACCATTTATACATTAAACGCAAAAACAAAACCAATAATGTTTTAAATATGTATGAACACAGAATATTGATTATTATATGTAAGGAGGAGTTAAATGACATTTGGAATAGAGTTTGTACCAAGCGACCCTGTTCTCAAGATCTCGCACTATGCGAAACTTGCAGAACAGCAAGGATTCGACAATGTATGGATCACTGATCACTATAACAACCGTGATGTATACACAACACTGGCAGTTCTTGCCATGAACACAAACACCATTAAATTGGGATCAGGGGTAACAAATCCCTACACCAGAAATGCAGCAATTGCAGCATCAAGTATCGGTGCTGTCAATGAGATCTCAGGTGGACGTGCAATTCTCGGAATTGGTCCGGGAGACAAGGCAACATTCGATGCAATGGGTATTGCATGGGAAAAGCCACTAACTATGACAAAAGAGACCATCGCAGCGCTTCGTGGATACTTATCCGGAAAGAAGGTATCAATGGATGGAGATATGGTAAAGGTCGGCGGCGCAAAGATGGCATTTAACACAGGAAATGTTCCTATTTACATGGGCGCACAGGGTCCAAAGATGCTCGAACTCGCAGGAGAGGTCGCAGACGGTGTATTGATCAACGCATCACACCCAAAGGACTTTAAAGTTGCAGTTACGCAGATAGCAGCAGGTGCAAAGAAAGCAGGACGCGATCCAAAGGAAGTCGATGTTGCAGCATATGCATGTTTCTCAATTGACAAGGACGCAAAGAAGGCAGCAAATGCAGCACAGATCGTTGTGGCATTTATTGTTGCAGGTTCACCTGACATGGTGCTTGAGCGCCACGGTATCGATGTTGCGGCAAAAGGAGCAATCGGCGGAGCAATCGCAAAGGGCGACTTTGGTGCACTTATGGGCGGCATGATTACTGAAGACATGATGGATGCATTCTCAATCTGCGGAACACCTGATGACTGTAAAGCAAGGATCAATGACCTGCTTGACATCGGCGTAACACAGATCGTTGCAGGATCACCTATCGGACCTGACAAAGAGAAAGCCATAAAGCTAATAGGTAAGGAGATCATCGGAGGGAACTAATGGTTCATCCAAAGATCTTGGAAGTCATTGAAAATGACGTCTGTACTGCTTGTGGGGCATGCGAAGCCGTATGCCCTGCCGGTGCAGTTACTGTTGATGTTACAGCAGCAGTCCGTGACCCTGATGACCTCTCTTTGTATGAGAAAGGTGCCGCACCAAACGTTTGTGAAGGATGCTTCACCTGCGGTCGTGTCTGCCCTGTTATAGATGGATATGCAAATGATGAGTTTGCAAACGTAAAACGGTTCTTTGCTGCAAAAAGCAAACTGCCGGGTCAGGATGGTGGATTGGCATCAGCAATTATAAAATCATTATTTGAAAAGGGTGAGATCGACTGTGCAGTCGGTATTGCCATGAACGAAAAATGGGAAACTGAAGTTATTATACTTACAAAAGCAAGTGATGTTGACCGAACAAAGGGTACCAAGTATACATCAGATCCTGTTGATGCTATCCTGAAGGATGCATTCAAAAAATACAACAAGATCGCTGTTGTAGGAGTACCTTGCCAAACACATGCGGCCAGTCTTATACGTGAGAACGTAAATGACAAGATCGCTGTTATCATTGGATTGTTATGCATGGAAAGTTTCCACCACGACAAGATGCAGGAAGAGATCATACCAAATGTCCTTGGACTAAACATTGAAGATGTTGTCAAAATGGACTTTGGCGGCGGAAAATTCTGGGCATATACAAAAGACGGCGAAGAACACAACGTACCGATCTCAAAAATTGCGGCGCTTGCAAGGAATCCATGCCACAACTGCTGTGAATATACATCAGTGCATGCTGACATATCAATAGGGTCGGTTGGTGCACCTGATGGATGGAACAGTGTGTTGATACGAACTGATGTTGGCGAGAAATATTTCGACATGGTTGATGATCTTGAGATCAATAATGATCCAAAACCTGGAATTTTCCTTGTCAATAAACTTACTGAAATGAAACACACAAACAATTCAGGACACTATCTCGAAGTTTGTGACAAATTCTCATTCGATGAATGCGGAATGCATTGATCCACTAAGCGGATGCATATGAAACGAGCATTTTATATCGGTCGTTTCCAGCCATATCACCTCGGACATCATGCGGTCTTGAAAAAGATCGCGGATGAGGTTGATGAAGTCGTGATCGGTATTGGAAGTGCCCAAAAAAGTCATGGTTTAACTGACCCATTCACCGCAGGTGAGCGTGTTATGATGATCAGGCATGCTCTTGAAGACATCAATATTCGACACTATGCCCTGCCTATTGAAGATATCCAGCAAAATTCAATCTGGGTATCATATATTCTTTCAAGAACTCCTCCTTTTGATGTAGTCTATTCAAACAATCCGCTTGTCATACGTTTGTTTGAAGAAGCCGACATTGAAGTCCTACAATCCCCCATGTACCAGAGAGACATCTATTCAGGTACAGAGATAAGGAAAAAAATGATCGCAGGAGATAAATGGGAACATCTTGTCCCACCCTCAATTGCAGAGGCCATTGAAGAGATCGATGGCGTTGCACGCTTGCAAAGCGTTTCAATGACAGATTGATTTTTTTGTGCATGAGTTGTTTCTTTTTCTGCCATCCAAGTGCGACACGACAACGATATTCATACATCAATGGAACAATTACGATTGATTAATATATCCTATCTTTGAATGAATTTTATTAAAAAAATGCCAATAATCGATATGCTTAGAGCTAATAATCCTAAAAAACAGTTACAAATCTGTAGGTATACATTCCTTCACATCAAACCCTGGTATTTTAATCATCAATTTTTTGAAAATCACCTCAAGTTCATCCCTCAATTTTATTGGCCTCCATAATTTTAATTTTTTTCTTCATCATTTCATTTTCATACAACCCTTCAACTGCATTCCCAGATCTAATCAACTCTTTTAATTCCCCAAATGAATAACTTATCTTCCTCTCATTCAGAGCAACATTTAGCAATGACATCAATAGATAACCAAAAACAACCATAACAACATGTGTTTCAATGCGGTCGTCTCCACTATGATAAACCGGATCTATTTCCAAATCAGATTTCAAGGCTCTAAACCCTTGTTCAACAACATCTCTACTTTTATAGATCTTTATTAATTCTTTAGCAGATAACCCCTGATGATTTGTAAACAAAACAAAGAATCCATATCCCTTTTTTCTGGCTTCAAGTACCTTGTCATTGATTTTGACAGATATGTCTTTATCTTTCTTAATAATTTCAAAAACTTTATTTAGATAATATTTCGATACCTGCATCTTGATATCATCCTGATTCTCACCATCTTTTACCATCTTTTACCATCTTTTTTATGTGCTCTACTTTTCGATCCAATATCTTGCATCCATAATGTGGATTGTAATCACTATATTTGTCATATCTTGATGCTTCAAGTGGAGTTGAATCCATCTTTGCATTGGTGGATTTTGATAATTTAGCAATCTTTTTACCAATCATCATCATGATCTGTTCAGTAC
>JAMJFS010000025.1 GCA_023544565.1 Methanosarcinaceae archaeon
GTCCTTCTTTTATCTGTGATTTTGGATTGTTGGACAGCCTCTATAATTTATAGAATTATATAGTCCGAATCAATTCGACCGAAGAGAGAATTTTCTCGTTTAAGGAAAAGATTCACTTTTGGAATTTACCTGCGGAAAGTGCATAAAATAGATGAGAAAACAGTAAATAAAACAGAATAAAAAGAAATTGTTGAGAAGGGATAATAGATATTATGCCCGACCCAAAAGTAAGAAAGAGAATAATTTAATTATTCTACGATCTCACCGAATGCGAACTTGCGCATTACTTTTGTTACTTTGATATTTACTTCGTCACCGACTTTTGCGTTTGGTACAAAGATTACAAATCCCTTTACTCTTGCAATTCCGTCGCCTTCTCTTGCGAGGTCTTCAATCGTTACATCGTATGTTTCGCCCTCTTCTACTGGAGCACTTCTATCCATGTTGTTAAACAAAATATTTCACATCCTTTAATTTTTTGATTGCCATCAATCATGGAAAAATAAAACTGCAAAAATAGTAAGACCCATTTAATGCTGTATTTCTTTAAACCAAAATGACTTTAATCTGTAATTCACTCTAAAGTGATTTGAAGTATATATAGATTTGTGTAGAATTTGGCTTCATCTAACAAATATATAAGATATTCAGACATTTTATAACAATTAAATTGTATGGTAATCCTTCACGAGTAAATGACCGCAGAAACCGCTGAGAGTTGTACTTTGTCTCTGCGCCCTCCGCGTGCTCTGCAGTTTCAAAACATTCATTGGTCCATAGTGTTTTTAGATACAACCCATTCAATGTCAGGGAGATTCAAAAATGTTGTCTGTGGCAAGTTCAAAAGAACTGCTTATGCTGTTGATAACCACAATGTATGTTCCGGCTTTGAGTCCATACACATCAAGTGGTATTGACTTTTCGTATGGTACGATCGCTTGTGTACACATCGCATCAGCAGGTCTAATCGTTTTAACCGTGACGGTAAAAGTGTTCCCATCCAGACTTTTTGTAATGTCGCCAATTTCCGTGCACCCATCAGGCAGGTAACCTTTTGTAATGACATTTATCTGAACCGGAAACGATTCAAGTATTAATATCTCAATATCCTCAACAACGGCAGTTCCGTAGAGGTATTCACCATCTTCAGGTAGGTTTGGTTCCACCTCGGGTGGCATTGGTGGTTGATCTTCAATTCGATCATTAGTGTTAACAGTATCAACATCGTTACCTGTACATCCACTAAACGCAACCAGTGATATTACTATAGTTAAGGTCATTAAGAATTTGAGCGATCTCATTATCTTATTCCTCCGTTCATTATCTCCTATATCAGAGAGGACAGAGATTTTATTTATCTCTTGCTTAAACTTCAATTTGAGTTGAAGTTTAGATATTATGTGTGTTTGCAGAATATGGCTGGAAACAGGACCATCCTTTCGATGTATTTAAAACCAAAACCCGCCATATTACCTGTGATGCAATTAACTTTTGGCGAAAAACTCAACTCAAATAAATTCATCGTAACCGCAGAGATCACACCTCCAAAAGGTGTGGATACGTCAGCCGCCATTTCAGATGCACAGATACTCAAAGGAAAGGTGGATGCACTAAATGTCACGGACAACCAGCGTGCAGTCATGCGTATGAGTCCACTGGCACTTGGTAAGTTATTGCTTGATGAGGGGCATGAAGTCATCATGCAAATGACGTGCAGAGACCGCAATCGTCTGGCAATCCAGTCTGATATACTGGGAGCCTCGGCACTTGGTATTCAGAATATCTGTTTTATGTCAGGTGACCACACCACAAACGGCGACCATCCGGGTGCAAAACCCGTTTATGACCTTGATTCCATACAACTTATCTCAATGATTCAGAAAATGAAAACCGGTTTTGACTTTTCAGGAAATGAACTTGAAGGAGCACCCGAATTGGTTGTAGGTGCCGTGTCAAATACTGATCCATCACAGCCTATGCAGATGATGAAACTTGAAAAAAAGGTAAGGATGGGTGCACAATTTATACAAACACAGGCTGTATATGATATTGGGCAGTTCGAGAAGTTCGCCGAATTTACGAATCATTTTGATGTACCAATAATCGCAGGTGTCATTCCATTGAGATCTGCAAACGCGGCTCGGTTCATGAATCAAAACATCCCCGGAGTGAATGTTGAGGAAGAACTTATCACACGAATGGATAATGCAGATGATCCTGTACTTGAAGGGCTTATTATATGTGCAGAAACGATAAGTATGCTCAAAAAAACATGTCGTGGTGTTCATCTTATGCCGATTGGACAACACTTAAATACACCAAAACTGCTTGAAATGGCGGGACTTTCTGTCAGATAATCGGCAGAATTGTCAAAGCGAAGACAATGTTAATGTAAAAAACAGAAAGAGTGAATGATCAATGAAATGTACACAAGTAGATCACGCAAAAAACGGGACTCTCACGTCTGAAATGGAACATGTCGTAAAGACTGAAGGTCTTGATGATGATACAGTCATATCTAACGTTGCAAACGGCAGTCTTGTAATAATGACGCGTAAAGGATGCCGGACTGTTGCGATTGGAATTGGCGTGAGCACAAAGATAAATGTCAATCTGGGCACATCATCAGCATCCATCGATCCAATTGCTGAGATGGAAAAAGTAAGGATTGCAGAGAAATACGGCGGGGACACCATAACCGATCTTTCAATGGGTGGCGATATTTCCGAGATACGCAAGATGGTATTCGAGAATACCACGCTGCCAATCACTACAGTTCCCATTTACCAGTCCATTGTTGAAAATGGTATGAAGGATGTCAGCGAGGATGATATACTTTCAAACTTAAAGCAGCATGTGAACGAGGGTGTAAGTTCAGTTGTTCTCCATTGTGTGGAAAAGAACATGCTTGAAAAATTAAGGGGTGCCGGACGTGTGATGGGTATGGTCTCAAAGGGCGGTTCTTTTACGAGTGTCTATATGTTGTCGAATGGATGCGAGAATCCTTTTGCTGAGAATTTTGATGAAGTGCTTGAGATACTTAGGAAAAACGATGTTGTGCTGTCTTTCGGAAACACCATGCGAAGCGGCTGTATCCATGACCTGCGCGACAGTGCACAGGAGATGGAACTTAATACGAATGTACGTCTTGCAAAGCAAGCAAATGAGCAGGGAGTGCAGGCTATTATAGAAGGTATGGGCGGGCATGTGCAGGCAAACAATATTGCTGAATCCGTCCGATTCTACAAATCAAGATCTGATTTTCCGCTGTTTGTTGCAGGACCTCTGCCAACCGATATTGCGCTGGGATATGACCATATCGCAGGTGCGGTGGGTGCGAGTATGGCAATCGGTGCGGGTGCGGATTATATGTGTTATATCACGCCATCGGAACATCTGGCACTTCCTTCACCCGACCAGGTGAGGGAGGGACTTATCGCATTCAAGATCGCGGCGCATATTGGTGATTCCATCAAATACGGCGTTAGTGACAGAGACCTGATGCTTGCGAAAAGGCGCGCGAAATTTGACTGGGACGGCCAGGTTGAACTTGCGATCGATCCTGATAAGCCAAAGAACATGTGCCCTATGGAAGGACCGTGCTCAATGTGCGGCGAGTATTGCGCCATCAAGATCATGGGTGATTATCTTTCAAATGGCGGTTGATATGGGCTACACTTCATTCTCACCTTCTATGCAAATGTTCGGAATACGGACTGCACTCATAAGACCGGGTGACGATATAATAGAAATTCTCTCAGATGCTTTTAAGAATGGAGGGCATACACCAAAGGATGGCGATATACTTGTTTTTGCAGAGTCCGCTGTGGCGACTGCGGAAAACAGGGTGGTAAAACTTTGTGATGTTACATCCTCTGAAAAAGCAATAGAACTTGCACAAAAATACGAACTCGATGCTCGTGAGATGGAATTGATCTTGCAGGAATGCGATGAGATATTCGGCGGTGTTCCGGGTGCTGCCCTTACCATCACTAACGGGACCCTGTCCCCGAATGCAGGAATCGATGGTTCCAATGCACCCGAAGGGTGTGTGGTATTGCTTCCAAAAGATGCACAAAAAAGTGCTGCAATCATACGTGCGGGGATCGAGAAGCGATATTCCTGCCGCGTTGGTGTAATTGTGGGAGATAGCAGAACTCAACCGTTGCGGCTTGGGTGTGTGGGTATTGCACTTGGAACGTCGGGGATCGTGCCAGTGGAAGATGCAAGAGGGTCATGTGATCTTTTCGGCAAAACTTTGCACATTACACACAAAGCGGTTGCTGATAATCTTGTTTCAGCATCGCAGGTATTGATGGGAGAAGCGGGTGAGGGAGTGCCGTGTGTACTTGTTCGAGGTGCACCTGTTGAAGTGATAGATGGGGATGTTGAGATCCCTCTGTTCACAAGTGATGAGTGTATGTATTATAGTAACATAAAAAGAAATTGAGACCAAGGTTACATTTGATGCCTATTCGACATTCCATGTTTTTTTGTAATAAATAAGAAACAAAATTTCTATTATCTACTTATCAAAACGTATGTATGCCTGACCGCATGAAGTCTGGAAACCGTCTTCATATTTGTCGGTGTTTGGATTAATACGTTCTTTTTCTGTCGTCGTTTTTTGTGTCTCTGAAATAGTCACCATTGTCCCTCCGAATTTAGTAGCATTACACATCCAATGTGTAACAGTCATCCTCATTACCTGCACATCTGTGTAATTATAATTATGAATATATTTGATATAAGTAGTTATGGGTGAATTGCTGTTATTGCCACAGATCCTTTAAAAAAAGTTTATTTAACCATTCTAAATAAGTTTTGCCCGTGCTGACTCAAGTGCTCCCTTGCTAACTATCTTTTCAGCAAACCTATCTGCCATCAGTTCAAGTTCCTGTTCAGGTCGGAATTTTGTAAAGGTCATCAGTGAAAGTTGTCGCAAAATCGGGGTCTTGTTGTTGTGGCGCAGATGCCATGCTTCATGAGCGAGTACGGCTTTTAGTTCCTGTTCGTCAAAGAGCTCAAGCATGCCAATCGATACAAATATCGCTTTGCCTGATGCGAACGCTTTTGGGATCGCGGAATCAAAATAATACACATTTGAATCTTCAGAAAGCGTATTTACAAAATCATCTACCCAATCAACGATCTCTGAAATTGGTTTTGCATTGTGGTGTCTGATAAGTATCTTGTAATATGATCCTGGCAAAAATAACATAATTCCTGTTGAGATAAAAACGTATGCAAGATACATCTCAATTGTCAGCATGCGGCTGCATTCCATTGTCGAAAAGGATGCAACGATTGCGCCAATCATTAGCAATTGCGCACCTGCAAATGAACTGACACGTTGGATTGGGGTTTTAGATTTTAGATAAAATGCAAAAAGCAGCAAAGATGCAACTACCAAAAACGAGATCAACGGTAAAAGGTCTGATTTGTTAACGCATTCAGCGTAACATATTAGTTCATCTGCTATTGATGACATATCTTTCAGCGTGACAAAGATTATTTTACTTTTTTATATTTAGAGAAGTTCTCGATAGCAACCGCGCCAAAAGTGTCAACAAGACTGTCAAGTATGCGAGTTGTGATCGCATTTGCAGCGTTGTCAGCCGTTGTGGTTGCCGAGTATATGTATCGGACACGTTGTCCTTGATTCTCCACCCTCCGCTGCGCGAAGTCGGCTTTTACAAGCCTATCCAGCGTACCAGCTACGCTGGACAAAGGAATATTGGTCTGTTTTGTAATCTCAGCAGTCATCATCTCATTATTTTCCCACAGCACTTCCATTATCTGTGCTTCAATAGGACTGAAGAATTTAGTCAATCCCTCATTTGAAATGTTTATTCGATCTATCTTAACCATACTTTACAATTGGTGTAAATAGATATAAATCTTGCGCGTATTGTACAATTATTTGCATCCGATTTGTTTACGCCAAACGTAACGTTAATATAACTTTACACCAGATGTATAGTCATGCGATTACATTCTATTGTATTAAAAGATATATTTCGTAGAAGAACAAAACTTTTGGTTGGCTTGCTGGGTGTCATTATTGCCGCTTCTGCAATCGTTGCGGTAATTACTACATTCACTGCGGCAACTGATAGCCTTTACGAAGAGTCAAATAAATTCGGTGCTAATATCATAATAAGACCGCAAACAAATTCGATCCCACTTATAGAAGGATCTACTGCAGTTGGATCAATTTCTACAGGCGAGAATTACATTGATGAATCAAAATTACCAGACATCTATACTATTGAAAATAGTGCAAATCTTGCCGTTGTGGCACCGCGATTATATGGGATCGCGAATATCGGTAATTCCTCATCTGTTATTTTAATGGGTGTTGACCCAAAAGAAGAAGCGAATATGAAGACATGGTGGAAGTTGGATGGCAGATGGATCTCTTCCGAAGATGGCGAGAGAGACGAACTTATGCTTGGTTCTGATATTGCAAAGCCACTGGGGCTTGTTGTTGGTTCCACTATAACGCTTACAAATGGGAACAATTCGGTTTATGGTGATGTGGTTGCCGTGATCGAAACAACGGGTGGTTCAGAAGATGGATACATAATCACATCATTAAAAACTGCACAAGACCTGTTCGACAATGAGGGGAAAATCAGCAGCGTTGAGGTGCGTGCACTTTGTAATGATTGTCCTGTTGAGGAGATGAGCCGCCAGATAGAAGCTGTTCTTCCAAACGTGGAGGCACGGGCTATGAGCCAGATCGTGCAGAGTGAGATGGCATTGATCAAACGCACCCAATCATCGGCAATGGCAGTTTCTATTATTACTTTGCTTGTGAGTGCCCTTACGGTTGCATCTACAATGCTTGCATCGGTCAATGAAAAACTGAAAGAGATCGGCATCATGCGAGCAGTTGGAGCAAGTGATGTACAGATCGTATCTATGTTATTCTTTGAAGGTGCGATCATCGGTGCGATAGGAGGAAGTGTTGGATTTTTATTGGGAACACTTGTTTCGTTTATTGCAGCACCCATGCTGCTTTCAGTTACCCCGTCACCGATATGGATACTATTGCCTGCGGCAGTAGGAGTTTCAATTGCCGTGGGAATGGTGGCATCCGTGATACCAGCAAAACGTGCACTTAGCATTGACCCTGCGGAGGTGCTTAGAAGTGTCTGATAATGGATATAATAATGTTAATGGTGGCACCACTGTTGATATTGAACTCCAAAACGTGGTAAAGTCTTACCGGATCGGAGGACGGAAAGTTGAAATCCTGCACGGGATCAACCATACGATAAAAGGCGGTGAGTTTGTATCGATCATGGGACCTTCGGGTTCGGGAAAGACAACTCTCATGAACCTGATAGGAATGCTTGACCATCCAAGTAGCGGAAGTATTCTGCTCGATGATATTGATATAACTAAAAAACCCCAAAAAGAACTCGTTGATTTTAGGCGCAGGACTGCGGGTTTCGTGTTTCAGCAGTTCCATCTTATCCCATCACTTACGGCTTACGAAAATGTTGCTCTTCCGCTTGTGTTTGCAGGTGATAAGAAGCAGGACAGTGTGACGGAAGCAATGGAGCGTGTGGGATTGTCGCACAGGATCGGGCATAAACCCAATGAACTTAGCGGAGGCGAGCAACAGCGTGTTGCGATTGCACGTGCATTGGTTATGAAACCAAAAATACTGCTTGCAGATGAGCCCACAGGTGCACTGGATGGCAAGACAGGGGCGATGATACTCTCTCTTTTGAGATCTCTGGCAGGTGAGATGACTGTTGTGATGGTCACCCATAATAGAGAACTTGGTGCACAGTCCGATAGAGTTATTAATTTACTTGATGGAAAGATAATAGAATAAAAGGAATGATTTATATGAAAATTAACTTAAAAAATGTAAGATCGATTGGAATAGTAATGATGTTGTTGCTTGTTTCAGCATTTGGGCTTGGATGTATCGGAGGAGATTCCGGCAAGGCACAAGCGGGTCCGGTAAAAGCTACGTGGATAACTGCAGATGTGAATGGGGATGTTGTATCGATCCCTGTTGCTGATGTCAATGATAATACAAATGTTCACTTCAAGGTGAATACCAACACTGAACTTGGTGAGATCGCTGTGATGGCATTCGTGCTTGGTGATGAGATCGTTATACGGTCAAATGTCTGTCCACCATGCCGCTCAATTGGATTCACACTTGATGATGCTGTTCTCGTCTGTGATTCTTGTGGTACAACGTTTGATGCAGAAACCGGAAACGGCATACAGGGCGCATGTGTTGCTTATCCAAAAGAAAGTATCCCTTACACCGAATCCGGCGGGATAATTGTGATGGATATCAACGATGTTATAACAGCCCATCAGAATACGGTTATCAAGGGATAGATGGCAGCATTGCTGCCATTCTTTTCCTCCGTTTGTTTTTTTCTCTTTTTTACTTTCCAACAACTTTTAATGGCGAAACGTATTTATGCGAATAACCCAATGGTTGTGTATGGTTCATGCAATACCGCATAAATATAAAGGATAAAACTCTAATAAAAGGTGTAATATCATGTCAGGAATAGGAAAGAAAAATAAAAACATACCTGATAAGTGCAAATCATGTATGATATGTCATCCAAAACCTAAAAAAGACGATGAACCCGATAATGATAGTAGCAGTAATGATGACGTTAACAGTTAGTAATAATTACGACAAATAGGTGATACAAATGGGCAAACCAATATTATTAGATTTTACAGCCACATGGTGTGGACCGTGCAGAATGCAAAAACCGATCCTTGAAGAACTTGAAAAAGAATTTGGTGACAAGGTTGAGATCAGGGAAGTAGATGTTGATAAGAACCAGGAACTTGCAGCAAAGTATGCTATTCGTGTAGTTCCAACCCTTATCATGGAAAAGGACGGCGTTGAAGCAAAGCGTTTTACAGGTGTCACACAGGGCAGTGTCCTTAGTGCAGAGTTTAACAAATTATTGTAGAATTCTTCTTTTCTTTTTTTAACCTGTTTAGTTGTTCTTGGCAACAAGTTAACAACCAGCCACATGCGGCATATTCCGCCAACACAAAGAATATTCTTGCTGATTTTTGGATTTACCTGTTTTTTGATGTTAAAAAAGCCCAACGCGGAGCGTATCTGCGTGCATTTGCGTTTATTTGCGGTTGATTCGGTATTGTCCAGGCTCATTTCAAATCATTATCAACATTTTTTTAACCGCAGATGCACGCAAATACACTCATCTGCTATCGCAGTTGAGTGCCTGCCACGCTTACAGCGTAGCAGATACACGCAGATGTTGTAATGCGGGGAGTGATTGTTAAGGAAAACTGGAACTTATGCAGCCGAATATCCCTACTTATCTTCTAGCGGTTGCCCGTTGTGGCATTTGTTGTGAGATATTCAACGAAGCAGTAGATAGAATCAAAAAAAGTAAAATAAATCATGCAGTCAAAGGGACTGTAATATGTAGTGCATCGTAGTCAACAACCGGAATTTTCTTGACGTGATTTATCCCTTTCTTTATTTCAAGAAGACCAATCCCTTCAAGGAAGGTAATGTCATTGTGAACATTCGATTCTTTGCGATTAAGCATTCTTGCAAGTTCGCTGATCGATCCGGGTTTATTTTGCCTGATTGTATGCAGCAATCGTATTCTTTCACGAGTTAATATCTTTCCAATATCGTCTGTGTTGCGAGCCACTATTTTGTGAGGTTCAGATTCATTTATCTCGCCTTCTTTGACTTTTTCAAATAACTGATTCAAATGGTTCTAGCATATAAGTAGATATCTGAGGTTTTACTTGTATTATTTTTATGCCTAACGCAGCAGTCCATGTAAATTCTGCACAGACATAAGAGCATCCGAAGATCTAGATCTATCTTTTAGCGCTTGCCCGTTCCGGCATTGGTTATGAGATATTTAACGAAGCAGTGGATAGTGGATATATCAAATCCAAAACTTTTGGAGAGAATTAAAAAGGAAGGGTGCTGGATATTTTGGGGGTGAGGGAGTTTCGGATGTGTGCGCTGACTTTCTACACATGAACGCTATTTTATATATAAAAAGTGAATGCCGAACTATCTACTTTATGATTTCTATGATAATATTTACTAATGTAAATATTAAATATTGTTGTTAAAACAAAAATCCTCTGGTGAGTATGGTTCTCTATGCAGATTGATAAAATTTTATTAAACCTTGTTGGTATATTGTTGCAAAAACAATCAATGATGTATTGCAAAAAGGCTATAATATATATCAATTTTTGATAAAAAAATTATTTGAATAACGATTGAAGTGGTTAAAAATGTCATGTAGACTCTCGGACGGTGAACTTTTTGTTTTAAATTACCTGTGCGCAAAAAGAAACTTGTCTTCGAAAAGAGGGCAGCATTGTAAAAAGATAGAAGGCGTATTCGAGATAAAATATTCTCAAAAGATAAAATTTGAAAAAGTAATAAAAACCTTTTTGAATGGCGGATACATCTCAAAAATCCCAAAAAAGACAGGTGACAAATACTACATTTCAAATATTCCAATTACGAGTTTTGCTTTAAGATCTCATGATTATTCTGTGGTGAACGGCAGAGTACGACCCTTGTAAAATATATTTAACACGGTTGTAAACAAATATTAACATACCTTTTTATATTACTACTATGTAGTATTAAGTACTAATACGTACTACAAACATGTGGCTTACATTATTAAATAATTAACAATTTATCTTTATAAAATTACGTTAAAACACAAGAGTGATAATGATATGAAACCTTTTGAAGGCTTGTTGGGAAACAACTGTGAATTAAGGATGCTTGAATACTTCTTACCACTTGAAGGGATGGATTTTAACATTACTGAATTATCCGAAGAAGTCGGAGTTTCAAGAGTAACTGCCACTCGGATTGCAAAAAAATTCGTGGAATGGGAAATACTTAATTCGAAGAAAAGGTCTGGCATTGCATATTATAGTATCAATCAAGAATCGCCTATCGTGAAAAATATTGAACAACTCAACAATATACTTATTGAAAACATTCTGGGCGATGAAACACTATATGACATCTATGATCATTGGAAGGCTCAAAAACCTCACGCCCAAATAGGTGGTGAAAGGTCGAATGTTTCTGATGTACTTTCGTCACAAAAGAATGTACCTTCACCTTGGCTTGAGAGGATAAATCTAGGTATGCATGTACAACAACAGCCATCACCAGATTGGCCAAACTCACTCATTGGAGTATCTGCGGAAGCATCCAGAGGGAATAAATATCAAAATTTCGGAGGAAATATCTAATGTCCAAAGAATTCTTCAAAAAAGAATTAGTCAAAGAATTTAGGCTAGTTGAAACGTTGATGAAAAAAGAAGAAAATGTTGATCGAAAAATATATTGTTTTTCTGCAGCATATGGAATTACCAGCCGCAGTTATAGATACAATTTTTCTAAAGATGTTCTATTGGCAGATCTTGTATTAAATACTGCTTATCAGGCATTATTTGATCGTTCCCAAAGAACAAAGAATGGCGATATAACGGTTTTTATAGAACCCATCCATTTTGAAAAAATTGAAGAGGGATTAAGATTACTCGCAGATGCTTTTGAAAACAATGAATCAATCTTAGAACCTCTAGAAACCATATTAACATCTAGTTTCAGTACATCAGGTGCTGGAAATTATCTTCGGGAGAAAGGATTGTTAAAACTTTGATTTACTAATATTTCTGGGGTTAAATCCCCAAACCTTTTTTTATTTTTGTACAATATGTGTGTGGGAAATTCATCTGGATGTCTGGCTGAATCACGCTCGAATTTTACGAATCTGTTCGGGGTCGTTGACAAAATATAATCCCATAACTTAACGCCTTTGCGTTAAATGTCACATCCCAACACCATATAACCCAATCACTACTTCTCTCAAACAAACCCCGTCCCATAAGAATATATTAATATAAAGTACTTGTTTTTGTTACCCATATATTACTACTAATAACTCAATTTTCACATGAGGAACTTAAGATGATCACAAAAGATGAGGTAGAACATGTAGGCTGGCTTGCTCGCATTGAGATCGATGAGCAGGATGCTGATTCATACGCTGCACATTTAAATACTGTACTTGAATATTTCGGACAACTGGATGAGGTTGATATGGAAAATGTAGATCCAACCTACCACGTGATGGATGTGGTGAATGTGTTCAGGAAAGATGTTGTTACGGAATCCCTTACGCAGGAAGAAGCGCTTGAGAACACGAAGAGTAGACAGGATGGGCACTTTAAAGCGCCGAAGATCATGTGAGGTACAAAAAATGTCAAAGGCAAAATGGATGGGTATCTCAAAGGTCAGGGAAAGTATTGCAACATCGTCAAGCGAAGAGGTCACAGCATCATATCTCGATACGATCTTAAAAAGCAGGATAAACGGCTACGTCACAATCAATGAAGGTGCAATCGCACGTGCGCAGGATATTGACAAGAACAAGGATGGGAAAGGACACGATGGTGTACTTGCAGGCGTGCCAATTGCGATCAAGGATAACATCTCCACAAAGGGAATACAGACAACATGCAGTTCAAAGATACTGCAGGGCTATGTGCCACCATACAACGCACATGTGATCGAGCGCTTGCTTGATGCCGGTGCCGTCATACTTGGCAAGACAAACATGGACGAGTTTGCGATGGGGACATCAACAGAATCCAGTCACTACGGAACAACCCTCAACCCATGGGACCACGAAAAAGTCCCGGGCGGTTCATCAGGCGGCAGTGCAGCAGTAGTTGCAGCAGGAGAAGCACCCATCTCGCTTGGTTCCGATACCGGCGGGTCGGTCAGGTGTCCGGCAGCATTTTGCGGTGTTGTGGGACTCAAACCAACTTATGGCGGTATATCACGATACGGACTCATCTCGTATGCAAATTCACTCGAACAGATCGGACCGATCGCAACAAATGTCAGCGATATCGCAACCATCATGGATGTCATCGGAGGGTATGACCCCCGCGACAGCACATCCATCAAACAGGAAATTACATATCAGGATTCACTTGTTGACGATGTAACAGGGCTCAAGATCGGAGTGTCTGATGAGTATTTTGCAGAAGGCATTGACGAAGGTGTTGAAAAGTCTGTATGGGCTGCTATCCAGAAATTCGAGGATATGGGCGCGACATGGGAGAAAATTTCCATGCCACATACGAAGTACGCACTTGCATCATACTACATCATTGCGATGAGTGAAGCATCATCCAACCTTGCACGTTTTGATGGCACACGCCATGGACTTCGTGAAGAAGGCGAAAACTGGCATGTCATGGCATCACGAACCCGTGCAAAAGGTTTTGGCGAAGAAGTAAAACGCAGGATACTGCTCGGGACGTATGCATTATCTGCCGGATATCATGACAAGTATTACCTAAAGGCGCTCAAAGTGCGCACACTTGTAAAACAGGACTTTGATAAGGCACTCTCAAACGTGGATGTCCTCATGGCACCAACCATGCCTACTCCGGCATTCAAGATCGGTGAGAAGATCGAAGACCCTCTGGCTCTCTATCTCACGGATGTGAACACAGTACCGATCAATCTCGCAGGAGTCCCCTCAATTTCCATGCCATGCGGTCTGGTTGACGGTCTACCTGTCGGGTTGCAGATAATCGGAAACCACTTCGACGAATCCACGATCATGCGCGCTGCATATTCATTTGAACAGAACACTGATCATCTTGCCAAAAGACCGGCGGGGGTGGAATAATGGCTTACCACAATCCTGATGGTGTAATGATCGGACTTGAGATACATGTCCAGTTGAACAAACTGAACACAAAGATGTTCTGTGGATGTTCTACAAAGTATCATAATGATGAGCCTAACAGCCATGTTTGTCCTGTATGTCTTGGACTTCCCGGCTCGCTTCCTGTAATAAATGAAAAGGCAGTAGAAGCCGCCATGAAGATTGGATTGGCGCTCAATTGTGAGATTGTGCCGCAGACACAGTTCCACAGAAAGAATTACTACTATCCCGATCTACCAAAAGGCTTCCAGACGACCCAGTACGATTTTCCTATCGCAAGTGAGGGCAAGGTCTTCATCGAGGGTGAGGACGGCGAACATGTTATCGGGATAACACGAGCCCACATGGAAGAGGACCCGGGGCGGTTATTGCACATAGGTTCCATTGACAAATCCAAAGGTACAATGATCGATTACAACCGTTCGGGTATGGCACTTATCGAGATCGTGTCAGAACCTGATATGCGAAGCCCAAAGGAAGCACGCCGTTTCCTTGATAAACTGCGTAACATAATCGAATATCTGGATGTATGCGACACCACACTTGAAGGTGCCATGAGGTTTGATGCAAACGTCTCCATAGGCGGCGGTTCACGCGCAGAGGTCAAGAACATCTCATCCCACAAGGGTGCTGAACGGGCATTGTTGTTTGAGATCGTGCGCCAAAAGAACCTGCTGCGCCGCGGCGGCACTGTTGTTCAGGAAACCCGCCACTTCGATGAGGCGCGCGGTGTAACAATATCCCTTCGTACAAAAGAGCAAGAACACGATTATCGCTATTTCCCTGAGCCGGACCTTGTCCCGATGCGTGTGGCAGACCGCACTGCAAAAGTTGCAGAGACACTCCCCGAACTTCCTGATGCAAAACGTGAGAGGTTCACCAAAGAGTACGGCATGGCAGATATGCATGCAAAGGCACTCACATCTGAAATAAGGACCGCTGATTTCTATGAAGAAGTCGCAGCAAAGATCGATGCCAAAATCTGCACTCCATGGGTTGCAGATGTGCTCAAAGGAGAATTGAATTACCGAGACCTTACGGTCGAATCGTTCAAAGTTGACGATATGGTTGAGATAATAGAAATGGTTACACAGGATAAGATCACTGAAAAAAGTGCGGTAGATGTGATACGCGCGATACTGGATTCCGGTGGCAGTGCGACTGATATTGTCAAGGAGAAAGGACTCATCAAGGTAGAGGATGATGTAGTCTCAACTGCGGTCTTGGAAGTCATCAAAGAGAATGAGGCGGCAGTTACCGATTATCTTGGCGGTAAGGAGCAGTCATTGAATTTCCTTGTGGGCCAGGTCATGAAAAAGACACGCGGACGTGCAGATGCAGTGCAAGCACGGGAAATGGTTCTCGCAAGTCTGAACAAATGATTAAAAACAGGCACGATATCCTTTATTGATGGTAATTGGTAAGGGATATTTTGTATCATGTTTGATACCAAATTATGTACCAAAAAAGTTTAGTATAATTAAAGCATAAACATAATTTGCCATATCAAGAAATCCCATCAATATGAGAAGATATGGTATGGTGGTGGGCAAACCATCTGCATTAACAATCTGCATTTGGGTGTGAAATCCCAAAACTTACAAAGGTTTTTGGCAGAAAATGCAGTTTATGTGTTTGTAAACAAAGATATAGCCAAGTAGCATGCTTGAATTGGGGCACACTATGGGGTTTGGCTGATATCGGGGAGCGAGGAAAGAGAAAGACTCCTACCACCACCATTATATTCTATTTCTGATTTATTTTTGAGTAATTGTTTAAGCACCTATGATGCCGAGTAGATCCGAGCACAGTGAGGATTTTCTAGTAATTGAATAGATACTTTTTTATGATTAATCCACCAATGTTAATTGGTAGGATATTCTCATTGTTCGAATAAATATGAAACAATATTTTTAAAAAAAGGTGTGACAGTGGATAAAGAATGGCAAATTGACCTTAAAATTCCTGACATAGGAGCAATGCTTACGCTTTTTGCATTTGCGATGTGTTCTGTGATAATAGGTGCGGCGGAAATTGCATACACGGTAATGTGGATCACGGCTGCATATGTGCGAAATGGTAAGGATTTCTTCATAGACCTTATAAATGCACAGGCACTTACATGGACTGCTGAATTCATTATAGTGGCAGGTTCATTATTGCTGACATCAGCAATTCTATTTTTCTTGACGATGTCAGTCAGTTTAGTGGAACTGAACAGGGTTGCAAAAAAGAATAAGGATGCACACATGAAGATCATATTCGGACTATTTTCCATCAGTATGATCTTACTAATTATGGCGCTTATTTCAGCGATAGCGCTAAGGTATTTCTAATTAACATAATTACATTGATAAACATATAATAAACACTGCCAAATTCAGATCCAGCAGGAAAGGATGATCATGAGCGCAATCAAAATTAGCGGTATTATCAAAGAAGTTCCGGAAAAAATTGAAAAGTCCAGCACGACAATTGAAGATATAGCAAAAATGAGTACAAAGACCGAGAGGGTAATGTATCCAGTCTCTGCAATTGTCGGTCAGGAGGGTATGCTCCGTGCACTGATATTGAATGCTATAAATCCTTCAATTGGCGGTGTCCTCATCAGAGGTCAGAAAGGAACAGCAAAATCCACGGCAGTACGTGGATTGGCAGAGATCCTGCCCGAAATAGAGGTCATTACAGGATGCAAGTTCAATTGCGATCCTGCCGAACCTGATAAGTTCTGCTGGGAATGCAGGAATAAGCAGAAGAATGGGACACTCAAAGTTGAAAAACGTCCGACTAAAGTGGTTGATCTGCCGGTCGGCGCAACAGAAGACCGTGTTGTTGGCAGTCTTGACATTGAAAAAGCAGTTAAAGAAGGTGTGCAGGCATTTGAACCCGGCATACTTGCCGATGCGAATCGCAGTATCCTTTATGTTGACGAGATCAACCTTCTGGATGATTTTGTTGTGGATGCATTGCTTGATGCAGCCGCAATGGGTGTGAACACGGTTGAGCGTGAGGGCGTGAGTGTAAGCCATCCCTCAAATTTCATTATTGTAGGAAGCATGAACCCCGAAGAAGGAGAACTGCGACCGCAACTTCTTGACAGGATCGCACTTCAGGTCGAAGTTATAGGTATATCTGACATTGAGCAGCGCATCGAAATTATTGAGCGGAGAAATAAGTTCAATGATGACCCGATCGGGTTTCGGAGAGAATTTGAACCTGAGAAGGAAAAATTGCGGTCAAAGATCGTGAAGGCAAAACAGATGCTTTCAGGGGTCACAACGACAAGGGAGAACCTGCGTACTATTGCACAGATATGTGTTGCTTTTGATGTGGACGGACATCGTGCCGATATCATGATCGAGCGCACGGCACGTACCAATGCAGCATACGAAGGGCGGGAACGTATCACAAATGATGACATCATCGAAGCTGCAGAAACGGTGCTGCCGCACAGGATGCGCAAGAAACCGTTCGAGGAAGAAGAGTTCAGTGCAGAGCAACTCCGTGCGGTTGTAGAGGGAACTGTTTAAGATAATATATAGCACTAATTCTAATACCACAGGTGCCAAAAATGGATGATAATGCGGCTGCCTCGCGTATGCGCAGGAATGTGAAGCGTGAACATACCATAAGGGTATTCCATATTGGCAGACCTATCTTATGTGTGCGCATTCCGAAAGTGGATGTTGTTGATTTTGATGATACGGATACAGACGCAGTCTATGATCTGATGCATGCCAATATGGGTCAGATGCGTCCGGATGAGATCAAGGATGTTTTTATAATTGCTGATGCGAACCATCTGGTGTTAAAACCGGATGTTTTCTTTAAACCAATTTTACAGGAAACAGGAAGTTTTGAATCGATATATCCAGACATAGGTGCGGATTCAGGGAAAACTGATGAGCAGGTGGAGGTTGAAGTGTTTCATCGTGATGAAACTGAACCTGTTGAACCCGAAATTGTTGAGCCTGAAACTGAAATTGAAACACAGGTTGAACCAGAGCTCATAGAACCTGTTGTATTTGATACTGATGTGTCGGATAAGATAGAAGAGCAGGAACAATCGGATGATCTGCCCAAAACCACTGAAAAAACTCGAACCGAAAAATTACACAATGCTTTGAAAGATGACAAAACGGTTGGTAAGATACTTCATGATTTTGCAAAGAGCCAGCAGAGTAAAAAAATTGCATCAGGCAGGCTAAAATCAGGTAGGCGTGCCGAGGTATTGACCAAGGGTAAGCGTGGCCGATATGTGCGATATCGCATAGCTGGGGACAAGGTCACAGATATTGCGATTGCTCCGACAGTTAGGGCGGCTGCTTTGCATGCAAAAGATGGGCGCATTTCCATTAAAAAAGGCGATCTACGGGAAAAGATCAGACGTCGCAGGATATCCACACTCATTAATGTTGTGTTTGATACTTCAGGTTCAATGGATGAGCAGGATAAGATACAGATAACTACCGGTGTGGTACTAGCACTGCTACAGGACGCATACCAAAGGAGGGATCGTGTTTCTCTTGTGACATACAGTGGCAGGTCAGCAGAACTTGTGCTTCCGTTCACATCTTCGGTCGAGGCTGCAAAACATTATCTTGAGAATGTACCTTTTGGCGGCACAACACCAATGGCTTCGGGGATGTTGGTTGGGCTTGATACTCTCATAAGAGAAAGGAAAAGGGAACCATCTGCAGTACCGATCATGGTAATTGTAACAGATGGAACTGCAAATGTTCCACTCCATCTTGGGGGAAATATCAGACGTGAAATTCTTCATGTTTGCAGCCAGATAGTTGATAATAAGGTAAATGTACTAATAGTTGATATCAGTGAGAATGGTTCGGATCTTGCTATGGGAATATCCGGTGCATGTGAAGGTCAGTACTATCACCCAAGGTCATTGAGTAAAGAAGCCCTGTATTCTGCGATAAAAAAAGAACGGGATGATAAAGCAAGCCAGCAAATAAGTTAATTATCTTCACTTCAATGAAATATTCTTTAATAAAGATCTGAACTGTTCAACTGTATTCAGGATTTCATTATGTATACTATCAATACTATACTTGTTTTCAGCCAGAACAGATAATGTCATACTAGAATTTGTATTTTCTGTTATCAGCGTGTTGTGTTTTGAGTGTACAATTACACGATTTACTGTACCAATCCCACTTTCATTGGATGCGATGTTAGCAGCGCTAAACATTACAGCAGATATCACACCAAACGAATCTGCATCTTTCCCACAATTCGTGCAGGATGATAATACAATCCCATTTTTATCAACAATAGCAGATGCATCTATTTCAGAATGTTTTAATAAATCATTCAAGATTTCATCCAGCTTTAGTTTATTATCGTCCAAATATTAACCCCCCAAATAATAATAATTTAATTAAATGCAAGCTAATAATTATTACTTGCAGTATATCTCCACACCCAATAATATCATTTGACCTACTTCAATAAATAGTTATTTTTATAACCATGAAAACATAGTTATATTTTATAAAAAATTTGCCATATAGTGTAACAACTATTAGAATATTAAAAAAAGAAAAAAAGAAAAAAAGAAAAACTGGTTTAATTAAACCAGTTTGTTAATTGGATGGTTTTCATCCATAGTGTCAATACCAAGCTCGTGAGCTGTCTCAGCAAGCATAATGTCAACCATTGCTGTTGCGGGGAACACTAATCTTGCGTTCTCGATTGGACCAAAGAGCTGGAAGTTAGAGCCCATGATCTGGGATACAAGATTTGTACCGATATCCACTGGCATGTATGCATCCTTGTGCTCTTTCTTGAATTTCTTCATCCAGTCCCATGCGGATGCCATGTTGTGATATCCACCGCCAACAGGAAGACCAAGGTGACCTTTGATCGTGGTGACAGCTCGTATGGTTGCACCGGAACCTGCACCAAGTGGAGTTGCCGCTACATCGATCAATGGTTTTGTGATCCCACATTCCTTTGCGATCTCAAGCATTCCTTTATCCTGACCTGTACCGCCTGATTCAAGGATCTCGAGTTTTCCTTTAACGGTTGGATCGGTTGCATTGAATGCTAACACGATTGCGGAATCAATGTCACTTTTCATGACAGCTTCGATCTCATCTGCGTGTATACTTGAGTTGATAGAGTTGTGTATCGCCCTGTCAGCGACACCGATCTCTGTTACATACTCTGCTGCTGCAGCACGTACGTCACCTGCAGATGAATCGATCAAGAATGGTGTCTTGTTATCGATATCAACAAACCAATCAATGTATTTCCTGATCGCTTCAGGTGTTTCACCAACGATCTGGTTTACGTATGGGTTACCTGTGATGTCCCCCATTTCTTGCAGATCATTCCACAAGGAATCTGCTGCATCCTTGTCGAATTCTCCTGTGTCCTCATTAGTCACAATTTTGTGCCTGTTATAGAACATTGTACCGACCAAAACTGTAGGGTACTCGCCTGGCTGTCCGCCAAACTTGACTCTTCCAACTTCGAATACTTCCTGTTTCTTGTCAAATTTAAACATTTTAACACCTCTTAGAATGGAATTGATGATATTGAGATGTATAACAAGAACATCAATATCCCAATAACTGCTCCGTATAAGATTCCTATATCTCTACCAACTTTCTTACCGATCCGCTGTGCAATCTCACTATTCACGAACTCAACCTTTTCATCGATCAAGTTGAGTTTTTTGATCACATCATTGAAATCTGCCGGGTCTACGACTACGCTTGGTATTGAATTACTTTCGTTGGTCATTTACATCACCTGCCAAATAATCAATGGGATCACAATCACCATCAGCAGTGCAAAAATGAAACCGGCTATTATTCCAGAAGCTCCTGTTGCAAGTACTCCTGAATCAAGCTTTTGGTTTCGTGCGATCAATTGTGCCCTGTATCTGATACTTTCAACAACAGAATCAATCGGTCCCATCTGTGGATTGATAACCATTGGGACACCCTGTCCATATTCTTGTTCTTCTGCCATATCAATTACCTCCCGAATAGCAATAGTCCAAGCAGTGCTAATGTGATCACAAGACCGATCATTGCACCTTCGATCTTACCGGCGTGTATTCCAGAGTGGAATTTGTTCATGTTACCGGCATTGATCATCTCCATATCGATATCTCTGATCCTGGCGCGAATCGTTGCGATCTCAGCCGCCATCGGCTTGAGTCCACCTGCTTCTTCACCCTCATCACCGGCTCCTCCGGCGACTTCGATGACCATTGGATCTGCATCGAAAGCACCTGGGTCTTTTGCTGCACATTCCTTGATCTTTGCAGTGATCTTTTCCATATCTTCAGTGCCGATCATGTCAATGATCTCGACCTGCTGCTGGAATCTCTCGATCGCCTCATCAGTGAGATTCTCGATGTAGGGAATTGCACCTGTTGCCCCGACAATTCGATTGTCTTTCACACCGCCTTTATACAGGCTTACCATTGCCTGTCCGGTAATGTGTCCTTTTACCTCAGAACCGGTTACGATAAAAAATCGTATGTTCGGGTTTGAGATAATATGGGCAACAACCTTCTCGATACCAAGGTTCTCTGTTTTACAAGGTCCGGTGATTGCTGCACCTGCTGCTAACATTGGAGCACCTGAAAGATGCGAGCCACATGTTATTACTGCAACACAATCCTCGACATTGCCAATTTCATATTCTCCTTTTAAAGTTGGCCATCCGGATACTGCTTCTCTCTTATCTGCCATTATTGCATCACCGCCGCGTTCATCAGACTAAATATATACAGAACAACTGTCAGCAGTCCTGCAAATACCAGACCTATAACAATA
Source organism: Methanosarcinaceae archaeon (assembly GCA_023544565.1). Classification (GTDB taxonomy): domain Archaea; phylum Halobacteriota; class Methanosarcinia; order Methanosarcinales; family Methanosarcinaceae; genus Methanovorans. The sequence goes on from JAMJFS010000025.1 coordinate 21,605, forward strand.
CCATAGAATGCATTGCCATAGAAACCTGCTGTGTGTGAAGTATCCTCACGTCCAGGGAATGAACTCATTAATGGTGCATCTGATGACAGTGAATTGATCAAGTCGTCTGCGATCTTATCAAGTTCATTGACCTGTGCCATTATAGGATCCATTGAATATTGTATGATATCTTCACGTTCCTTTGCAAGCAAAGATGTCATTGGGTCCAATACCAAATGTACTTCCGGTGCTACATGTATCATGCTCATTGTAACTCCTCCTCACTAGGCAACAGTCCAGATCCAAGTATCTTGTACGAATCTCTCTTTGTGAGTTCATAGAACTTTGCAAAGGATGTGTACCAGATAAACACTCCGATCATGATCGTTGGAAGCATTGCTGCACTGCCTGCAACCGCAGATACGAGACCTGCAATTACCATTGCAATTCCACCTTTCTCAAATCCTAATGTAAGTGTACGATCCTGATGTTCGTCAGGTCCAAGACATGCATTGAATGGATGTAGAATTCCCATACCACCAGCAATGAATATTACTGCGATGTATCCGGGTGCAATTACAAATGTCAGCACTTCTTCAAACATGAATGTTCCTGCCATTGTGGTACTAAGCCCGACAATAGTCAATGCACCTGCACCTGCAATCTCCACCATGGATTGTTCCATGATCGGGATGTTCATTCCAAGAACCTTGTTTGCAAGTACACCAATTATCAGCCCGATAATTGCTGCTGAAACAAATGCTATGATAGGTCCTGCGATGCCTCCGACCGCAAGTCCGAACATTGATGCAACGACACCCATACCGAGTGCAAGCATCCCAATGGATGGCACACCGGTACCGAGACCGTAACTACAAACACGTCTTACCGCATCTGCGCCCCATACGATAGCACATATTGCACCAAGAGCGCCCATAAATGAAAATACAGGACTGATCATGCTGTCCAAAAAGTGTGCAGCGTAAATACCGATCAAACCTCCGAGTATACCAAAAGCAATGATCTTATTAGGAGCTACAGCTCCTCCGGCTACTGCCGGTTCTCCTCCAGCTGACATTTTATAGACCTCCTATTGCCAGTACTCCAACGAGCGCACTCAAAAATGTTGCGATAAATGAAGAAAATACCGCTTTTGGCCATTTCTTAAATTTAGGGTCATGGAAACCTTCGATAGTTCCTCCTATGTTGTAGGAAGGAATTACAGCGTTCACGAAAAATATACCCACTGCGAAAATGCTCGCAAGTCCTATGAGGTTTGTCATTGTCAAACCTGTGCTTGTGCTCATAAGTGAGTAGTATACGAGTGCACCGCCAATACCTCCAAGAAGACCGCCGATAACTCCACTTACATAACTGACAGTTGGTAAACCATGTCCTTCTGTACCCTGGGATACATAGAGGTCCTGTCTGTCCTTTGTGATCGGGTCATACTTGATCTTTGCAGATGCCGGAGGGACTCCAACTCCATAAGTGTATACCCATGCTCCGACGAGCATAGTAACTGACATCATGATCATTGCACCGACTGCGCCGGCTGCAAGGATAAGTGGAAGGCTATCTGAAACTGCCATGACAGCACCTGCAGTCACAAGTCCTGTAAGACCTGCACCAGCAGCCAGCTGAACTGTACCTGTTCCGATACCTGTTGCCTGAGCCATTGCCGCCGGGGCACCGCCTACAGGCACAAAGTGAACGCTAAGTGATATCAGCATTCCACCAAGTGTTATCAAGACCACATACAGAATATTGGCTGAAAGAATTGATACAACATCTATCATGCTGCCACCTCATCTTCTTTGTATGGGCCGAATGCAGCGCGTGCTGCGACTTCGATCTTTCGATTCCATATTATCATAATAAGTACCAATATTACACCTGCGACAACTGAAAGCCATCCCATTGTGAGACTTGCTGCGGGGTTAAATACTGTTGTTACCCAGCCGCTTAAGAATACGGTCATACCGAATGCAATTCCTGTTACAGGTCCGCCGAATTTTGCGCAGAACCATGAATTGTCAATACCGTTACGAAGACCGGATTCTGCTGTTCTGACAATGTTGCCTGAATTAGCAGCGTTGAGACCTGCACCGAATTCCACATTCTGGAATTCCCGCTCTGCACCATAGTGAACATCACCTGTAGATGAGCCAATTGCTCCTACTGTGATTCCCCAGATAAATGCCAAAAGTGGCAATGGGAATGGGTGCCCAAGTACAGCGATCATAAGGTATGACACAACAAGAATACAGAATGTCGTGATATATGAATATCCCATGATGACTGGTGTGTGTGACCTCAAAACATCAAGGTACACTGGTTGTTTAAATCGTTTCTGACTAGCAGGTCTACCCAAGAATGCTGATATAGAATATGATCCATGTACAATTGCAGCAAAAAGTGCTCCCATAGCAATTGCAAAAAGCGGGGACATACTATATGCAGTCATCAAAACAGAAGCTGTTGTGCCTCCAATCGCGCACATAAGTGCGTTTGATGGTGGTTCACCAGAAATAGCTTTGTTGTAGATCCTGTGTGGATACATCATTTGGGGTGCCAATTGCACTTGTGAGTTTGGGTTACTTTGTGATCCGACATCAGACTCAAGATCTTCTGACGCACCAGCAACTGTAGCCGCAGCACCCATAAGTGCTAACACACCCATGCCTATGAGTGGTTCCATTCATTTTCCTCCATTTATTTTATTATACTATAATAACAAATTAGTGCAAAAATGTACAATGCACTTTACTCCTATTCACATAACAATATCATATAATCATGATATAGACTAACGTATGCTGTTGTGGATTATCTCAATTCATTCATAAACCTTTCGAAATCAATATGATTTTGAAAGATAATACCATTCAAAAAAAGAATTAATAAACCGTTCATACAATAACGGTTATATAATATTTATTCATTGCTTACGGTTGAACCGCAATATATATATGTCTGGTCTCGGTTGCTTCCCGCTCCCTCTGGCAAAGTCCATATAACAGTTATTACACAGAATACGTAAATTAAGTGATGCGATCTCTGATGTGCCGGGAATAAGTCTTGCAAATATAAATGATGAGTCGATCTCAAACAATTGTGCAATATCATCCAGATAATTGAGTATATGTTCTTCAAAGATCTCCAGATCATCTACCTGAAGCCCGCGTGTATTAATTGTCATTCCACTGCAACCGCATGGCAGTGCGAATCCATCCATTTCGATCAAAAATATAGGTTTCCCCAGCAGGTTTCGTAGTTTATTCTCAAGGTCTCCACGTGATATTACTAATTGTTCGATCAATGTCATTGTTGTTCACCTATTGAACTGAGTGGTTTTAATGCCTGCTCTGTACCTTCATTTGCATATATTTGTGTAATCTTTTGTGTCAAACGCTTGCAATATCCACATCGTTTACAAACCTTCTCACACTGCTTCCACTGCGAAAGAGCGCTACCAAGTTCCTTGTTTGGAATATAGAACAGGTCTTTTAGATCCTTTGGGCAATCCAGCAGATCCATAAGATTGCCATCATAACTCTCATTTGCATATGCATCAACAACATTCAATGTCCAATTCACAAAGTGAGTTCTTCCACCAATCTTGAATATATCAGTGATGTGCTTGTAATCTTTAAGATCTTCGGGTCGTATCCATGGTGATTTGATTATCAGTTCCGGATCCTGTATCCTCAGTGAAAGACACTTATAATAATAATAGTCATCAGTAACATTTGGTTTTGGTCCGGGTCCGTTTGCATGCGAGAAAAAGTTGAAATGCGCGTACCTGAATGGGCACTGGTAAAGGCAACCTTCATTAACCAGTAATTTAAGGTCACATGATACAGATTCCTTAATGGCTTCCAGTTTATCGAAATGCCTGTTGACCGCAGAATCGATAACTATCGTATCTGCACCCAAATTTTCATAGAACTCAGCCTTTTGCGGCGAATCCACGAACGAAAGCACCGACACAACAACTTCCATATTATAATCCCTTGCAAGCATTTCCACAAGGTATGGGTCTGCAACGGTTATTGAATCAATTCCAATGTCGTTGAGTTTGTTAAAATACCAGTCAATTGATCTGTAGCCCTCAGGTGTAAGATGCTGCCCCCCCATGCATGAACTGTTCAGGACAATTTCAAGTTTAACTCCCTTTTCATGTGCATATTCAGTTTGCTGTGCAATATCATCAAGTCCCGGAGCGCTCAGGTTCGTTCTTCCGGTACCGACGTGTTCGGGGGAACCTGCCATGTAAACACCATAGATATCATCAGAACCTGCAAGTAGTTCTTCAAGACCTTCAAGATGTCCCAGATGAGGTGCATACAGTTTCATTGCATGCTGGTAATCTTATAAATTAGATAAGCATTTTGGTAATCGCTCCAAATCAAAACAATTATTACATCTTCCCACGCATGATACAATATGATCATCGGAGCTTCATCATTTGCCGGTACAATTGAGGAAATTAAGAACGAGGTACAATCAGTCGAATTATATATTCCGAAACTTGGATTGTACAAAAACCTTCAATTGCAGGATGAGATACTGGACAATATAATGGATGCCCTGTCAACCAGTGACCTTGCAACCTCGATCCATGCTCCCTATTTTGCCGACGTTCCAACGTACCCAAAAGAACTTGTTGTTGATACTGCCAACATGGATCGCACACATTTTCGACTGATGGAAGAATCTATTGAACTTGCGAACCGATTGGATTCAAAAGTTGTAGTGATACATCCTGGAAGGATTAACAGCAACCGAGCATTGTCATTTTCAAATATGGTCGAAAATCTGAAAGAACTTGCATCAACCGCTCATGACTATGGTGTCATGCTCGGCCTTGAGAATAAGGAGGGCACAGATCCCGGCAACCTGTGCTGCAATACTGCTGAATTATTGAATGCCGTCGCGGCAGTGGATTCATTCAATCTTGGTGTAACATTTGATGTGGGACATGCAAATCTCACGTGTGGTGGTGTTTCCGAAAAAGTTAGAGAATTTGCAAAGGACCTTAACGGGCATGTCGTTCATATTCACCTACATGACAATAATGGTGTGTGGACAAATGAATATGCAGGAGATATGCACATGGCACCGGGCAGTGGAACTGTGGATTTCTCAGTTATAAATGAAATATCAGATTATAGTGGCATCTATAATCTGGAGGTATTTTCAATTGATGATATCGTTTCTGGAAAAAACATAATCTTTAAAACACGCATAACCGAAAATTAATAGAAGATATCACTTTTTAGATATTGTAATTGGGTGGCACCACAAGGACAAGTCTTTCAGAGGTCTGCAGTACTTTTTCAGTCACTGACCCCATGATCTTTTTAAAGCCGGTTTTGCCCTGGGTTCCCATTACGATCTTGTCAACATCCCTTTGGTTCGCAATGGCTACAATTGTCTCGGGAGCATTTCCATCTTCAACAATACATTCTATGTGAGATTCATCACACCCGAGATTTATCAAGATTTCGCGAATAGATGAAAGTATGCCCTCTGCACCTTCATCACGCCATTTTTTTCTCTCAATTCCTGTATCTGTGACCACATGAAGCAACAAAATATCATAGTCTTTTTGTTCCACTGCCATTTTACCTGCAACTTTTGCAGCATTGGTGGAATAATCCGACCCATCGATTGGAATTAGAAATTTCATTTCATACTTGAATTAAAGTTAAATATTTTAAAGATATTGGAATCATTGTGAATGTAAAACATTGGTTGCAATACAAATAAATTTTGCAGGGTGATACACAATGAACAGGTACCAAAAATTCAAAAAAATGGATAACAGGAGTTATTCTGATGTAACTCGGTTTTTGAAAAAAACAACGCATCTAACGGCACGCGAATGGATGATCGCACGGCTTTGTGCGGATTTTAAGAATATCTCAAACCAATCAGAAATGACATGGATCGGTGAGAATCTTCCTGATCTTGTACCTTTTATGGATGAACCATATTCACGACAGGAAGTGTCAAATGCCCATGCAACATTTAAAAAGAAGGTACAACGAAGTGGCAATACGTTTTTCTATGCATATTATGCAGGCCTGATCAGCAAGGACGAGATGATATCAATTATCCATAAGATGGTATCCGATATTCAACACCTAATTGAAACCGAAGGCGGGGAAGTCTCAGATGAACATGCAACAGAGGTTCAGCAGGTAATTGCAGATGTGCTCCGCAGGATGAATCTTTCAATGTATGGTGATGAATAATACATCATGGGTCAGATAGATTTTGTTCTAGTGTCATGTCAATCCTCTAATGTCGGATAAAGACGAGATAACTTTATCCGGGC
>JAMJFS010000026.1:0-10994 GCA_023544565.1 Methanosarcinaceae archaeon
AGTTGACAATCGGATGAAAGACTAGGAATTACCCACACAAAACAGCGATGAGCCTCCATTTTTAACCAGTCGATCCAAAAGCCCTGAAATGCTTGCCGGAGGTATTTTCGTGATCTCAGTTATTTGCTGGAAAGTCAATGCATCGTATTCACACAAAGCATACATTATCTTTGATTCCAATGGGCTGAAAAATTTTGTTAATCTCTTATTAGTGATGTACATCCTATCGAATTTAACTATGTGCTTTACATCTGGTGAAAAGCGATATAAGATTTGTAATTGAGGCAAACTAAAACAGTTTGTTTTACGTTATGTGAATATTAAAAATATACTACAAAAAAGAAAAAAAGAGGTAAGCAAAGTTACCTTCTTCTAACTGCATATCCGATAGCCAGCATTCCCAGTGTAGATAACAATCCAAATCCTGGTGTTTTCTCTTCTGGCATAGTGGATTCTTCGGCAGGTTCCTCAACAACTTCCGATTGCAAAGTCATTGATCCAGGAGCATTCTGAGCAGCCCATGCTTTATCTTTGTCTTCGTGGCAGTAAAGACATGCATACTCTACTGTGATATACGGATTTGCATATTCATTACCGTTCTCAGCATCAATATATGTGAATTCAGCATCTTCATCCGTGTTTATTTTGAACAGGTGGGACCTGATATCTGCTTCATACTCAGACACAGCAACAGCCGATTTTGATGTCTTTGGCATGTGACATTCCACACATTTTACGCCTGCAATATCCATTACTGACCCTGCATACGAACTTGCAGCATCTGCGTGACAGTCTTCACAATCTTTTATAATACCTGCACCCTCTACAGAATTGGTTGCACCTGCATGCACAGGTTTATGGGGATCGTGACAATCAACACACTCCAATACTGACATTTTTCCGGCTGCAAGGAAATCCAGATACTGCTCATGGTGTTTTGCAAAACCTTCACTTGCAGGGATCTTATCGTCATCAGCTCCACGCCTGTGACATTGACCACAAAGTGAAGCACTCGTATCCACTGTAATCATGCTTTTGTTGCCGCCAAGCGCCACATGTTCGCTTCCCGGACCGTGACATGCTTCACACTGGACACCGTCCAATTCCCATGTAACTTCAATACCAGGCAATGCATTCTCTGTATCATATGCTGCACCGGTGTTATGACATTTCTGGCAGTTATATTTCACTTCTTTACCTGCATTATAATCCACCCATTCACCATTTGTAACATTATACTGATTAGACCCATCTACACTATGGTCTTCACCGGTCTTTGTGATTATGTAGCCATCTTTGTCCATAAATCTGGCTTTCCATCCCCAGCCTCCAATGACATATAATATATCATCTTTTGTATAACCTTCCGGCATTGGGATCCCTGGTCTGATTTCAAGAGCTTTTTCCGGTGTCATCAACTTATATGGATGCCCTGATGTTATCCAGTCGTCATATTTCTCAACATGACATTCTTTACATACATCAGCTCCAACATATGTCGCCCCTTCTATCGGCATTTCAACAGGTGTCTTTTGATCCCCCAATTACAAACATTTTAGCGTAACCGGATGTTGAAAGAACAATGAGCGATAATATTACTGCTAACAAAATTATTCTATTTTTCATAATCTTCCTCCTGAATACATAAAACACTTATAGATAATACGGTTAAGTGCATTTATGTAAATATTAATTACCTTATATATGTTGTAAATAACTTAAACCTTTTCTAAAACTTCGACATGAAAAACATATTACTTTGGCATATCTTCGTTTTGAAGCGAGGCACACACATCTTAGTATTTATACGAATGTATCTCAATGAATATTGAAATTTAAACAGTAATTAGAATGATTAGAATATATTGTCGGTTCGAGATAAATGGTAATTATCTATTTATACACTTAGTGTAAATAAACCATCATAAAAATATTAACGGTATAAATATGAACATATTTAAGAAAACAATATCAATTTCCATCCTTTTGATCATATTATTTGCAGGAATTGGATGCATTGACAACGAAGACACACAGGGGATGGAAACTGCAACAATATCAGCTGATACATCAAATGATGAATCTGATACGCTTAACGGATTTACAGACATTTCTATAGAGCAGGCAAAGCAGATGATCGACAATAATGAAGTATTCCTTCTGGATGTGAGAACTCAGGAAGAATTTGACGAAGGCTACATCGAAGGTGCGATATTGATCCCTGATTATGAACTGGCATCCCGTCTAAGTGAATTGCCGGAAGATGAAAAGATCCTTGTCTATTGCAGAAGTGGACGCCGAAGTGTTACTGCAAGTAACATCCTTGTCGATGCAGGTTACACAGATGTGTACAACATGCTCGGTGGTATTAATGGCTGGAAGGGTGTAAAATACCCTGTAGTTACATAGGAACGTCTGGAATGTGTGAGTCATACACATGTTGGCTCGCAACATAACTTTTTTATCACCTTTTATCCTATTGAAAAATAATGCTCACAAATGCTTTAGCTGACTCCATCAATTACCTCGCATATATTGTTCCCTATATGGTAGTTGGTGTCATACTTGCAGAATTATTCGTAGAACTTGGGTGGATAAAGAAGGTCGGTTTTTTGGTTCTTCCGCTAACAAAATTCGCACATCTCCGGAATGAATGTGGTGTCAGTTTCCTGACCGCATTTGCCTCCCCTGCAGCTGCAAATGCATCTCTTAAACACCTCTATGATAAGAAACTGATAGATGAGAGGGAACTCATCATCTCATCCATCCTGAACTCATTCCCCTCGATCATCATGCACTGGCGCACGCTCCTTCCGGTCCTTGTGCCTCTGCTTGGTGTGACAGGTCTGATCTATATCGGTTTGTTGACTTTGGTTGGCTTCATCAAGACTATTGTTGTGCTTTTTGTGGGACATTTCATGCTCGATAAAAAACCCGATAACATAGATATCGAGCAAACTGACCGTCCATCCTTTTCAAATGCACTGAGATCAAGCATCACAAGGTCGAAAAAAACACTTGCTAGGATACTTGTTGTGATGATCCCCACAACGATCGTTGTCTTTATACTAATTGACCTTGGACTTTTTGATACACTTGGTTTGTACCTTCAGGCAATATCTGAATACCTGCCGGTTCCTGCAAGTGGTCTGCCAATAATCGCGGCGCAATTCGCAAGCAAGATCGCAGCATATACGATTGCAGGTAACATGCTGACAGAAGGAATTCTGAGCAGTAGAGATATAATTGTGACATTAATGGTCGGAAAGATACTCTCAAGTGTAACAACCATACGGGTACTTGCACCATATTATATGGGGATATTCGGACCGCGGCTTGGACTCAAGGTCATGTTCCTCTCAGCTCTGTTGCGTGAAGGCATATTGATTGTGATTACGGTTTTGCTGATCCTTTTCTATTAACACGTGTCTCATGTGGCTGTTTTTTTGTACGACTTATTCGGCGTAGTGTATAGTTTGTATGGTCATGCGTAACATATATATCCTAATATCACAATATGTAAGTTTGAGGATACATATGTTGTGCAGTAATTATATGCGCAACAAATGTAACATTGACATACTCAAAACGAAGGTGAAAAATAATGAAAAATACTACAATAATTGCACTCCTGCTTTCAGCACTTGTTCTTGGTACATTTGGAGCAGGTGTTGTAAGCGCAGAAACGAATGATGCTCAAACACAGACCTACGACGACTGGTATGGTTGGATGGCAAATCACATGGGATTTAACAGAGGTAATGGCTATGGAATCGGTGGCGGACCAGGATTCTGCGGAGGATATGGTGGCAGTGCACCGGTTGCATCAGGATATGACACCAATGCGCAAGAAGTAACAGTCCAGAATGTTGAAGATGCACTTGAAATCGCACAAGATCAGATTGACAGCGATGTATCGGAAAACAACATCTACCAGATGGGCAGATGGTGGATTGTTTACTACACAGATGATAACGGCACTATCGAACAGGTTCGTATCGATGCGTTCACAGGTGAAGTGGTCGAGGATTACGATACAGTAACCCAGCAGGAATACAGATCTACAAACACCCGATCCTACCGTGGTGGAATGGGCTATGGCATGGGCTATGGCATGGGCGGAATGGGCTATGGCATGGGCGGAATGATGTATGGCTACTGAGCCATGCATCACCATTTTGTGAAAATAATAAAATGAAATGAACGAATAGAACAGTTCGAATATAATATCTAAAAACGAGGTGAATCATATGATGGGATATGGCGGATATGGAATGGGCGGAGGCGGTTTTGGTCTCGGGTTCATAGGCCCGATCATCAATATCATTATACTTCTTGTGATAATATGGGGTGTATCATCACTGTTTAACAACAGGCGTGATGGTGGCGATGACTCAAGGATCGCAAGGCTTGAAAGAGAGACCGAACGCACCAGGGATACGCTGGAAAAGATACTCAAAAAACTTGAGTGATGTTATTAGAAAACAATAATATACATAAGACCCTGATATTATGCAAGGTAATGGCCCGTAATTTATAATGAGGTGAATGATTTGGCATACAATTCAATGATGGATATGATGTATGGTACAGGATACAGCCCATACAGTTCGGTATTTAGTTTTATCCTGAATATTTTAATTATACTGGTGATCGTAGGTGTGGTAGTCGTACTGCTAAATAGATCCAATTTTGTCGCATCCGATAGCAGTGATCGCCTGACGAGAGTCGAAAAAGATGTGGACGATATCAAAAGAATGGTAGAGGATATTAAGAACAAACTTGATGAGATCTAATACCCATTTGCACTATTTTTTAGATCAAGGACCAGGGGTAAAGTCAAAGTTAAAGTTAAGATTAGCACTGGCTAATCGGGTTTTAGTATGACAAAAACATTACAGCAGATCGTGAATATAGGCGAGGCTATTTCGCATCCACTCAGGCTGAAAGTCCTGTATATGCTCTCTGAGCGTGAGTGGTATGTGTATGAGCTTGCAAAAGAGTTGAATATTTCACGGCAAGTGTTGTACCTTCACCTAAAACGGCTTGAAAAAGCAGGTTTCGTTGAAAGCGACCTGCGACTTGAAGATGACGATATGCGGGCTAAGAAATTCTTCAAGTTGAAGGAGTTTGATGTTGAAATTGGTATAAATGAACTCAAACATCTTTTCGATTGAGGCATATATCCCATGTGAAAGTAAAGATTATAATCCGATAAAGTGATAAATATATGTAATCATTTGAAACGGATGTGGGGAAAATGTCACAAGAAATATCTAACAATAAATCATACTTTGTAATTTTTGCGCTTTCGATAGCTATAGTATTAATGGCAAGTATGATGTATGCCAATCCATTGAAAACATCAGATCAAACAGAAGAACATACGATATATATGTCAGGTTCTGCAGAGAGAAGTGTGGTGCCTGATACTGCTTCGTTGAGTATCGGTGTTGTTGTTCAATTGCCAACTGCAAAGGAAGCTTCAGAGGAGAATGCCATTTTGATGAGTGCTGTCATCAGTGAGCTTAAGGCTCTTGGACTGCAGGATAAAGAAATTAAAACTTCTTATGTCTCTGTCAGTCCAGTGTATAATTATGAAACCGGTAGAACTATAGAAGCCTATTATGCTTCCAATGAAGTACAGGTAACCACAAAGACCCTGGAAAACCTGAGCGATATCATTGACAGATCAACAACTGTCGGTGCCAACCAGATCGGAGGCATATCATTTTCTGTATCCGATGAAAAGCAAAAAGAGCTACGTGATGAACTGCTACAAGAAGCAGTAGCGGATGCATCATCAAAAGCCAGTAAACTTGCCGAAGAACTGAATGTTAAGATCATCGGGGTGAAGACATCCTCTATCAGCGAAAGTGGAGGTCCACAGCCATTCTATGCAGAAATGGCAATGGCCGATCAAAAAGTTGCTATGCCGATCCAGCCCGGAGAAACAACAGTTTCCTTATCGGTACAGGTGACATACATAGTCGAGTGAACGATCTATAAATTGCTGCATGGTAACACATATTGTTATCTTTGCAGATTCTTTCTCGATATTTGCAGTGGAAGTTTTCTGAAAGATATGATGTAAAGGGGGTTGAAAAATGCATTTCAGAAACAAGATGGCATTTGCATTTATAGTATGTATCTTACTGGCAAGTCTTTTTTTATCGGGATGTGTTGAAAAGAACACAACCGGCTCTGTATATTTCTCATCTGTGCCTGCAGGAGCTGATATATGGATAGAAGGTGCAAATACAGGATATCTTACTCCTGCCACTATTAAAAATATTGGAGAAGGAAATTACACATATTTCTTAATGAAAGAAGGTTATTTCGACTTTAACGGCACTTTTAATGTTGAATTGGGTAAAGTCACGGATCTTCCTCAGGTGTTACTGACAAAAACTGGATCGGAAGTCTTAATATATGAGTTAAAATATTATCTGCTTGAAAATGTCGGCACACTTTTTTTCTGCGATCCGGACTATTATCCGGTAGCACGTGAAGGGGGCGAACAAAAAAATGCCATTGAACAGTTTTTTGATATTCAGAATAACACAGAGGAATATCAAGCGATCTTAAGGCATACCAATATGCAAACCATTCATGATCCTTCCTCTGAACAAAAACTTCTCATTTATCGGGAACATAAAAAATTAAATGCAGTAATACTTTCACCTTCCCAGGATATATTTGAATTCTAACTCTTTGTTTCTGAAGATGGCAGTAATATATTTGACATCGAAGGGACCATTGATCAGAACAGATCATTAACTATCCTGAAAAATGAATCAACATTTTACCCATGTCCGATCTGTCTTGAAGGAAATACGGGTATTGACACTCCGAACGGAATTGTTGCGGTCAAAGATGTCCAAAAGGGAATGACAGTATGGACTGCTGATTCCTCAGGTAATAGAGTTCCTGCGATTGTATTTATGACTGTTAGTGTACCCACTACTCCGGATTACCGGATCGTGCATCTTGTGCTTGACGATGGCCGTGAACTATTTGCCTCACCGGGACATCCTGTAGCAGATAATCGAATTCTTGCCAGTCTCATGCCAGGCGATGATCTGGATGGTGCAAAGGTGCTTACAATACAACATATTCCAGACAAAGTCTTGGCTACTTATGATATCCTGCCTGCGGGTGATACCGGATCATATTGGGCCAATGATATTGCCATGAAGAGTACGCTAAAGAGACTAATGTGAGAGCAAACACTACCTTTTTTAAAAGAGAGGGCATCCGGCGTGATGCTTCTTATTCCTGACAATCATCCGATAAATTGAAACGATCAGGGCTTTGAACGTATTAATCTGAATACATCATTGAGTGCCAGATGCTTTTCTTCGACTACCAAAAGCCCGGCCTTCCTGATGTTTTTTACAGTCGTACGGTTCAGGTTCACACCCATAAAGAACACGAACATAGGATTAAGAATGTTTTCGAGAAGTGTGAGTATCCAATTGCTGCTTCGCATGTGTTCAAGATTTATCACCAACCCATCCGACTTGCAAACACGCCACATCTCGCGAAGTGCTGCAACCGGATCCGGTATGGAGCAGAGCACAAAAGTTGTTACAACGTAATCAAAACTGTTGTCAGCAAAGGTGAGTTTTTCTGCATCCATCACCATAAGTGAAATATTATCCAGACCCTCCGCGCGCTTTTCTGCACGACGCAACATTTTTGGACTTATATCAATTGCTGTTACTTTACAGTCTTTGGGATAGTATTCAAGGTTCTTTCCGGTTCCGACACCAACCTCCAGCACACTACCGTGTAGATCCGACAGTACTGCACGTCGCCATTTTCTGAACAGGAAATGTTCAACCGGCGCTTCCATCATGTCATAGATGAGTGAGATCCGGTCGTATTTCGAAATTATTGACATTTTGATCAACACCGATTATTTTATTTGTCTAACTGGTTTTAATTCTGAAACAATCCGCCGCAGGCGGCGCAACCCCATCAATTATAAAATGATCACGTCATGCACATTTTAAATTATACATTCTGATTAATCAGATCGTTAGCGAATTATTTCTCGGGTCAGTAGTGTGGGAATCCGCCGCCTGCGGCGGTTGTGTTGTTTTTGTATCACAAATACCTATTACTTATCACTCAATTTGACAGCCGTGCCGTATGCCAGTATCTCGGCAGACCCTGCCATTACCATCGCGGTCATGAAACGCACATTTATCACAGCATCCGCACCCATCTTCTTGGCATCATCGACCATGCGGTTGATGGCCTTCTCTGTAGCTTCTTCAAGCATTTTGGAGTATTCGGTCAGTTCGCCACCTACAATATTGCGTAGAACAGCCATGATATCTTTTCCAATATTCTTGGCTTGAATAGTACTTCCCCGCGCCATGCCAAGTGTCTGTGTGATCTCCTTTCCCGCTATGAAATCTGTGTTTACGATCATCATATTATAACCTCAATATTTCCTTTCGATCTCTTCATCCTTTATAGCCCTGTTTTCCTTGATCAATGATAATAATATTATTGCGATACCTAATAAGACGGCTGCAATAGATAGTTTGAGTATCAGGTTTTCGTTACTTGCCAATATCTCGTAGAAAACATATCCAATCAACAGAATGAAACCTATGAGTGTTAAGGCAATTCCAATGTTTCGAACTGCTATATTGCTATTCATGTTACACAACCCGATTTTCGTTATTGTTAAAATCTCATGTTGATTCTTATTATAATTTTCGTGATGTGGGTGGCGGATTGTATTGGTTGGGAGGTTTGTGTGGAAAATAATGACTGTGTGAAAAGTTATTATTGAGTGCTATGCAGACTCCTTACTTTTTACATAGCAATGATTTTTTTGGATAAATTTAAAAGGTCTTAAATAAATTAGGCGCACCAAAATATTTATATTCAATTCAGTATTATTAGGCACACCTAAAAACCCCACAAAACAAAGGTGAACAAAAATGATACCAAGTTTCATGATAACATTCCGTGAAGGTCTTGAAGCATTCCTCATCGTAGGAATCATTCTCGCATACCTTGCACAGACAAAACGAACCGAATTGAACAAGCACGTCTATGCCGCAACAGGACTTGCCGTACTCGGAAGCATCGGGGCGGCACTCGTGTTCAATGCACTCGCAATAGAATTTGCAGGAAAGAACGAAGAACTCTTTGAAGGCATTGTCATGCTGATCGCAGCAGCAGTGCTCACTTCAATGATAATCTGGATGGCGCGCGAAAGCAAGAATATCTCATCAAGCATCAGGGAGAAAGTGGACTCAAACCATGCGCGCGGTCTGTTTGCGCTTGCATTTGTTTCAGTGTTCAGGGAAGGCATCGAGACCGTACTCTTCCTTGGTGCTGCCGCAATGAACACAGAAGCACGCACAGTCCTCTATGGCGGTGTACTTGGTCTTGCAACATCCATTGTAGTTGCATATCTTGTATTCAAGTCCTCATCCCGCGTGAACCTCAAGACGTTCTTCAAGTACACAGGAATATTCCTGATACTCTTTGCAGCAGGACTGACCGCACACGGAGTACATGAATTGCAGGAAGCAGGAGTTGTGCCGATAATTGTAGAACATGTCTGGGACATGAACCACCTGCTCGACGAAAATAGAACAGTAGGTTCGCTGCTTAAGTCGCTGTTCGGGTACAATGGAAACCCATCCCTGCTTGAAGTATTCGCTTATGTAGGATACTATGTAGTGGTCGGATTGGGGATAAAACAGATGAATGCCCGAAACGTGCCGCCTCCAGAAACGGCATAAAGTATTCGGTTAAATTATCCAACCCCGCATTCAGTCCTATCTGGATGCGGATTTATTTCCCCTTTTTTTGTCTTTATCCTCTATTCTTTATTATAACATTACCTACATCAAAACTTATATATGGCAGTAATACTTTATTAGTGCAAATACAACCCACAGTAATATTTTCAATTTACAAAACCATTTAATAACCATACACACATTAAACATTAATACAGCAATAAATGAAAATGAGGACTACAAATGATAGGCGGATTCAATAATGAACAGATACGCCGTTACTCTCGGCACATAATACTGCAAGAGGTTGGCGGAAAAGGACAGGAAAAACTATTGTCTTCCAAAGTGCTTTGTATAGGTGCAGGCGGACTTGGTTCACCAATTATCCAGTACCTCGCAGCTGCAGGTGTTGGCACGATAGGTATCGTGGACGATGATGTGGTAGACCTTAGCAACCTCCAGAGACAGGTAATACACGGCGGCAATGTAGATGTTCCAAAAGTGGAATCCGCAAAACAGTTCGTGAACAAACTGAATCCCGATGTCAATGTAAAAACATATAACCATCGCATAACCCCTGAAAACATACTCGATATCATCAAGGATTATGATATTGTGGTTGACGGTTCCGATAATTTTGCAACAAGGTACCTTGTCAACGATGCCTGTGTACTAACAGGAAAACCACTCTCCCATGGCAGCATATTCAGGTTCGAGGGGCAGGTTACAACCATTCTTCCAAATGAAGGGCCATGTTACAGATGCCTGTTCGAACACGCGCCACCTGCCGGAATGGTCCCAAGCTGTCAGGAAGCAGGTGTTATCGGCGTACTTCCGGGAATAATTGGTGTGATCCAGGCGACCGAGGTTGTCAAGTACTTGCTTGACCTGGGTGAATTGCTTGTCGGGCGCATGATATACTACGACGCCACACAGATGACCTTTGATGAAATAAAGATAAGGAAAAACCCGACTTGTCCGGCTTGTGGCGAGAATCCAAAAATTACAACGATCGAAGCGGAGAATTATCAGGAAACCTGCACATTATAAGATGTGCAGGCACCCATAAAAACGTCTAACCCAAAGGTTTATCAATAATTGTGCTTTATGGATGTTGCACGAAATGAAAAGGGCTCGTGGTCTAGCCGGTTATGACGTCGCCTTGACATGGCGGAGGTCCTGAGTTCGAATCTCAGCGGGCCCATTTGTGAGGTGTCA
>JAMJFS010000026.1:11092-26547 GCA_023544565.1 Methanosarcinaceae archaeon
CATGCGAAGCAGATACCTCGGATCGCGCTCCAGAAGCGTAATCTGGGTTGCGAATCTCAGCGGGCCCATTTGTGAGGTGTCATGCGAAGCAGATACCTCGGATCGCGCTCCAGAAGCGTAATCTGGGTTGCGAATCTTAGCGGTTCCATCTCCATTCGACACATTTAAATCGAAAAGCAACAATCTACGTGCGAGCAACATAACAAAAAGCCCAGGTAGCTCAGTTTGGGAGAGCGCTGCCCTGAAGAGGCAGTTGTCCCTGGTTCAAGTCCGGGTCTGGGCACCTAAACAGCAACATCGACAAACACCAACAAACACCAACAAACATTAACAAACACCAACAAACACCAACAAACACCAACATTCATGAGCACATCAGTAGTGTAGCGGTTATCACCGGGCGTTGCCAACGCTCGAACCCGAGTTCGAATCTCGGCTGATGTATTCTTCTTTTCTTTTTTTTAATTTATATTTTAAAGTGCTAAAAGTAGTCATGCAGGAATGTAAAATATACCATCCTGAAACATCCTAGCCATTAACATAAAACCCAATAGATATATAGTCAGAAAGCGCATGCAGATTTAATAAACTAATATCAGCCTTACATGAGGTATTACACATAATAAACAAAAATAGATCATGGATAGGGACCCATTTTCTGCTCGCTGCAGCAAGTGTCGTGGTCATTGTTGCTGGAATGCATGCTGCTGAATCCATTATAGTACCGTTTCTTCTGTCTATATTCCTGGCAGTACTATGGTCATCACCGTTATTCTGGTTGCAGAAAAAAGGAGTCCCAATGCCAATTGCCATGTTATTCGTAGTAGTTGCAGTCATAGCGATCGGTCTGGTCTTAGTTGCATTTATAGGTTCAACATTAGAAGACCTTTCAATTGCAATACCTATCTATCAGGATAACCTTGATCAAGAAATTACACTTATGCTTGTGTGGTTGGAAAGTATTGGCATCAGCATACCGGATCAGGCGCTGGTCGGAATTATCGATCAGGCAAAAATAACGCAACTACTCACCGCTGTTCTCACAGGACTTGGCGGACTGCTCACCAATGCATTACTGGTCTTGCTTATGGTATTATTCATGCTGTTTGAAGCATCAGGCATTCCTACCAAATTGCGTGTGGCACTTGGTGATGCAGACGCCACAATTACGCAACTTAGCAAAATTGTCGATTCGATCAAACGCTATCTTGCAATAAAGACAATGATAAGCCTTGCAACCGGAATATTGATTGCGGTCTGGCTTGCAATAATAGGCGTTGACTATCCCTTGCTATGGGGTTTACTGGCATTTCTGTTAAATTACATACCAAACATCGGATCGTTCATTGCTTCAATTCCCGCACTTCTTGTGGCATTTATCCAACTTGGAGTTGGAACTGCAATGCTTGCATTAACAGGATATATATTAGTAAATGGAGTTATCGGTAATGTTATAGAGCCACGGGTCATGGGCAAAGGAGTGGGATTGTCAACCCTGGTCGTATTCCTTTCATTGGTCTTCTGGGGTTGGGTGCTAGGATCAGTCGGAATGTTGCTGTCGGTGCCGCTTACTATGTGCATAAAAATTGCACTGGAAAGTAGTGAAGACACACGATGGATGGCAATCCTGATGGGTTCCGAAGCATCAGCCGAATCTGTTTGACCCGAATCTAACGACTAACATTCAGTCATTCACTTTTCATTGATCTTTGACACTACATCCATACCGAACTTGCGGCACTCTTCCAATTTTCCCTCGTCAGGTCTTGCAAAAATTGGCAATCCGGGATCAATTACATCCATTGAACGTCCTTTCATCTTTTCCGTAATAGCCATTACAGCCTTGCCATCCCTACCAAAAGATCCGAACGCAGCACCGATCTTACCATCGAACTGGTCTCCCTGCTCACCTTCGAATATATTGTTAATGAAAGGCATTGGCTTTGTATTATAGGTGGGTGAACCCACTAAAACAGCATCCGCATCTGAGAGATCAATGAAATCCCCTTCATACTTCTTGAGTACGGCCTCAGCACCTGCCGCTTCAATACCTTCTATTATTCCCATTGCTACGCGCTCGGTGTTTCCACTACCCGTTCCGTAAATAAGTACAACCTTTGTCATATATTCTCAACCTCTAGTCATTTAAAAAACTGCAAAATTAAGATTATTCAACATGTATTTAAAGGTTGCTTCGAAAAATTATACACTTTAACGAAGAATTATTTCTCGCCAGAAAGCGCATCCCGCACAATTTTCATAGCACACAACTCCCCACACATCGAACACGCATCGCTGCCTGTAACCCTACTTTCACGAATGCATCTTGCACGCTCACCATCGATCGCAAAGCGATACTGCGCTTCCCAATCAAGATCCTTGCGCGCATGTGCCATCGCAATATCCCGTGCTCGTGCACGCTCACGCTGCCCATCTTTCACAAGGTCAGCGGCATGTGCAGCGATCTTCGTAACAATAGCGCCTTCCTTAATATCCTCAATAGTCGGCAATGCCAGATGCTCTGACGGCGTAGTCATGCACAAATAGTCAGCGCCGTACATTCCTGCAAGCGTGCCGCCGATGGCACCTGTGATATGGTCGTAACCCGGCGCGATGTCCGTTACAAGAGGACCCAGAAGATAGAGCGGTGCGCCATCACAAAGATGTTTCATTCCCTTAACACTCAACTCGATCTCATCGATTGGAACATGTCCCGGACCTTCCACAAATGTCTGGACATTTTTATCCCGTGCCCGTTTGACAAGTTCTCCAAGCGTGATGAATTCCATGAACTTCGGGCGGTCGGATGCATCATGGATACAGCCCGGGCGCATGCCATCCCCGAGACTTACCGTCATATCATACTCATGTGCGATCTCAAGAAGGTAATCATACTCTGCATAGAATGGATTTTCCTGATCGTTATGTAACATCCACGCAATCGTGAATGAACCCCCGCGACTTACAACGTTCATGATCCGATCGCTGGTTTTCAAACGCTCAAGCGCGTTTTGGTTAACCCCGCAATGCACCGTCACAAAATCGATCCCATCTTCAGCATGTTTTCTTACTGCATTGAACATATCATCGGACGACATATCAACAACTGCTTTTTGAGTGGCAGCAGCTTGATATATTGGAACCGTACCAATCGGGATATCAACTGCATCCATAACCCTTTGTCGGATCATGTCAAGGTTACCACCGGTTGAAAGGTCCATGAGAGTATCCGCACCAAACGTCTGTGAAACTTTCGCTTTTTTAACCTCTTCCTCAATATCCATATAATCGCGGGACGTTCCGATATTGGCATTGATCTTTGTACTCATGTACTTGCCTATGCCAACAAGTCTGGAATTACCTTCAATGTTATTCGGAATAGTTATCCAGCCTCTGGCAACACAAGAACGAACGGTTTCGGCATCAATCCCTTCAGCCTCGGCTACTGCTTTTATCTGCGGTGTAATGATCCCTTTTTTTGCATCTTCCATTAATGTCATTTAGTACTCCGATTATGTTGTGGATATTCCATGGTTGTTATGGTGCTGAATAGGGCTTGGGAACATATATATGTTTCACGGTAAAAGCGTTTTAAACTACATTTATCTAACATAACCACGTACCCATAGACCCATGACCACAGTCGTATTCACAGAGAAGAACAAAGCTGCAGCCCAGATCGCAAAGATACTAAGCGGCGGAAATGTTAGGCGCTTATCGATCGATGGAGTTTCTGTATACGACCTGAAACGAAACGGCAAAGACTGGAGAATAATGGGACTTGCCGGTCACATCATGGGATATGACTATCCTGAAGAATTCAACAACTGGCGCGAGGTTGATCCAAAAGTCCTTCTTGACACTCCGCCTGTGAAAAACATAACCAAAACACAATTTGGAAGTGCCATATTAAATCTTGCAAAAGATGCTGATGAACTTATCCTTGCATGTGATTTTGACCGTGAAGGAGAAAACATCGGTTTTGAAGCAAAATCCATTGCCGAGAGGGTATCCAGAGCACCTGTAAAACGTGCACGGTTCTCATCCCTCTCAGAAAGTGAGATCAACAGGGCATTCGATAACCTTGTAGAACCTGATGAGAACATGGCAATGGCAGCCGAAGCCCGCCAGATACTTGATCTGAAAATGGGTGCCGCATTTACCAGATATGTGACGCTATCTGTTCGTGAACGGGTACGCACCAAAGGAGTACTTTCTATCGGACCGTGCCAGACCCCGACATGCGGGTTCGTGTACGAGCGCGAACGTGCGATACGGGATTTCAAATCAAAGGATTTCTGGAAAATTGAAGCGCTTTTCAACACACACGGTTCTGATTTTGGGGGGCAGCACCGTGGCGGGAACATTGCCGATCAAGCGAAAGCCGATGCCATATTTGCCAAAATAAAAGACTCAAAAATTGCAACGATAGTAAAGAAGAGCGTAAAAGAAGCAAGCACTGCGCCGCCATATCCATTGAACACAACCGAGTTCTTAAAACGCGCATCAATGTTCCTGGGAGTGAGTCCTGAAAAATCTCTTGAGATCGCAGAACAACTATACCTTTCAGGTTTTATTAGTTATCCCAGAACTGAGACCAATGTATATGCCGATGATTTTGAATTTAAACCAATACTCATAAGTTTTACAAAAGGAGAATATGCCGAATATGCACTTTCCATAATTTCAGGGGACATTGTATCCAAGAACGGAAAAAAAGATGGACATGATCATCCTCCTATACATCCAATACTATATGCATCAAAGACCGATATTGAAAAAACGATCTCTTTGTCGAATGCGTGGATAATATATGACTTCATAGCCCGCCATTTCCTTGCAAACCTGATGCCGCCTGCATTGTTTGAGAAGACACGCCTTGAAATTATAGTCAAGGATGAGATCTTCGATTCAATGGGTTCAGTACAAAAAGACGCGGGGTGGTTGAAAGTATACCCATTCGAAACAAAGAACGACAAACTCCTGCCGCTTGTAGAGGAAGGACAGGACGTGGATGTTAAGAAGATCACGAACACAAAATCCAAAACATCTCCTCCGAAAAAGTTGACTGAAGCCGAACTCCTGACACTTATGGACAAGCACGGAATTGGTACCAAAGCGACCGCACCCTCACACATAGAAACAAACAAGAAACGCGGTTATTTCGAGACAAAAGGTAAATCGATCTCCATTCTCGAAACCGGTTTTACGCTCATGGATGCCCTGAACAACTCGGTTCCCATCCTTGTAAAACCTGACATTCGTGCCCGTATTGAAGCGCTTATTCAGGAAGTTGAAGATGGAAAGAAAGAGTTTGAAGCATCACTTGTTGAGGGAACAGCACTTATCAAGGAAATGTACTCGCAATTATCATCAAACAAGAATGAACTTGTATCCCAACTTGCAGGTACAATACAGGACGAAGCCGTTACTGTTGATAAGAAGAACTACATAGGTGAGTGTTCCGAATGCGGTCGGGCCCTTCATATGATCACGACTGACAAAGGGCGATTTATCGGATGCACTGGATATCCGCAGTGCAAGAATACATATCCTTTGCCAAAAGCAGGTGCCCTTACCATTTTGCGAAGCAAAAAGTGTAAAAAGGGGGGTGCTGCGGTCGTAAAAGTAGGGAACAAGTACCACTGGGCAGTTGGTATCGGTCCATGCTTCAACTGTGAGATCGAAAAAGAATGTTTTCCGCCGGAAGTTGTGGGACCGTGCCCAAAGTGTGACGGGGATATGTTCCTGATCGATATTAAATCAAAGAACACGCGTTTCCTGGGATGCATCAAACGCTGCGGACACAGCCAGTCATTGCCTCAGAACGGGCGGCTCACAATACTCAAGCAAGTGTGTGAGAAGTGCGGCTGGAGGATGATTCGGGTGAAAGAACAAGATAAGGATGCGCGTGAGTTTTGTGCAAATAGGGTGTGTGCGCAAAGTTCAAGACAAATCAAACCAAAATAAAAGTGGTACACATGATAATCGATTTCGCACAAGCCCAGACCGTTGACCTGAAAAACGGACAGGGATTAAAAATAACCACATCAGGACAGCAGGCATGCACAGTTACATTCAAAGATTTCAGTGCAGGGCTGACAAGGGATAATAACATGAGCCTGCGCCTCTATGAAGGAGATTATATCTATGGTAGGGATGGAGAACCCTATGCCATTATTGATTCCATGAACACGCAGTCCATGATAGATATCACATTGCCCGGATGCCGTGCAGAGATCATAGGTAAAGATGGATGCCGTGAACTGCTCTCCGGTGCACTGGGGATCAAAACGGAATCGTTGCCGGATACTATCAACATTTTTTTTGACGTAGATATTCCAAATAACGGCATGATACAGATGGTCAATAATACATCACAAGCGAATGATTATATTGTTATTCAGTGCCTGCGGGATATTACACTTGCAATATCAGCATGTCCTGACAGCAGGTTTGGGGAAGAAGGTCGGATTACACTTCAGATCCTGTAATTGTAAAATTGAAATTTGTGGTACCTTGCCCGATAAGGATATAAATTTTAAAATATTCTTTTACAGTAATATATGCAATACTGTTAAATACTATGGAAACCTATTGTTCGTATAGAGGCGAAGAGAACAATGCTTGAAATGTTCTCTTTTTAAATATTCAATTCAGGCAAAACGAATCTTACCTCCTATACCACCAATCCCCCTATCAATTCTCTTCGTCTCTTACCACCTTAATCAACGCCCCCATCTTATCCCAAATTTCCCGTTGAACGTAACATCCCCAATATCCTTACGTGTAGATGTCCGATCCTTTTCAACCGGATGGCCAATCGCAAGCACAGCCATCAGTTCCAATGAATCCGGCGCATCAAGAATGGAATTTACCTTTTCTTTCTGGTTCAATATCTCACCAAGCCACACCGCCCCAAGTTCCAGTTCACAGCAAGCAAGTAACATATTCTGGATCGAGGCGCCGATCGCCTGAGCATCCTTCACGTAATTGTACTCTACATCATGATCCAAAAATACGGCAATCAAAAGCGGAGCGCCTTGTACCACATTGCTATAATGTGTGCATGTGGCGATCTCTTCGATCATATCACGTTCCTGCACCACAATATAAATCCATGGCTGGTTATTCAAACCCGACGGCGCCCATCTGCCAGCATCCAGAATTGTATTTATCTTATCTTTGCTGACGGGCTTTTCCGTGAAATCCCGAACACTTCGTCTTGACAAAATTGTATCAATAATAGTAGACATAAAAAACACCAAAAATAAAACATATACTAAAATAAAAACATGCCGCCGTGTAACAAAACACAGCGGTAATGATAATTAAACAATAATTAATTGATTACAGAATCTTACTTTTCATTAAGTTCGCTGTTAAGCCATGGCATCATTGCCCTGAGCTGCTTACCAACGATCTCGATCGGGTGCTCCCTCTCCTGACGTTCCATTGCCGTAAGAACAGCATGGTTGGTCATTCCCTCGAGCACGAACTCGCGTGCGAATTCACCATTCTGGATCCTGTCAAGTGCAACATACATTGCCTCGCGGGATTCTTCATTGATGACCTGTGGGCCAACTGTGAGACCGCCGTATTCAGCCGTATTGGATACTGAATACCACATCTTCTCAAGACCGCCTTCGTGGATAAGGTCAACAATGAGCTTCAACTCGTGAAGTGTCTCAAAGTATGCCATCTCAGGCTGGTATCCTGCCTCGACTAAAACTTCGAATGATGTTTTGATAAGTGATGCAACCCCACCACATAGGTCTACCTGCTCACCGAAAAGATCGGTCTCGGTTTCCTCACGGAAGGTTGTCTCAATAACACCGGCTCTGGTACATCCGACACCTTTTGCATGTGCAAGTGCAAGATCATGTGCCTTGCCTGTTGCATCCTGGAAAATCGCAATAAGTCCAGGCACGCCTGCGCCTTCCTTGTATGTTCTCCTTACAAGATGTCCCGGGCTCTTTGGAGCGACCATATAAACATCCACATCTTTTGGAGGTATGATCTGGTTATAATGAATATTGAATCCGTGTGAGAATACAAGAGCGTTTCCGGCTTCAAGTCCGGGCTCGATCTCAGAATAGTACACTTTTGACTGAGTTTCATCAGGAAGCAGGATCTGAACAATATCCGCTGCTTTTGCAGCATCTGCAACAGTCATAACCTTAAGTCCATCGTTCTCAGCCTGTGCCCATCGTGCACTTCCTTTTCTAAGACCGATAACAACATCCAAACCGGAGTCGTTAAGGTTTTGTGCCTGAGCATGTCCCTGGCTACCGTATCCCATAACTGCTATTGTCTTTCCTTTCAATGCGCCAAGATCGGCGTCTTTATCATAATACATCTGTACCATTTGTATGCCTCTTTAATTTTTTAAACGTCAATAAATTGATTGATTAAATCTGTATAATTAGTTAAATAGATGTAACCCTCAAACACCCTTTACACCGCGTGTAAGTGCGATCTTACCGGTTCGTACCATTTCTTTTATCCCGAACGGACGCAGCAACTGTTCAATTCCAAGGATCTTATCTTCATTACCTGTGACCTCAATGGTGATAGACTTTGCTGCAACATCAATGATCCTTGCCCTGAATATATCAGCAATTTGGATAATTTCGGAACGATTGTTCGCATCTACGGTCACTTTGATAAGTGCAAGTTCCCGCTCAACCGATTCCTCCGCACTAAGATCGGTTACCCTGATGACATCGATCAACTTGTTGAGTTGTTTTGTGACCTGTTCAAGCACATGGTCATCGCCCCTAACAACGATCGTCATACGGGATATGGTCGGATCTTCCGTAACCCCCACAGCCAAACTGTCAATATTGTAACCACGTCTTGAGAACAGACCCGCGACTCTTGCAAGCACACCGGATTTGTTCTCAACCAAAACTGCAAGAGTATGTCTCATGATTTCCTCTCCAGGTCAAGAATCTCATTGATCGCAGCACCCGCCGGCACCATTGGCGATACATTCTCTTCCCGTTCAACAATAAAGTCGATAACGGTCGGTCTGCCTGATGCTATTGCCTCATCGATAACCGGACGTACCTCGGACGGTTTCGTGGCCCGAAGACCAAGCGCACCGTAGGCTTCGGCAAGTTTGACAAAGTCTACACTGCCGCTTATACAGGTATGTGAATACCTGTGATCAAAGAACAGTTCCTGCCATTGCCGAACCATTCCAAGGAATCCGTTATTAAATACAGCGACAATTACCGGAATATCATTCTCTACAACAGTTGCCAGTTCCTGTGAACTCATCTGGAACGAACCATCGCCTGCAATATTGAAAACGACCTTATCAGGTCTGCCAACCTTTGCACCCATAGCAGCAGGGAAACCATATCCCATTGTACCAAGACCGCCGGATGTTATGAACGAACGTGGTTCCTTAAAACTGAAATACTGTGCAGCCCACATCTGGTGCTGCCCTACTTCAGTGACAATAATAGCATCCTCGCATGCTTCGTGTATCTGCTCAAGAATGTATTGTGGTTTTATGACCTCGTCACTGTTAATATAATGAAGAGGGTATTTTACCTTCCAATCAGTGATCTTCTTGATCCAGTCTTCTGACTTGCACGGTTTTGCATATTTCGTAAGATTTACAAGTGTTCCTTTTGCATCACCTACAATTGGCAGGTCAACACGCACGTTCTTGGATATCTCAGCAGGATCTATATCAATGTGAATTATCCTTGCATTTGGTGCAAACGATTCGATCTTGCCTGTCACACGATCATCAAACCGTGCGCCAACAGCGATCAGCAGGTCACATTCCTGTACTGCATAATTCGCATACTTGGTACCATGCATACCCAACATACCAAGTGAAAGCGGGTGCTTCCCCGGAAATGACCCGATACCTGTAAGTGTATTAGTAACAGGCGCCATAATTTTTTCGGCAAATGCAAGCAGTTCACTGCTTCCATTCGAACTGATAACACCACCACCAGCATAGATCACAGGGGTTACAGATCTGGATATTTCTTCCGCAGCCTTTTTTATCTGCAGGATGTTTGCTTTGAATGTTGGTTTGTAACCTCGAAGTTCCACTTTATCAGGATATGAGAAATCAAGTTCATCAGTAGTGACATCCTTTGGCATATCTACCAGAACAGGACCCTGCCTTCCTGTTGAAGCGATGTGGAATGCTTCCTTGATGATCCTTGGCAGTTCATCAGCACTCGGTACAAGATAATTGTGTTTCGTGATCGGGAGAGTTATGCCTGTTATATCGGCTTCTTGAAACGCATCATTCCCCAACATAAAACTTGGCACCTGTCCAGTAAATGCAACCATCGGCACTGAATCCATATATGCAGTCCCAATACCCGTGACAAGATTGGTCGCTCCCGGACCTGATGTTGCAAGACACACACCGGTCTTACCAGTGGCACGTGCATATCCGTCCGCAGCATGTGCTGCAGCCTGCTCATGACGTACAAGTATATGACGTACATCAGCATCATATATCGCATCATATATTGGTAATAAGACTCCGCCCGGATATCCGAACATAACTTCAACGTCTTCTTTTTTGAGGCACTCGATAAATGCCTGTGCGCCCGTCATTCTTTCTGTTGCACCGGTCATGTTATGTCTCCATGTTTATTTCTTTTTTAAATGTAAGTTCAAGTTTAAGTTCAAGTTTAAGTTCAAGTTTAAGTATAAGTTTAAATGTGAATCTAAATATAAGTTTAGGTTTAAGATTAAATTTAAATTTAAATTTAACGTGTTAATGTATGATCAATACTGGTTTTGATACTCGGATATCTATTTTAAATATGTTGATACAAAGGCGTTGTTCAATTATTGTTCAATTTTCCCGTATCAGTTGGTTTATGCCGTTCAACACCGCTTCGACAGATGCCATGATGATATCAGTACGTGCACCTCTTGCCGTTACGACTTTGCCTTCTTTTGACAGTTTTACCCATACCTCTACAAGAGCATCCGTTCCGCCTGTGATAGCGTCTACATGATATTCCTCTAACACGACATCCGCTACACCGGATACTGCTTTTTTGATCGCGTTTATGGCAGCATCCACAGGACCATCGCCGACCCCAGCCTCAACAACTTCCTTGCCCTCCACGATCAGTTTTATTGATGCGGTAGGGGTTACCTTGTTACCGGATACGACCGTAAAGTCCTCAAGTTTAACCTTGGATTCGGTGTAGATATCCAGAACAACTTCGGCTATCGATTGCAAATCAGCATCAGTTACTCGCTTTCCATGGCCCCCCAGCTCCTTAACACGCCCCAGTATCTCATTAAGTTGTGAATCGTTAACACCCAGTCCGAGTTCCTTTAATGCAAGTGTTACCGAACTGCTACCTGCATGTTTACCAAGAACGATCTTGCGTTCACGCCCGATCACTTCAGGACCTATCGGTTCATAGGTGGATGTGTCTGCAAGCAGTCCGTGAACATGGATGCCTGCTTCGTGAGTAAATGCGTTACCGCCCACAAGCGATTTGTTAACAGCCACAGAAATACCAGTCAGGCGGCTGACAAGCCTTGATGTTTTATACAGTTCATCACATTTGATACCCGTATCATACTTATACAACCATTCAAGGATCATCACCACTTCTTCGAGCGATGTGTTGCCTGCACGCTCACCGATTCCGTTAACAGTCATGTGTGCTTCTTTAGCACCGGCCCTCAGTGCGGCAATGGTGTTTGATACGGCAAGTCCGAAATCATCATGGCAATGAATGCTAACAGGAACATTGAATGATGTTGATAGGTTTTTAAAAACTTCCGTGGTCACTTCAGGAACCAGCAGCCCTACGGTATCGCAGAAACAGAGCCTGTCAGCACCTGCATCTATGCCGTCTGAATATAGTGATTTTAAAAATTCAAGGTCTGCACGTGAAGCATCCTCACCGCTAAGTTCAACGATGAGTCCATGATCCTTTGCATATTCAGTAACATCAATTGCCATCTGACGCACGGTTTCACGGTCCTTCTTGAGTTTGACATTGATGTGCAGATCAGACACAGGGACGACCAGATGGATAGAATCAACATCGCATTCAAGCGCAAAGTCTACATCGGGTTTCATTACACGGCAGTAACTGCAAATTTCAGCATCAAGCCCTTCATTACTGACTGCACGAATAGATTCCCGCTCGCCTTTTGATGTTATGGCTGAACCGGCTTCGATAATGTCAAGTCCAAGTTCGTCCAATTTACGTGCGATCCAGACTTTTTCCTCAGTTGAAAGTGCAACTCCGGGTGTCTGTTCGCCGTCTCTGAGCGTTGTGTCCAAAAATTTAATATTTTCGAAAAATGCAATCCCTCACGTGGGTTTTATGATTTAGTATAAATACTATATATAAGTACAGGCAGAGTATTTCGATACATCCATCTAATATATATGTAGCGATATGCCACAAAGTATACCAACCACAGATAAATTGATACAGTTATCGAACGGCTGCTTGCCTAAAAGTACTTGTCAGCGATCTCAACCGCTTTTGCGATAAGGTCTGCACTTGCCTGCAAATCAGATATATTGATCACTTCAACAGGCGAGTGGATGTAACGTGTGGGCACACTGATAACGCTTGAAGGAATTCCCTCGCGTGTCAGATGTATCGATGTCGCATCTGTTGTGCCGCCATCTCCAACATCCATCTGGTGTGGTATATTGTTGGATTCAGCAGCATCCCTTAGCCATTTTATTACCAATGGCGAAGCCATCAATCCACGACCGGCACCATCGACAATGGTTATCACAGGACCTTTTCCGATCTCAAGTGCGGAATCCTTTTTCTCGATCCCAGGGTGGTCACCAGGAATAGTGACATCGGTTGCAATCGCTACATCAGGGTTAAGTCCGAATGCAGATGTGCGTGCACCTTTGAGTCCAACTTCTTCCTGCACTGTCCCGACGGCATATACCGTGGCTTTTACATCCATCTTGGATAACTGTCTCATCGCATCGATAAGCATTGCCACGCCAGCACGATTATCGAATGCTTTGCCTGTGACCTTTCCATTCGCAAGTGTTGCGAATTGTCTATCAAGTGATATTGGTGTGCCTACTTCAACGCCTAAGTTTTCAGCGTCTGCTTTGTCTTTTGCACCAATATCAATGAACATGTCGTCCGCTTTGACAGGTTTCTTCTTGTCCTCATCTTTCATGACATGCGGAGGTTTTGAACCAATAACACCTGTAAGCAATCCGTTCTTTGTGTGTACGATAACACGCTGGCTGTGGAGAGTCGGATCGAACCAACCGCCGATCTTGACAAATCTAAGAAAACCGTTGTCGTCGATGTATTTAACCATCAACCCGATCTCGTCCATGTGGGCTGCGAGCATGATGGTCGGACCTGTGCCTTTCTTTGTTGCTATAAGATTGCCCATATTGTCAGTCCTGATCTCATCGACGTATGGTTTGATCTCTTCTTCCATAATGTCTTTTATGCTGCCCTCTGAACCTGATATTCCGTGAGCGTTTGAGAGTTTTTCGAGTAACTGTTGTAGTTGTTCCATGATGATCATCTTTTGAATTTTAATAATTTGAATTTTCGTTAGGAGAGTATTGTGTTTTTGTGATATAAAGGTTTGAGTTTAACTGTGCTCCTGGGGTTACACCACTGTACTCTCCAGTTCTCGCTTCAATTAATATCAAGAATGAATTTCCATATGGGTATCACAGGTATGTTGTCTGCAATGCCTTTCTCTTCAAGTGTCACGATCACTGATCTCCCGATTTTGTCGCCGAATACCTGTTTATACATCACAATGTAGTTATTTATGCATTTTAACAACACTCTAATGTTGTTATTTATAGATTTTAACTACATTGAAATGGTATTATTTCTTAAAAATCAATACGACCAAAACCAACACTAACGATGTTGATGTGCATAAGTTATCCAGTACGATCAAAAGAATCTTTCAAATCCATCCCCTCAAAAAAACACGAAAACCGGACTCTTTCTCCCTCAATATCCCTTCACCTTCGAGCACCTCAAATCCTTCACTTACACTCGCAGTGATCTGTTTCCCAAGCGAGCACATCCCAAGTCTTGCCTCAATCAGTCCCTTTGCATCAATATATTTCCGGGGAATCTCAACAACATACCTTCCATCCTCAATATACATTGAGAACACATCATCTGCCCCCTCATATTTCGATTTGAACATCTCGGCATGGGCTCGAACCCATACCGGCGGACCAACATGTTTCTTGACATCGGGAAGTGTTGATGTCATCAGTTCAAGGAGCACAACCACATAATCACCGGCCCATGAACCGGTCTTTATCACAGTAAAATCATAATCGTCAAGCAATGCTGCCGTTGCCTGTTCCATTTTGTACAATTGTGGATACAGTATGTCATCGACAACATCAGGTGTTTTGAAGACAACAGCCACAATTGCGCTTTTTCGCATGTTGAGCCTCTCGATAAATTCGTGGTCTGTAAGTTCTAACGCCGGCGGTAGGAAGAACATCTCTTCTGTCGGATCTTGAATAAAACTGCGCGAGATGTCAATGAACCTGCTAAAATTATCAAGTGAAAGTGCAGCCGCAACATTCCTTTTTGGGTCTGTGGGGTCAACAACAATGAGTGGGTCGGTGTGTTTCAACGAACCGTGTTCTTTTATGTCGATAACAAGTTCGGGTTTCCAGTCACATGCGCATTCAAGAACTTTCTCAAATGAGCCATGATGGATGACCAGAAGTTCTGTAAGATAACCTGAAAAACCCTGTGTTCGTAACTCTGAACCATACACTCCCCCGCCTCGCATTAATTGTTTGAGGAGAAGCACATCGTCCTCAAGTCCGTTGATGTTCTGCTTTATGAACTCGTTGTGAAAAGGCGTGCGGTCAACTGCCGATTTGATTTTGTCCGCTGAAGATACCCTGAAACAAGGCACAAGATCAACATCGAAATCCCTGTATCTCATATTGATGTATGGATGTTCAGCATAACGTTCTTCTGATCTTTCGGCATCCTTTGCAATCTCTCTTGCAATCGAAAGTCCAAATTCTTCAAGTTCTTCCCTGCTCGTTTCTTCAGGAAAAGTGATAAAAATATCAAGGTCATGTGTGCCGGATATCCATGTGCCCCTTGCGGCTGAGCCTACCAACTTTGCAGATACGCCAGGTATATTTTTTGTGAATGCTGTGGAATTTATCTTTTCTATCAGTTCATCCGCAACAGTTGACAGGAGCGTTCGCTCATCTGCGGTCGGTTTAATTTTTTTTAGAATTGTGGATCTTATGTTGTTTGTGTTCATTTGTTTTGGTTGTTAAGATTATTCGTGTATGCAGTTGCATCTACTTTAAGTTATAATTTATGGAAATAATTCTCATGCTGTTACAAAGCTGCGTATTTGGTTCTCTGTCATTTATGTGGCTTTGTGTTATAAGTCGGATTATGTTCCGACTTTATACACATAAG
>JAMJFS010000027.1 GCA_023544565.1 Methanosarcinaceae archaeon
GTTCGCACTGTCTGCACCTGCTTTGATGGCGCGAACAGCATATTCAAAATCATGATGGTGTTATTGTGAATGCATCACATCCAAGTGTCATAAATATTCAATACTAAAAAGTGTAATTGCAGGATACAAAATATCCTGCATGCACAAATCGTTTTAGACCAGGCAAGATAACAATCATACCAGTGGCCATGGCTGTTTTCCTTCCGGCTGAATTGGCAGTTTCTGGGTATTGACAAGTATAGGACTTGTAACTTCCTTTGCCCTTTCAAGCAACAGCGCCTTTCCTCGCTGTGTAAGTGCAAATATGGGAATACCGGTCCCAAACTGTGCCAGAACCTTACCTTCAACCTGACCTCGTATCCACTTTGAAGTACAACCTGTTGTCACATCCACAAGTTCGATGAACTCGTCAGCTTCTTCCTTTGGCATCGCGGTAGTGTGTACACCAAATGTTATAATTTCAGCACCGGACTCTTCTTCAAGTTTTCTGATCTCTTTTAGTATTTCAACAGTTGCTACAGATACACCTATTCTCCTATATCCCATCTCAAGTGCTTTCCTAACACCATCGACCTGATCAATCCTGGCAGTCTTCGGATCGAGCACCACACCATCAGCAGCCTCTACACGCTTTATCAACCCTTCTATTGGCGATGTCATTGTCAACCCTGATATACGAGATCCCATACCCTGACAGAGCTTTGGGTTGCTTGTGATCACTGTGCCGGTACCGTCACATACCGTAACAGTAGTATCAAGCAGACCGCTGCGAAGTGCTGTCATGAATGTCTCGCTTGCACCAAAGCCAACAAATATCTCCATCTCAAGTTCCCTGTCCTCTGTGAATATTCCAAAATCCCGTATCCTGAACTCTATATTCTCCTTCACCGTTCCGGGTGTGAATTTCTTTACTCCACGTACTTTGTCAAAGATGGGGCAATACTCAGTCATAGGCTCACCAACCTCAATAACTTTTCCGTTTTCAATTACAACCCGGGTTTTACCCTGAAGTTCCATTATATGACGATCTTTTGACATGTTTTTCCTCCAAATTTTGATAGTAGAATATAACCATCTCTTTGGTATTAATGGGTCGTATATCGGAAATTCAAGGAGATTACCGGCAAATATTGCCAAAAGATACTTTTACTATTACGTATTTGCATCATACATTGAGGATTTCTGTTGAAAACCTTTATCGAAAAAACAAGGAGAATAAATCTGTGAATCAAAAAGATACTGACAAAATAAAGTTACAGAATACGTTTATAGATAAAATTAAAAGTTGCTCCCCATCAGTCAAGTTTGTACTTAAAATTCTTGAACTTAAAGGGATGCTGACACAGAAAGAAATAATTGATGAAACATACCTTCCAGACCGCACTGTGAGGTACGCTTTGAATAAACTGAAAATAGAGGGAATAGTCGAAGAAAGATTGCATCGAAAAGATGCACGACAGGTTCTGTATGGGATCAAAGAACCTATCGAAGAGGATATTTCCAACTTCGCGTGTGGTTTTGTATAGATTTATCTGATCAACACAACAACATAACAAACACAATACTTTGCAACCGCCGTAGGCGGCGCATTCCATAATCACTAACCCACAATTAATACATGACAGATAATTTTAAAACCAATCCTATTCAAAAATATCACTCAAATTGTACATTAGATCCGAAATTAAATATTAAAAACAATTACTTCGTCACATATGCGGCTGCAATTTATTGGTGATGGAGGGTTACGCCGCCTGCGGCGGATTACATCTCATCCAAAAACACCAAAACTAATACTATTTTTCTTGTCCAGACCTTTGTAAATAACCGTTTAACTGTTCGACCGTTAAACCATTTGACCGCTCAAACCTTAATATCGATCTCAAACCCGACCACAGGCTGTCCCAATCCGAAATTCGTGACAACCTCAGGATAGAACTCGCCCATAACACCGACCTTTTCACCATCAACAAGAATATCTGCTCGTCTGCCTTCCATAAATGCTGTGTCCTGTGATTCTACAACCTCATAATCTACCATTCGCTCACGCATCATGGCATCCACGAGTTCGCGCACTTCCGTAAAGTTCGCCTGTGGGTGTATCGATACTGCAGCAAGATGCCTGCGGTTGTTGATATTTACCACAACCTCGCCTACTTCAAATATACGCTGCGGGAGTTCCCTGTGCTGGTTCATTGAAAGGATCTCCATCAGGTTTGGCAGGATCGTTGTACGAAGCATTGTCTGGTCTTCACTGATCGGATGAAGCACAGGAGTGACATCATCCGTACTGTCACGGCACATCCACTCGAAATGAACCCTCTCGCTCGTCAGGGTAAATGGCATAACTTCAGAATATCCAAGACCTACCATGATCTCGCGCATTGCAGTTCTTGCAATTGATATCTCGTGAGCCTTTCCAACTGTGGAACTCTTTGGGAAATCCGGCACGATATTTTCATACCCATATCCGATCGCAATGTCCTCAATAATATCATCAATGTTCAGGATATCGGCACGGTACGAAGCGATCTCGACCTCAAGGATCTCGCCATCGATCTTGCGTATTCCGAACCGCATCTTCTCAAGCTGTGTGACGATCTCATCCATTGAAAGATCGATACCGAGCAACGAAACAACTTCTTGTCTTGTGACCTTATGAACGCGGGGCGTTAGATCCGGTGTGATCTTCGTGCTCCCATCAGGCATCATAATTTTCACAGACTCTACTTTCCCTCCCCGCTCTGCAAGTGATGTCACAACGATGTTAAGTGAAGTGTAAACAGCATCTGCAAGTCCTGTCACATCAATGAACAAGTCGGTCGTACTCTCCTCGACCCTTGTCAAGTTACCATTAATGATCGGTGGGAACGAGAGTACATTATCATTTGCATCCAGTATAAGCGGATACTTGTCAAATCCCTCCACAAGATGGGCAAAGCCCACACCTTTTGGATGCTTTTCAAGTATATCGCGCATTGACATCGGTTCTGTAAAATCAAGCGGGATGAACTCAAAGTCCGGATCAGCTGCAAGGTACCTGAAGGGAGCCTTAATATTTGCCATATCGTGAACACCAATGGAAACCTTCTTACGATCGCGTCCAAGTCCCCAATGGAGGTCCTCCTGCAAATCCATAAGTGACTTTATGGAATTCGTATCAAATCTGACGCCTCTTACGATAGCACACCCAAGAACAGGACGAATGTCCTCAATATCCTTGTCCAATGTGATCTTGATATCAGAAGGTGTCACTTCATATTCACAGAGACCTTTCTCAATATCCAGAAATCCCCTCATTGCTCGTGCGACTCCTTCTACACTGTACAGGTCTGGCCTGTCAGGGAAGAACTCGATGTCAATAGACTCTTTTTCCACACGCTCAATATCGGCTCCGATCATTGGCACACGATCAATTATCGTATCCCGGTCTGCACGAGTAAGATTTTCCATATCATCGTATTGTAGGGTTATAATTGGCATAAAAGGGTCCTCTAGTCTATTTTTGTATCATTGTAATATCTGTATATAGTATCTGACCACAACATATCTAACTTTGGATTTAATGTTTTTCATAGTATATGTTTTATAAACATATAGTCCGAGTCAATTCGACCAAAGGGAGAATT
The DNA here is from genome assembly GCA_023544565.1 of Methanosarcinaceae archaeon. Classification (GTDB taxonomy): domain Archaea; phylum Halobacteriota; class Methanosarcinia; order Methanosarcinales; family Methanosarcinaceae; genus Methanovorans. Next base: position 3,630 of record JAMJFS010000027.1, read on the forward strand.
TTCTCGTTGTATATAATCTATAAGATTATGTAGTCCAAGTTAATGCGAACGAAGTGAGCATTTTCTTGTTGTGCATCAGATGTCAGCCTGATGATCCACAAGTCGATCCAAACAATAATATTATCTTGTTACATCATTGTAAACTTAAATAAAATACAGAATAACCGGCAGTAAAATGACACCCATGGCATTTGATTTCCTGACCTTAAAGAATGGTGCAAGCATCCCAATCGGTGTAGCTATAATAAAGATCAACAATCCGAAAAATCCAGTGAACGCAACAACCATCAACGCAAGACCGATGATAACGCCGACACATAATTTAGAGTAATCAATTCGCGATATTACACGATGGACATTGTTCCCGATCATGATCGTTGAAAAATACGACAAAAAAGCAGTTAACAAAATAACACCGAAAAAAAGGAGCAACGTTGATGTATCAAGTGTGATTACGCCACCAATCACACCATTTGCCGTGCCCAGCACATCATTGATCGCCACCATGGCACCACTTCTTGTCTTTCCGATCACACTCAAAGCGACCAGACCAAATATCGCGTTCGACGTGTTGACTCCCGAAACTGATACAATGAACTCTTTTGAGCCGGCATCCACACCATCTGCATCCACCTTACCCTCATCCCCTTCCTCGCCCTCGCCCTCACTGTCAAAATCTTTCCTGACGAACAGCCGCGCGAGCACTGCCGCAATGGCTGACGAAATGCCGGGGAGCCATGCTACTATGGAACCCGCCACACTACCTGTAATGATTCCCCTGACGATTCGCTTTCCTGACAATGTCATCTTTGCAAAGGTCTGCGGCGGAATGGTTGAATGCGTGAGCAGGCTTATCACAAGTTGTGAAGAACCAAATAAACCGCTAAGCAGGGGCAATAGAATAGATGGTGCCCCAAAATTGATCACAGGGTCCATCAATCCTTCCATTTCGAACGCAAATAACCCGAGTGCACCGCTTATCAAGAACAGCATGATAGCATAACCTTTGTACTTGTAATGAGCAAGCGAACCCTGGCCTATGATATACTCACCTTTTTCTGTTGCGACCATAAGGAACACTATGAAAATAAGTACCCATGCAATGTGATCCTGCAAAACAGGATACACGATACTGAATGTCGCAGCAAGCGGTAGAACAATTATCATCGAGAACACGACCGAACCTGCACTTCCAAGCGCAGATAAACGGATTGCTTCTGCACCAAATCCATCAAGCAAAAGTCTATGCCCTGGCAATACAGCCAGTGCCATATCCGAATCCGGTGCGCCTAAAAATATGGCAGGAATTATATCGTGGAACGTATGCGCAATAGAATTTGACAGGATTATCACGGCAATGTAGAACGGTTGTATGCCATAATCACTCATCATTGGTGAAAGGGCGACAAGAAGCAGAGCAAAATTGTTTGTATGGATTCCCGGAACGAGCCCTGAAAAAACACCAAAAAGATAGCCCACCAACACTGATAATAGAATAATAGGAATCGATATATTGCCTGTTAAAAACAATTCATACACCTTGAAAAAATCATTGATTAGTAGATTACTTGAGTAGATCGTCTATTATAGAAGCGTCCTTTGCAAGCTCAACCAGTATCAATCCAAGCCCTGAATTAACTGCTGTCATAACAACCAAAAGTGATTTTTGACCTGAACTCGTTACGATCATCCGGCAATCATCTGATTCTATAATTATCCTATTTACAGAACCATTTTCCAAATGGCCAGTTGCAGCTTCTGCTGCACCAAGAATAGTAGCAGACATTGCAGCAAATGTTTCAGGATGTGTTCCTGGATAAGTGTTGGATGCTATGAGTAAACCGTCTCTTGTCGCTATTGCCGCAGACTCAACACCATCTACCATTTTAAGGTCATCTAAGACCTTATTAAGCCTATCACTTAATACTACCATTTATTTACCACAATTACAACTTAACAAAAACTTACTCATAAACCCAATTAAATTTCAGTTTAGTTGAATTGAAGGATGATAAAGGTTTCGGCTTATGAAAAGTTTAATATAAAATATATATTATATAAGTTGATATAAATCAACAATATATACTAATATATCTTCGAAGATTTAAGGGTTGATCATCTATGAATATGAAATGCAATAAATGTAACAAGGAAGCAATTATTTTCCAGAAATATTCTGGAATGCACCTATGTAAAAAGCATTTCATTGAAGATGTTGAACGGAAAATAAAATTTACCATCAGAAAACACTTCAATATACAGAAGAATGATATCATTGCAATTGCACTCAGTGGTGGAAAGGACAGTGCTGTACTGTTATACATGCTTCACAAGTTATTCGATAAACGACCGGATATTGAACTTATCGCCATTACGATCGATGAAGGAATAGAAGGCTACCGTGAACATACTCTAAAGATTGCAAAAGAACTGACCGCTAAATTGGGCGTGAAACATATCATCCGATCTTTTAAAGATGAGTTTGACACACCTCTTGATGATATTATTGCACAAGAACGTGAAAAAGGTGCATGCAGTTATTGTGGTGTCCTGCGAAAAACACTTCTAAATAAGACTGCACTTGAAGTAGGTGCAACAAAACTTGCAACCGGTCATAATCTTGATGATGAGGCACAGACAATTCTCCTCAACCATTTGAGAGGTGATGTTTCACGCATGGTCAAACTTGCACAGCCTCACGCGCTTGAAGGACTTGTCCTTCGTGCAAAACCACTTCGCTATATTCCCGAAAAGGAAGTAGCACTTTATGCAATTGTCAGCGACCTGACTGTTGATTTTAGTGAATGCCCGTATGCCCACGAAGCAATTCGGGGCGAAGTAAGGAACATGCTCAATGTTTTTGAGGTGGCTCACCCGGGTACAAAATATTCCCTCCTTAAGGGTTTTGACACAATGGCACCTATAATTTCAAAAGAATATCTAAATGTCGAACTTGCAAAATGCCGGATATGTGGTGAACCATGCAGTTTTGAGATATGCCAGGCATGCAAGTTGCTTGGTCGTGAATAGATTTGTTCTAAAAAAAGAAATTGCTCAGGTAATATCTGTTGAACATCGTTTACGATTTGAACATTTTGATATCAACAAGATCGCTCAAATGTCTAATAAGGATGATCCAAAAGATCATTCACATCATACATATTTTTACCAGTCCTGCTGAGGTATAAGCGTGTCCACCATATAGCTGTCAGGGGTGGAATGACTGCAATCGATATCACAATATCCGCAAATGCCCAGATCGTTGAGATTATAGGCACCGAACTTATGCCTTGCCCAATAATACCAACAAATACTGATATTGAGATCAAGATCAACCACATGAGGAAGATGTCCAGTTTATTGTCCATAAAAAACCGGAATCCGGTTTCCAGCGCAGTTATCGGGTCAAGATCATCAACGACCAGCACATACTTGACAATCGATAATACTATACTTGCAACAAGAATATACAGCATCCATGTCAAAAAACCAAATGCAAAAAGAACCGAACTTGCTGCTGTTTCTTCAGGATTTGATAAAAACATATTGAAGTTTTCCATTGAAAGTATTCCAGGCACAATAAACACAATTCCTGCGAGCATTATCAGTACAAGTAGTATATTTATCAAAAACAGGTTGACCACATTTCTATTGCCATAGGATAACATGTCATTAAGATAAGTGTCACCTGTTTCGGTTGCAATTTTTGACATTCCTATCGCACCTGCTATGAAGTAGGATTGAATGAACATAATTAAGATCATGAAAATAATAAAAACTGCAATTATCAACATTATGTGGTCACCGACAACAGACGACAATATACTGAGCATCTGTTCAGGCAAAATGTTTGCAGGATCAAGGCCCATTGATGATAATTCCGGCATGACAAAAATAACCACAAAAACAGCGAAGATTATCAGTGCTAATAAACCACTGATCCCGAAGTTCAATATGAACGGCAAACTGATGTTAAGATTCCGCATCCATGTGCCAAACCCTTTGTTGATTATTGTTCCAATGTCTTGTGACATGTGATGTACATCTCCCATTAGATATCGTTTCTTTTTGTATATTATCTAAATGATATATACTCTCTGTTCGTGAAAATCTGTTGATGGATAATCGATGAATACAAATATGTACAATTAATTGCATGTATCTTTTGTATACATCATTATACAATGGGGGAATAATAAGTATGAGCAGGGACAAGGACAATGAATCAAAAGATATCACTGTTATCGCACATTGCCTTATGAATAAACCATCTAGACTTTCAGGATTTAATGCACCTATGTTAAAACCAGCATCTACTGGTGCAAAAAGGCAGAACATAATCCAACTACCATGTCCTGAAATGATATATTTTGGAATTAACCGTCGTGAAATTACCAAAGACCAGTTAAACCATCCAAACTACAGAAGGTTTTGCAATGAGTTGTTCAAACCTTTTGCAGATATGATCGAGCAGTTCGCAAATTCAGGAATGCAGATCAAGATCATAGGTGTGCCCAAAAGTCCGTCCTGTGGTGTAGAATTAACTACAATTGGAGGAAAATGTGGATGTGTCACCGATTTTAAACATGAACATGTAACAGGAACCGGTGTGTTCTTTGAGGAGATTGAGAATGAACTGGTGTGCCGCAATGTGCTTTTTAAAATTGAAGATATTAAATAAATAAATAAATGATATATAAATAATATATAAATTATTGCTATATGATAATTTATATATACAACAAATGCTTATTATAAATTAATGCGGATGGGTATTATTTTTTACAACCCCCACTCCCCAACCCATTCGCATATTCTTTTAAATTTTTCCAGTTTTTTTTAAATTTCCAAATTATTGCATTAACTTTGTTTGGTATTTTTAAAGTTGCAACTATTGAGTTGAATGCTTTTTAATAAAACAAAAAAAAAGAAAAGTAGCAGATCCGACATGTGCCGGACTGCTTTGTATAGTTACTAATATTGCTTAAAATATTCCTGCGCCGATAAATAGCGACGAGAACAGGATCGCGATCATGTTCACTACTTTTATTAGAGCATTGAGTGCAGGACCTGATGTGTCCTTGAATGGGTCACCAACTGTATCTCCGACAATTGCTGCTTTGTGCGCATCTGAGCCTTTGCCGCCGTGTGCGCCGTCTTCGATGAGCTTCTTTGCGTTATCCCATGCACCACCACCATTGTCCATTGTAAGTGCAAGTAAAAGACCTACAACAATGATACCGATCAAAAGACCGCCGAGTGCCTGTGGACCAAGTACCACACCAACTATAAGTGGTGTTCCAATCGCAAGGATTCCAGGAATAGCCATTGATCTGATCGCGGACTTTGTCACGATGTCAACACACTTGCCATACTCAGGTCTTGTAGTACCTTCCATGATCCCGGGGATTTCCCTGAACTGGCGACGTACTTCATTAACAACTTCAAATGCTGCAGTACCGACCGCGCGCATTGTAACTGCACTGAACAGGAATGGAAGCAGACCACCAAGGAACAAACCAACAAGGACAACAGGATTGTCAAGACTTAATGAACCGTCCACAAGGCCAACCTTGTACCTGTAATCTGCGAAAAGTGCCAGTGCACCAAGTGCTGCTGAACCTATCGCGTATCCTTTTGTAACAGCCTTTGTAGTGTTACCGACTGCATCCAGTTTATCGGTGATTTCTCGTACACTTTCAGGCAGATGTGCCATTTCGGCAATACCGCCTGCATTGTCTGTGATAGGACCGTATGAATCAAGTGCTACGATCATGCCTGTTGTTGAGAGCATTGCTGTTGCTGCGATCGCAATACCGTATATACCCATTGCTGGATCTGTTGCACCGCCAACAATGAAGTATGACCCCAATATTCCGATGATAATTACTAAAACCGGAAGTGCCGTACTTTCAAAACCAATTGCAAGACCGGAAATTACATTCGTTCCTGCACCGGTTTCAGATGCTTTTGCGATCTCCTTGACCGGACGGAAACTTGTGGATGTGTAGTATTCCGTGAAAACGACCATAAGGACCATTATTACAACACCTACAAGTGATGCATAATAGAGCTTGATGTTACCCATTAACATGTCTGTAATGAAATAGAATGCTATGACACAAAGAATCGCTGATACTGCTACGCCTTTGTATAGCGCTCTCATAATCTTTCCGTCACTGCCGACCTTTACAAAAAAGATCGAGATGATGGATGTGAATATTGCGACTGCACCAAGTATCATTGGATACAGGACTGCATTTGGATATGCATCGAGTAACATTGAACCAAGCAACATTGATGCAAGAAGTGTTACTACATAGGTTTCAAACAAGTCTGCACCCATTCCTGCACAGTCTCCCACATTGTCACCTACGTTATCAGCAATGACGCCTGCATTTCGTGGGTCGTCTTCAGGTATTCCTGCTTCGATCTTGCCCACAAGATCTGCTCCGACATCGGCTGCCTTTGTAAATATTCCGCCGCCAACCCTTGCGAACAGACTGATAAGACTTGCACCGAAACCAAATCCAATAACAAGGTCCACGTTACCAAAAAGAATGTAAAAACCACTTGTGCCCAAAAGAGCGAGACCAACGACCGCAAGACCTGTGACCGCACCGCCTCTAAAAGCTACAGACATTGCTTTTTGCAATCCTTTTGTAGCCGCCTGTGTTGTCCTGACATTTGCCCTGACTGATACATTCATTCCAATGTATCCTGCGAGTGCAGAACTCACTGCACCGGCAATGAATCCGATTGCAAGAACTGCACCATCACCAAGCAATGCATAGATAAGTGCTGCAAGAATTACTGCAACAACTGCGATTGTTTTATACTGACGATTCAAATATGCCATCGCCCCTTCCTGGATTGCGGATGATATATACTGCATCTCTTCATTACCAGTATCTTCTTTCAGGACACTGCGTGCGAAAATTGCAGAGAATATCAAACTTATCAGACCCGCAATGGGAGCGAGATAAATTAAATTCTCAATGTTCACCATATTAAAACTCCTATCAATTTTTAAATGTATTTTGCCAAGTTTGTTTTATAAAATTTGCTTCTTTCATACTTGCCATATAATAATTTGTAACAATAGTTGAATACATATATACAATTATATAATAATTACAATTGATTTTAATTATCACTTTATGAAGCAGATTGAAATAGGACACACTCAATATGAATGTGTCGATTAATCAGGTTCTTTACACTCACATACCACCTCCAACCTGTGACAGTTCAAAGCCGATATCATCTGGTACCGACGCAGTAAATACAAAAGTGCTACATCGTAATTTTCTGGCATTGTGGATAGCATTTTTCTGCTCATCTGTGAGTTCCTTGCTCTCACTTACAATACAAAATGATTTCTGATCGCTGTTCTTAACCATAAAATCAAAGTGCTGCGCATACGTATCCAAAAATTCAATGAGTTCTTTTAACTCATCCCATTTCCTGCACATATGTGTGCTTTTCGTAGCCGAATTCTCAACATACCAATCCCGGCTCATGTAAGGATATTCAGTATACTGATCACCTAATTCCTCAAATGCCTTGAATATCTTGCCAACATCGCTTTTTAAACTGATCCAATTCCATTTCTGGCTTGAAAAATAGCTTGCTGCAACGATCTCAATGATCGCTGCTTTATCTTTGTGTCCAAGTTCCATAATTACCATTACCGTTCTATCTAAAATTCATCATCCTGTGCATAACTTCTATTAAATTGCAATGCCAATTCCGCTTTTTTCAGTTCACGACCTAAGTATCCTGCATGTCCCAATGTAGACACAAGTTTCATGTCAATAAGTGTATCCAGCACCTCACCTGCGGTTTCCCCCACAATACATGCTTCTTTGTGCCGTGCGATTATCTTACCACCTGTTCCACTACTCAGATCAGGCGAAATCCCGATCTTAACACATCCGGCAGGATCCACACGCCATAAGTCTGCTTCTTTTGCATCTATCGCATCAGCAGGAATTGTTGAATCCTCACGCCGCCGTTTTTCATTCATAATCAGAAGATCGATCCCAAGATCTTTTGGAGAACTATCCCTCTCATTTGCAAGAACCATCATCTCCGATGCGATCTTTAATTCATGTATCGACCCTTGTGTCTTATTACTAAACTCTGGCGTGAATAAAATGCTTGCACCTACATCAGCCGCAATCCCGCAAAATGCGGCATTGACACCTGCTGAATCCGCATCAATGAGTTCTGTGACGTTGCCGACCCCGAAAAATAAAGGAATGTCAGAGAACTTCTGGTTGAATTCATGATAACGTACGATCGATACCGCGATCCCATGTCCGATCGGATCAAGGACAGGATCAGCGATGATACGCATGATGCCTGCTTCCTCTGCCGCTTTGATATTATCAATAAGACTCTCAACACCTGCGCCTGTGTCAGGGATCACAACTGCCGAAGCGCCTGAATCTGCAACCATGCGCCCTATTTGGTTAATATTACTGCTGTTTAAACTCAATACAATATCCACGCCAATATTAAGTGCCCTCTTTAGAAGTACCGGGTCAAGTGTATCGATACTGATCGGGACGGATGAGACTTTACGCGCAGTCTTTATTGCGCGTTCCACATCATCCGGCGTAGCATTTAGCGATGCACCAAGGTCGATGATATCTGCGCCTTTATTGATGAACGATATTATCCTTTCAGACAGAACATTTGTATCGAGCCCTGTGGCATCCACAACTTCTGCCATCACTTTCATGCGAGCTCCTCCACCCAGTTTCATCTGACCTATGTGCATGAGCGCATTGGCATTGGTCTCGATCTTGTGCACTGTATCAAGTGCCATATCCCGCCTTACATTGGTGAGTAGTTCACATGCCGGGATAATTGTTGAAAAATCCACTTTGCCTGCGAATGACACAATATATTCCAGATCATAAGCATGCTTGGGACCAAGATATATCTCGGAACCAAGTTCTTTTGCAACATTTGAAAAATTCCCTGACACGAGTCCGGGAACAAAGATCAGATCGTAAGTATCAGATAGATCACCGGATGCCTGCTGTTCCTGGATCGCAGTTAGCAATCTACGAGGAGTGATGAAAGCGGCAACATCAGTGTCTAAGACCAAAACATCTACTTTTGGTCTTGATCGTACAGCAAGCCGAACTGTCTGTTCTGCTAGATGTCCGGTAGCAACTAGAATATTCATGGCTCTAAAAATGAATCTATTATAAAAATAAATGTCTATAGATGTTTATAGGATTCCAGGTTCACAATTATTGAAAAATAAAAGAAAAGGTCAGATCCAATTCCAGATACTTGAATATGAAACCGGACCTGACGTGGTGGTATGATATTTGATCTCGATCACTGGATTATATCAATGATCGATCCGCCATTGCTTCTTACACCGAACGGTTCAACAATTGAACCACGTGACATTTTCATGTTACGGTTCAGACGACCGTGTGTGCCCTGTGCTTGCGGCATTGCCTTTCCAACTAGATTGGCATCAAACTGTGGACCAAGTACCTGTGCGGACTGGACACCTGTCATGATTGCCAGAACACGGACCCTACCTTCATATTCTTCTTTTATGCGTGCACCCCATATGACATTTGCATCAGATGACAGTTCATACGTAAGAGACTGTGCAATTTCTTCTGCCTCTTTAAGACTGAGATCAGGTCCACCTGTGATATGTACAAGACTGCCTGTTGCGCCCCTGTAATCAACATCAAGTAATGGATGATTCAATGCTGTGCGGACAACATCCGTACTCTTGTCCTGACCCTTTGCCTCACCTACAAGCATGACTGCGACACCGCCGCATCCCATGATCGACCTCATATCTGCGTAATCAAGGTTGATAAGTGATGGCTGGGTAATGGTTTCGGTGATCCCTTTCACGGTTTCGGCTATCAACTGGTCCATTACTGAAAATGCCTGCTCTATTGGAAGATTTGGCACATAATCCAGTAACCTGTTGTTGTCCAGAACAATTACAGTATCAGCAGCGCGGCGTAATTCTTCCAAGCCTTCTTCTGCTTTGAATGTACGTGCTCTCTCAACCCTGAACGGACTTGAGACCATGCCGACTACGATAGCACCCTGTTCTTTCGCGATCTCTGCAACAACAGGAGCGACACCGGTTCCGGTACCTCCACCCATACCTGCAGTTACGAACACAAGGTCACTGTCTTTAAAGACATCTTCAAGTGTACCGCGTGCAAGCTCAGCAGCTTTTTTACCTGTTTCAGGATAGCCACCAGCACCAAGTCCACGAGTGAGTGTTTTACCCACAAGGATCTTTTTATCGGCACGTATGTGATCAAGATGTTGTTTGTCAGTGTTGATAGCAATAGTGTCTGCACCCTCTATACCGATATTGTAGAGACGGTTAATTGTATTGTTACCAGCACCACCACAGCCTACTATTGTAATTCTTGGAAGACCAAAGCCCTCAAGCCCATCATCAGCTGTGATTGTCTGTCGATACTCTCTCTCTTTCTCTGTGTGTTTTAATGCTTCTTGAACTATAGACTGCACATTCATCCCCTCTCTTGGATTTTTGCATTTTTGTTCTAATATATGTTCTATAAACATATAGTACGAGTCAATCTGAACGTCAGCGAAGATTTTCTCGTATAAAGTTATGTAACTTTTATGTAAGAGCCGCTAACATCTCCGACCTACGGATCAGTTTTTCGCCTCTTTGATCTACAAGTTCGCGCACGGCCGTCCTGATTGCTTCGCTTACGGACGGAAATTCACCCTGATTTACCATATAGTCGATCATCTTTAGTTGCTGTTCCGGGAGTCTGATCGTTATACGCTCCATATTGTTGGTCCTTTTGTTGATTCATCTGTCAGACGGATGCCAGACGTGCGCCTGACAAAAGTCTGACAGAGGTCAGACCTATGTCTGCTATTAGTCTGCTGAAAATATGACGCGTGTCTGACATACTATTTGTACATAGTTGTATATAAGGTTGTCGAATATTGTGATAGAAAAATTCGACAGATGGTTTACAGTAGATAAATTTATGAAAATTATCGACAGATAAATTCTATGAATTTGTCAAAAAATGATTTTTAAAAAGATAATGAAAAGAATTTAGACATTTTTACAGAGAAAAGAATATCAAATATCAATACCTTTATGCTATCATACGCAATATAAAAACGACAGTATATTATCAAGAAAATGCTCACTTCGTTCGCATTAACTTGGACTACATAATCTTATAGACTATATACAACGAGAAAATCTTCGCTGACGCTCAGATTGACTCGAACTATATGTTTATAAAACATATACTACAAGAAACCATGCAACAATACATATTTCGAATATTTTTACTATAAGTATGACACATATAATACAACAATTATTCAATTTCTAAAAAGGAGATTATTAAATGCGACTTAGACTAAATCTTGGTATTTTGATCTGTATCTTATTAATGGCACAAACAGCATTTGCATATCCAGAGAATGCAGAAAATGGTGAGACAGTAGAACCCACTTCAATCCCCTCTATTTCCCCCACAAATGGCGGCAGTAGTATTGTAATACTTCAACAATTGATAGAGGTAGACATCACAAATGTAGAATATACGGTTGTGCGAGAAACCATAATATTTAGTGCAATGGGGAATTACACCACAGACTTGATGGTTTGGATTCCTGATGGTACTACAGAGATAGTTATCGAACGACAAGAAATGATTGAAGGAACATCTTCAACTCAATTACAATATACCGAAAAGGGAAATATCGTACGTTTCAATGATGCAGAGCGATTAAACACTCCCGGAATGCCACCAATGTACATGATACAATATGTGATTTCAGGAACTTCAGATAATGATTTACCACAATATACCAAAGTTTTACAGTATCCCACTTATATCAATTATCCGGTATCCAATTTATTGTTAAAAATAATTACTGCCCAAGGCATGGAACCTACAATCAAAGATGAAGGCGGAAATGTGATTCAGGGCGATAATATTGAAACGGGTGTTAACGAAGTTATCCATACGTGGTCAACACCTCAATTCAAAGAATTCACAATTGAAACAAAGACGCCGAGCAACATCGGGGGCATATTACCATACATTGTTATAGGACTCGTTATTATTGCAATACTTGCATTCCCATTTGTGCAGAAGAAAATGAAAAAAGAAGATGATGAAATTTTCGTGGAAAGTGCAAGCACATTTGAAGAGGAAGAAATAAAAGAGGAAGAAGAGAACGATTCTGACGAATATGAAGACGAATTGGATATTAACGAAAATGTCATTGTGGAAGAACCTGACCTCGATGAACTGGAAACCCGATATGATGCTATCCTTTCATTATTGAGCGAGATCAAAGCGGACAGGGACAGTGGAGACATCAATGACGAAGAATATAAGACATTGTCCAGGAAGTATAGATCAGAAGCCGTCGACCTGATGAAAGTAATCGATGAACTCCAGGATGAACTTGAAGAATAAAAGACAGAGTTCACCACATATCATACCAATATTATGAGACTCGATGCGTACCTTGTAGATACAGGCCATTTCAAATCAAGAGGTCGTGCAAAGCAGGCAATAATTAAAGGGTACGTGAAAATAAACGGCAATATCGCAAGAAAACCTGCAAGAGACGTGTTAACTGATGATAGTATTGATGTTACTGAAGGGATGGACAAGCCTGCCGGTTATTTCAAACTTAAAGGCATTCAAGAACAGACCGAAGTAATAAAAGAAGGCGACCATGTACTTGACCTTGGTTCAAGTGTCGGTGGTTTTCTTACATTCGCAGCAGGAATCGCAAAAAGTGTAAAAGGGATCGAGTTCAGTAAAGATTTTCGCTCTGAACTTGGTAATGTCTCATTTGAAAATCAAAATGTTTCAGTGATATTTGGAGACGTGTTCAAGATCCCGCTTAGTGAACTGTCCTCCGAACCTTTTGATGTGATTTTAAGCGACCTGACCCTTGAACCGACAGATTCCCTTGAAGCACTTGAAAGAATGATGCCACTGTTAAAAGATGGGGGCAGATTGCTTCAAGTAATAAAGATCAAGAATCGTGAAAACAGGAAACCTATTTTGAGTCAAATCGAGTCAATGGGGCTTACTATAACTGATGTGTTGGAATCTAAAAAAGAAGAAATATATATTGTAGCAAGTAAAATGGGAACTAATGGGGAAAAATGACATCTTTAACTGCAATAATACTTCCAACGACCTGAAAATATGTGGGAGTGGCTTACCAATCTACCTATTTGTTGCAGGGCTGCATGGTGATGAGTGGCGCCAAACCTCGGAACTTCTTTTGAACATAAATCCGCCGGAAAATGGTACACTTGCAGTTATCCCGATTGTGAATGATGGAGAGTATATTTCCACACTAGATGACCAATATTACACCACCCTCGGCAGCAAGATAATTGATGCAGTTGAAAGTCTGCATCCAGATGTGTATGTGGAATTACATTCATATTCAGCATATAATTTCGCAAAACTGACTGATGGTGAACGCATAAACAAAACAGGAGTTCCCGCATATATCGAACTTAGAGATGGTGTGCTTTTGGGATCGGTCGCACCATACATACGACTCAATCATTTTTCAATGGATGCCCTATGTATTTCTTTTGAGATCCAAAAGGATAGTGAACGGTCAATACATTTTGCTGAAGAACTGCTTGATGTTGTAAAAAACTGCATTAAGAGAGATGATTTTGTTGAATATCTCGAAAAGATGTTTCCCTCACAGGCAAAAAGGGCTATTGAAAATTATAAAAAATTCTATGGTTTATAAGAAATAAATATTGACCTTACAAACCATATATTTAATATTTTAATTCAAATTTATATTTAAAATTTGACACTTATCTGCGGTTCTCAAGTAGAGGTGCAGACATTCCATCATAGTTGTGTATATTGTGCTCACGTTTAACATCCTGCATGTCTTGTCTCTGCGCTCTTAATACATCATCGATGCGAAGCACCATTGTTGCGGCTTCAGATGCGGATTTAATTGCCTGTGTCTTTACCCTTAGAGAATCAACGATGCCATTTTCAAGCATGTCCTCGATCTCACCGGTGAAAACATTCAGTCCAGCGTTCTTCATGTTGCTATGTTTGGCGCGCATATCAAGTATCATGTCAATGGAGTCATATCCTGCATTGGTTGCAAGTGCTTTTGGTATTGCTTCAATCGCATCTGCAAATGCAGATATTGCCATCTGTTCACGCCCGCCAACCGATGCTGCATAAGCACGCAATCCAAGTGCAACATCTATCTCAGAAGCACCGCCGCCGGGTACAATTGTTCCGTCTTCAATGACGTTCTTCACAACACGTAGCGCATCATCGAGACTGCGCTCGATGTTGTCGGTCACATGATCTGTGGCACCGCGCACAATTATGGTTACTGATTTCGCATTTGTACATTCCTTGATGTAGGTCTTCCCGACTTCGGATGCGCCTATCTGTTCGACAAGTCCTGCACTTCCAAGGTCATTTGCCTCGATCTCATGAACATTGCGAATTATACGTGCACCAGTGGCGCGTGATATGTTCTTCATTTCGTTATCTTTCACGCGGCGTGTCGCATAAATGTTATTCTTTTGCAGGTAATGTAATGCAGGATCGTCAATATTTTTAGAACATAATACGACATTAGCACCGCTTTTTACAATCGCATCGACCATATTCTTAAAGTAAGATTCTTCCTGTTCAACAAATGCAATCATATCATCTGCAGATTGGATCTGCACTTTTGATTTATTGAAGGTTTTACCAAGATCAAGAGGTGTATCGATAAGTGCTATCTTTGCGTTCTCGATCCTTGATGGCATGTTTTGAAGAAGACGCCACTTATTGAGCACAACCCCTTCGACAAGTTCTGTTTCATCGATCTTAGAACCTGAATCCTGTATGATAAGTATGTTATCATCGATGTTTATTGAACCATTACCCCTGATTGCAAGTACAGCATCCACACATATTGATGATAGGAAATCACCATGCGCTTCGATCGCTTTACCTGTGATCGATGTTTTTGCGATCTTATTAAGAATCTCTTTGTCATCTGCTGTTACGGATATCGCAAAATCCTCAAATAGAGATATAGCCTTTTGTGCGGCTAACCTATATCCTTTTACAATAATAGCAGGATGAACACCTATATCGACCAGATCCCGTGCATTTTCAAGAAGTGTGCCTGCAAGTATGACTGCACTTGTTGTGCCGTCACCTGCGATCTTCTCTTGTGTACGTGCAACCTCAACGATCATTTTCGCTGTCGGATGCTCGATAGCCATCTCTTTGAGAATAGTCGCACCATCATTTGTAAGAACAATGTCACCAATTTGATTGACAAGCATTTTATCCATGCCTTTTGGTCCCAGTGTTGTTTTTACAATGTTTGAGACTGCCTTTGCTGCATCGATATTCATGGACAGTGCATCCCTGCCTCTTGTGCGCTCTTTACTCGGATCTATGATAACAATTTGCTGACCGCCATATTGCCCTGCCATTGATTTTAAGCCTCCTGATATAAGATTAATGTTAGATTGAAATAGTAAATGAAACAGATTTAACTGTGTGTGGTTCTATAAATAGGTTGCGAGCGCTTGATGATGGAAAAACATGCAGATAGCGCCAAAAACGCAGAAAAAACGGACACACCCTTAAAAGATTATAAATAATAAGATTATTAGAGTGGGATTACCCCCGGATGCACAACAACTCATGATTAACTCCCATCTCAAGTTCAAGTCAGTGTAAATCTGTGTCTGAAAAAAATGATATCACTGCGCGCGTTTTGTGATTCACATTTCCACACCTTCGTCGTATCTTCACTCATTCGCACCGACTCAAAGTGTAAAATGCCGGGTGCGGCGGTTGTATTGTTTTGGTTAACCCCCTCACACTCAAAACCTTTAACATCTAACCCACCCAAAAAAAGGGTTATGCTTACTTTCATAGGACTCGGTCTATTTGATGAGAGAGACATATCCCTCAAAGGTCTGGAAGTCATAAAACGTGCAGATAAAGTGTATGTGGAATTCTACACATCGCAGTTAATGGGCAGCGATATCAAAAAAATGGAACAACTTTACGGCAAAGAAGTTCACCTGCTCCTTCGCGAAGATGTCGAACTGGACCCAAAATGGCTAAACGATGCAGTTGACAACAATGTCGTATTCCTCACAGGCGGCGACACGATGGTCTCAACCACTCATGTTGACCTGCGACTTCGTGCTATTGAAATGGGGATCGAAACTTATCTGATACATGGTGCATCCATCGCTTCTGCCGTATGTGGACTATCAGGTCTCCAGAATTACCGTTTTGGCAAAGCATCAACAGTGCCGCATCCTTACACAAGCAGTCGCGGAGTTACAGTCATATCGGAAACACCGTACGACACCATCAAAACCAACATGGGAAATGGGCTGCACACACTTGTGTTCCTGGACATCGACAAAGACAAGGGGTCCATGACCGTAAACGAAGCGCTTAAACTTCTGCTTTATGTTGAATCACAACGCAAGGAAGGAGTAATGGAAAGTGCCATTGCGGTTGGCATCGCACGCGCGGGTTCAGACGCACCGGTCGTAAAAGCAGATTACGCCAGTTTGCTTGTTGATATTGATCTCGGCGCTCCGCTCCACATTCTCGTAATACCGGCAGAACTGCATTTCTTGGAAGCCGAAGCACTTGTAAAACTTGCAGGTGCACCTAAGGATATTCTGAATATTGAGTGATATCGAATCGGCATATCTTACGGGCTGCATGTGTAATTATATATGTATAGTAAACATATTAATTGCAAAAAAGAATATCACTTTATAAATAAGAGAGTAAAAATGGCACGTGGATCAGTAGGCGTAATATTCGGAGAGACCGGAACACTTGATTTTAAGATATTAGTATCAGACAGCACTGGCGTTCACAGAGGTGACTACATAAAAGCCTGGCACGAGACTGATGGGTGGATACTGGCACAGGTGCTTTCCATCACCCGTTCAAGTGATTCATATTCCATAAAAGAGGCGAAGAACGGGGAGCGTGCAGACAAGACAGGAGATAGGATACTTGCAGAAGTAACTGTGATCGGAAACCGTGACAATGCAGGACTTTTACGAGCACCTACGACACCTTTCAGCCCGGGTGATGATATATTCAAAGCAGACAGTGACCTGATACGCTCAGTACTGGGTCTATCCGGCAAAGATATGTACATCGGACTGCTTGACGGCACGGACATAACGGTACATTTGAGCGTGAACAGCCTTGTGCAGAAACATTGCAGTATACTTGCAAAAACAGGCAGCGGCAAATCATACACTGCAGGCGTGTTGCTGGAAGAATTGCTTGATCGGAACATTCCTTTATTGATAATTGACCCACACAGTGAATATGCATCATTCAAAGACGCAGGAGCACTCAATTCAGGGGATTTTAAGAAATACGGCATATCCCCTAAAGGATATGGTTCACAGGTGACAATTTACACGCCTGCGAACAAATCAATCAATCCGGCTGCGGATGAAGTTTTCAGGCTCAACGGCACAAACTTAACAGTAAAAGAACTTACCTCCATATTCCCTGATAATTACACAAGCACACACATGGGCATACTCTACGAAGCCGTACAGAAACTCAAGGCGGAAATGGAAACATATACACTTGATGATATCATCTTTGAGGTGGGGAACGACACGAGCAAGGCTAAATGGAATGTCATCAGCCTCCTTGAGGACATACGCGAGACCGGAATACTTTCAACCAGCCCCACTCCGATCGAAGAACTGGTACAAAAAGGCAAGGCGGCTGTAATTGACCTCAAAGGTGTTGCACCGGACATACAGAGTATGATCGTAGCACGACTTTGCACCACCCTGTTCGAAGCACGTAAGGTAAACCGTGTGCCACCGGGTATGCTGGTCATCGAGGAAGCTCACAATTTTGCACCGGAACGGGGATTCAGCAAGACTGCAAGTTCTGAGATATTACGAACCATCGCATCAGAGGGACGAAAATTCGGACTTGGAATGATGGTCATATCCCAGCGTCCGGCACGTATCGACAAGAATATACTTTCGCAGTGCGGTACACAGATCATCATGAAAGTTACTAATCCAAACGACCTCAAATCTATAAGTAAAGGACTTGAAGGCGTAAACTCGTATGTTGAAGAAGAGTTGAAAAGGCTGCCCCCCGGTGTTGCAATGCTTGTGAGCAACGACATCGAACGACCGGTTCTGATAGACATAAGGGTCAGGAAAGCAAGGCATGGCGGTGAATCTGTGAACGTGCTCAAGAGTGCAGGATCCACCTCTGCACCTACATCCAACCCCAAATCTGAACGTGCATCTACAATTTCAAGATCACGGACAAGAACACCGCCAAGTTCTGCAACAACTGCAGATCCCACTTCCCCACCACCTAAGCGAACCCCATCCCGTACTACTGAAAGCGAAGAAGGTGGATTGTTCAAGAAGATATTTGGTGCTAAATAGTAAAATTGGATATTGGTGGGAAAATATGGCAGCAGATTTAAATGAAAAGGTTAAAAGATATGAGCGACTACTAAAAGAAGCACTCAATAAAGCAAAATTTGTACCGATCGAAAGTTCTCACATGCATAAAATTGCCAGTGATTATCACAAGATGGCAAGTTCATATTATGAAGATGGCATCCATTTTGTTGAAAATAACGACCCTGTAAACGCTCTTGTATGTTTCAGTTATGGCCATGCATGGCTTGATGCAGGCGCACGCCTTGGTGTATTTGATGTGGACGATGATGTGCTGTTCACAATATAATCGATTATGATCATTTAATGGAAGACGAATTTAATTAATGTTGAAATTTTAAATTTAAACTTTTGGAGAGAATAATATATGGGAAATTATCTTGTAACACTTGAAGCAGCCTGGTTGGTTCGGGACGTACAGACAGCAGATGATGCAATAGGGGTTGCCATCTCAGAAGCCGGAAAAAGACTGAATCCGAAACTTGATTTTGTAGAAGTTGATGTCGGGACCACATATTGTCCGGCATGTGAAGAACCGTTTGGCAGTGTGTTTTTAACAGCCAACACCGCGATCGTGGGTCTTGTCCTTGAAATGAAAGTGTTTGATGCAGAATCCGAAGAACATGGTGCAAGAATTGCAAAATCCGTGATCGGGAAGGCACTTCGCGATATACCTCTGAACGTTGTAGACGTAGAAGAGTTCGAAAAATCCAAAAAAAATTGAATGCAATAATTGCAAATTGACAGTTGGCACTTACAATTATGCAATATACAATGTTTTTGGGATAAATATGATATCGGATACACAAAAAACAATTTCTGTTGTAGGGCACACTGCCATTGACGGTCTTTTTGACGTTGGGAACATTGCAGGACTCAATGAATCATCCCCTATCATCGATTACAAAGAGTTCTATGGCGGCGGGGCTGCCAATATTGCAGCTGCAATCGGGATACTTGGTGGAAAATGCCAACTTATCTCGCCTGTTGGTGCAGATTTTACAAGTTCGGGATATGAAGAACACCTGACATCTGTCGGTGTTGACCTGTCACTCTTGTATCGTTTCGATAATGAAAAGACCGCAAAAGCGTTCGTATTCACTGATAAGGAACACAACCAGTGCTCCTACTTTTACTGGGGTGCATCTGCAAAACTGAAAGAGCTTGAACCACCATCAGTGGATTTTGTTCATCTGGCAACTGCAGATCCCGTTTTTAATTCAAAAATTGCAAAAATAGCAAAGTTCGTGTCGTTTGACCCAGGGCAGGATCTTGTGACATACTCAACAGAACATCTTACGAGCATACTTGAAAATACCAATATCCTGTTCACTAATCGGCATGAGATAAAAAGAGTCTCAGAGATGACAGGACTTTCTTTTGAACAATTACAAGAGATGATAGACACCATCGTTGTGACCTATGATGCACAAGGCAGCAGAATATTCATATCCGGTGAAGAACACGTAATTCCAGTCGTACCAGTGACCGCTCTTGATCCCACAGGTGCAGGAGACGCTTACCGTGCAGGATTCCTGCTTGCATACACGCGCGGATACTCGCTGGAAACATGCGGGAAAATAGGAGCAACTGTTGCTTCTTTTGCAGTCCAGTCCATTGGATGCCAGACTGACCTGCCCACATGGGAAAAAATGGAACGTCGGTTTGAAGAACATTTTAGTAAGTTGGATTAGTGCAATCAAACGAGTCATTATTACTTAATGCCTGATAGACATAAGTTATTTAGAGAAGCAGTATCACCGCTAAATATATCTTTGATAAGATGTATTGAACGGGTACTGCCCAATATAGGTATGGGGCTGTGGCCTAGCCCGGCATGGCGATGGGCTCCAGCGGATAAATGATGAACAACGGGTCTACTGAGATCTACCCGACGGGGTCGATCGGTGAGGAACCGTTGGAGCACTGATATGTGCTCACATAGGACACTGTATAAAAGCAGTGGTTCGGAGAGACCCGTCGATCGTGAGTTCGAATCTCACCAGCCCCACCTTTTATTTTTTTATTGAATATAACCGAAAGCACAGAGTTATTGGCCAACTAAAGCACTTATATTTGTTTAAACTGTCAAATCGATTTTTCTGACAATATTTAAAGATTTAAAGCAAAAGAAAATATATTTCAAAGCGAGAAAATTATTCCAATTTTAATCTATTGGCCATTTCCTGATATGTACGACCTTTTTCTGTTGTTACAAAGATGTTTTCTTGTTGTTTTATTAGATCTTGATTTGTCAACAATACAATGTATTTCTTTGCAAGATTGTGATTTAAATTCGCCTGATACACGATCTGTGTTTTCTTAGCCCCATTCATAGTAACTTTTAAAATATCAACCGTTATGTCAATTTTACTTCGCCTTATTTGACCACCCCCAATAAGTCGAATTGTCGTGAGTTTATCCCACTCCCATCTATGATGATTATCCAATCCTATATAAGAGTAATTTTTTTATATATTAAAACAGTTCGATAGGTACTTTTTTTTATTACATCAAAAAATATATTAATCATAAATATACAATGAAATTGTACCTTATTCTATCTTTTTACAATACTATTTACTACCCCTTTTTACAATCTTCTCTATCCAAACAAGCATAACAAAAACAACAAGCAATATTAAAGTAACCTGCCACAAATAATAATGAACATAACCAAACATGGATGGAAACCACAAACCAACAAATGCCAGTGACACCAATCGAACCATGTTTATGCCAAACATAGCAGGAATCCCAAAAACAATGCCTTCAAGTTTTTTATTTGAAGATGTGGGATATGCCATTACACACCCGGCATAGACGAATAATTCATAAATTCCGGTGCACTCATCTATTACATTTAGTGAAATACCGCCTACTAAGTGCAACATCGTTTCATCTAAAGTATGGCTAACTCCAAGTAGGCCCAATATAGAAGAAAGTACACTGACAGTTAAATTGCGGAGAAAACTGAAATGTTCCTGAAATATAATATATATAAATACAAAAAAACCAATGAAAAAAAGATATGAACCTGCAAATTTCAAAATATCTGCATTTCTTAATGCAAAATCCTTTAGATCTCTTGTATTATCTATAAAACCTTGAAAGTAAAAACTCCTTGGATGTGATTCGTTTTTTATATTTTTCTTGTTCTTTTTATTCGTTTTGTTTGTTTTCATGGTTCAATAACAACTAATTAAAATAAAAAAAGGATCATTCGCGGCGTTTCGCCCCGACGATCCCTATTATGCCATGTAGTCCAATGAGACTGTAATACTGTGCTGCAGGTGTCAATACCGATTACATCTGTCGGTGGTAAACAGTGGTAATGGCTCAGGGCCCATATCACTAATTTGAATATCTTGATAGTCCCTTATAACAGTTGTCCCATTTTCATACAGGTCATAACTTGTAGACTTACTGAATTTGTACATATTGATTTTATTCTTTTTCATAATCCAATAACAATAGATTGAATTACGAGTTAAATCTCCCTCCGGTCGATTTAACTCGCACTATATCATCTTATAGATCATATACTATAAAAAAGAAAAAAAAGGAATTAATCGCGGCGTTTCACCCCGAAAATCCCTATCATACCCAGTACTCCAATAAGACCCATTAGTCCTGCTGGCGTAAGAGCTGGCACATCTGTCGGTTTACATCTATAGTTAGCCGGATCGCTATCGGTAACCGATTTTCCACTTTTCTCTCCAATGCCTACTACTTTACCCACATTTGTGT
>JAMJFS010000028.1 GCA_023544565.1 Methanosarcinaceae archaeon
TTTTCAAGGGAGTCTGTGAAAGTGTATCCCTTGAGAACTGTAGCATTTTCTGTCATCGGGCGGGCACATTTTTACATATATATACCTAACGGTAGTGCTATGTATTATTTTTTCATGACAGGTCATGTTTAAAAAAGGGGTAGGCTTTTAAGTCGAAAGGCTAATTTGATTTTCTCTTTATTGGCGATTACTAATTCATATACAAAACCCAAGATGTTCTTTCATATATCTATTACTTTCAATCCACTTGGATTAGCATTATTAAGTAAAACGTCATTATATGCTAAAACAAAACTGGTGAAAAAAAATGACCGCAACAAAAACAATATATCTCGCAGCACCCTTATTTTCAAATGCTGAACGAGAATTTAACTGCAAACTTCGCAACCAGATAACTGAACGCGGTTTCTCCGTATTCCTGCCACAGGAAGACTCCAATGACACTACACACATGCGGCATAAAGAAAAACAGGATCATATTTTCCAGAAGAACCTTGAAGCGATCGATAATTCCGATATCATCGTAGCAGTACTTGACGGCGGCAGCGATGTTGACTCTGGTACTGCGTGGGAACTTGGCTATGCGTTTGCCACCAAAAAAACAGTGTTTGGACTCAAAACCGATTTCAGGACATTGGGCTCAGAAGGAACGGTAAACCTCATGATCGAAGTATCAGTAGATACACTTTCAACCGACATTAATGGGCTCATGGATGCACTTGAACAACATCGTTGATCATCCGATCTCACCACATTCAAAATCCACAATCCCCTTGTGGTGCATCGGCTCATCCACTTTTTTCCATACAATGGCAGCCGCAATCACCATCAAAGCCGCACAGGCATAGAACGGTGTTTCAAAAGTAACATATCCTGCAAGTAACCCTCCAAATATAGGACCTATTGCCATCCCGCCTGCATAGGCTGTAGTTATCATACTGAGTTTTGAACCAACCATATCTCCACCTGAAAGGTCGCCCGCCAGCGCAATTACAGGAGTGTCAATGGCTGCGATCGTAAATCCCTGCAAAGCACGAAGCAGTATCAACTGCTCGATACTTGTAACATATCCTGTACCTATCACGAGAGGGGCACTTAAAATCAAACCTCCAACGATCAACTTTTTCCTGCCTATTCTGTCTGATAATACACCGATCGGTGTTTGAAATATCAAACGAGCCAGCATGTATGCGGATAGTGCGATCCCCAGTGAAAACTCCGATGCTCCGAGCCGAATTTCATACTCAGGAAGTAGCGCGACGATCATCATGATGCCCACCATCATCATGAACATAGCACCTGCAAGAACAAGTATCGACCCTTTACCATTCTTCACATCCTCATCCATAACCTTCTCAATACATGTGCTGTGTGTCTCTTTCACAAGAAGATTGACCAATATGAAACTCACAAGTCCAAATGCGGCGCACAGGTAAAAAGCGGCATTAAAACTATAATATGTTGCAACTGCACCACCAATAACCGGACCCAGACCAAAACCAAGACCCCGGATCGTAGAATATATGCCAACAGCCTTACCTCTTGTAGCCGGAGTTGAAAGGTGAGTCACCATCGCAATTATCGCAGGTATGGTTGCACCAACAGTTATTCCCTGCATGATCCGCAAGACAAGTAACTGCTCATAACTTGTGACATGGGCATACATAAGCGAAAAAACAGTGTAACCAACCAATCCAAAGATAATGAAAGGTTTTCTCCTGTCGATCTTATCTGACAGTTTACCCATAATGGGCTGTGCGATCGCATTGAACAAACCAAAAACAGTCATTACAATACCGGCTTTCAGAATCAGCGGCATGTCCGGCAAGATCGATGTGTGAAGATTTACTATGTACAGCGGTATGAGGGTAACCAGCATACCTGTCCCCATATCCTCAAAAAACCGCGACAGAGATAATATGTATAGTTCCCGATTTATATTATCTGATGCCTTTGATTCAATTGTACGGCTCTTGACGGTGTTTTTCATTGTCTTTACTCTTATCTGGTGCGTTCATAAATTACTACCAAGTAGATATATAAAAGAGTGTTGAAAATTGCAGCAAAATGTTGGACGATTTGATTTGAAGAGGAAAAAGATGCATGACAGTCCAATATAATAATATATGTAATATAAAACGAGAAAAACAAAAAATAGCGGGGGATGGATTCGAACCATCGATCTACGGGTTATGAGCCCGTCGGGATCTCCTGGCTACCCCACCCCGCTTCGAGGGTGTGTTTATAGTATTGGGGTACGATTCCTCATAAGGATATTATCACTGATAAAGGTTGCGTATGAAGAACAAGTTACGGAGAGGCAAGATGTACATATGAGAGGCGAAAATATGCGAATTTGCATATGCAAATATTAACAAAGATTGTTGACATGAACCCGCTGTAAGAAATAAAATATCCTTGCTTAACCCAAGGCGAAATCCTCATTTAACTTATCCAGTCAATGTCGCCATAAGATCCACCACAGCTTCCCCAACCCCTGTTATAATGAACTGGATCGCTACAGCTGCAAGTAGAAGCCCCATTATTCTTACTATGACCATCGTACCAGTGTGACCAAGGGAGCCAAAGACCTTTTCAGATCTGGACAGGATTAAATATGACAGTAGATACACAAGGCCTATAACTGCAAAAAGGATGAACTGATCTGTAATTCCGCTTGCTGTATTGAAAAGAACTATCCCCGTAGTAATGGCACCCGGTCCTGTGAGTAATGGTACTGCAAGCGGCGTCACTACCAGATCCTCACTTCGCATTGACTCTTCTTCTTCTGCTGCGCTGCTTTTAGTTCTCGGCCTCATGCCCAATAGCATCTCAATGGAAATGATAAGTAATATGGTACCCCCGGCTATTCGGAAAGAGTACATCTCTATGCCAAGTAAGTGAAAGATTGTATTTCCGGCAAGGGTAAAGATAACCAGAACAGCAGCCGCCACAATAACAGCTTTTTTAACCATGTTATGGCGGGTCTTTTGGTCGAGGTTACCTAGAAATGCCCTGAAAAGAGGTACGTTTACTATGGGGTCAACTATTATGAAAAGCGTAATGAATGACGATAAAGCAAAGTTCAGACCCATGAGCCTATTTCTGCATAGATGTGTATATAGTTTGCTGTTGCTGATATTTCCATTTGATTAGAGGTACATCTTAGCAGGCTATTCAGAATATGAATTCGATCTATAGTTTTGAGGAGATTGAAAAATTATTACAGCCCGAATAATCTGGAATATAATCACATTTGCATATCTAACATAGCAACTAAACAATTACAGATTACATCTTCACCATGATAAGCATCATCTTGAACCGCTTTTTAGCTTCAAGCGCATGCGGAATATTTGCAGGCATGATAACCATCTCTCCCGCCCCCGCAGTGATCGTTTTGCCACCGATCGTCAATTCCGCTTCCCCGTCAAGAATTTGCACGATCGCATCGAAGGGGGCGGAATGTTCGCTCAATCCCTGTCCAGCATCGAATGAAAAGAGAGTCACTGTTCCTGCGTCGGACTTTTTAAGTGTTCTGCTGACAACAGACCCGTCTGCATAACTCACGGATCCGGCAATGTCAATGGGCTGTGCTACAGCAAATTCGTTTGATTTGAAACTTAAGTCGTCTGTTTGTTTGTTAGAGGTCATGAGATCACCGATTTTGTTTATATGCCAAAAAAATCATCTTTTGAAATACCTTTAAAATCAGTAAGACGTTGATAATGCTCTTGTATATGTTTTACACTTATGTCTTCAATCGACATTTTATCCATGCCAGTATTATGCTGATGCATAATAGTTCACTTCTTCCCGCGCGCCGCCTTCAACCTCTCTTGCGCCTGCGACATCTTTTCCTCATTGTCATCATAGATCTTCTGCACATTGTCAAGTGCTCGTTTGAGACGTTTATTCAATTTTACAAGATCCTGGTCTGAGAGGTCATATTGCGGGACATATTGGATCCAGAGATGCTGGATCTCTATTAATGCATCAATTGCCGCTTTCGTCCGGTTAATAGTTGTTTCATCCATAGTATTACATATAATCCCTTAATGTATAATACATATGGGTGCGGCAAGATTTGTCACCATACCATTTGTTATTTATACAGCAAGTCAATGGGAAGTAAGATGACTTTAATAGAACTATATCATTCCGACACATGCCCGAATTGCCATTACGTAAGGGCGCAGTTACTTGAGGTGCTCCCGCGCGGTGTAAAATTCAAAGAGATAAACACATCAAGCCCAGATGGTGCTGCGCATGCAAAAGAGATGGGGATATTGGAAGTTCCCACGATCACTATTGATGGCGAGATTATGTTTATCGGGCGAGTTGATAAAGATGAGATCGAACAGGAGATCACATTACATACATAATACTTAATGCTTAACACGAGATCGAGGTAGTCAAATTGAATCTGAATATCTACAAGAACCTAAAAAGGGGTGTTGAAAGTAATTTCATAAACCTAAACCCCATACAGCGCGGAGGCGTACTGACAGTCGAAGCCAGAAAAGCAGTACTTGAATTTGCAGACGGATATTCGGTATGTGACTACTGTTTTGAATCACGGGTTGACCTTGTACAAAACCCACCTGTGAGGAAACTTACAGAAGACATAGCAGAATTCTTGAACATGGACGATGTCAGGTACACGGCAGGATGCCGCCATGCAAAATGGGCTGCCATGCACATGGTAGGCAAACCAGGCGACACCGTTGTTCTTGATTCTCTCGCACACTACACATCATACCTGGCAGCCGAAGCGAACCGCCTTAAAGTCGTGGAAGTGCCGCACAGTGGTTATCCTGAATTCACAATTGACCCGCATGGATATGCCGAGAAGTTCGAAGAAGTTGAGCGAAAAACAGGTTCACTTCCAGCCCTTGCATTGCTTACCCACGTAGATTATCGCTACGGCAATATCGGCGACGCAAAAGCGGTCGGCAAGGTCTGTAAAGAGTACGGTGTACCGTTCCTTTTGAACACTGCATACTCATCAGGTATTATGCCAATTGACGGCAAACGTCTTGGAGTTGATTTCCTGTGCGGTTCCGGCCATAAAAGTTGGGCTGCATCCGCGCCGATCGGTATCCTTGCGACCACTTATGAGTGGAACCAGCAGATATTTGACAAATCAACCATCCGCGGTGACTGGAGTGGACGCGGTTTCACGAAAAAGGAGATTGCACTTTTCGGATGTTCTCCTGTGTACGGCGCACCCCTTATGTCACTAATGGCATCATTTCCAAGTGTTGTCGAGCGTGTTAAACACTGGGACAAAGAAGTTGAGAATGCGCGATACCTTGCCACGCAATTTGAAAGGATCGAAGGATTCCACCAGATGGGTGTGAAACCAACACAACATACGCTGATGGCTTTTGAGACGCTGCCGCTTTTTGAAGTGGCTGCCACAACCCAAAAGCGCGGATATTTCCTATATCACGAACTCAAAAAGCGAAAGATCATGGGCATACACCCCGGAATGAGCAAGAGTTTCAAAGTAAACACATTTGGTCTTAGCAGATCACAGATAGAATACGTGGCAAACGCTTTCCATGAGATTGCAAGAGAACACGGCATCCCCGTTGAGTAAGGAGAGGGAAAGTACATGAAATATGCAGAAATAACAAAACGATTCAGGCAGTTCTTTGAACTCCCTCATACACCTGTTGCAGTAAAGATAAACAGCGAAACACCGGCAGATGCTGACCTACAACCAATGCGGTACTGTGAGATGGTGCGCAAAAGTGCAGCACACGGAGATACATTCACATTCACAATTGATGATCTTTCATGTGCAAGTGCAGAACTTGCACTCGGGTTTACAGAAGCCAAATACGGAAAAGTGTATCCTACAATAAGTCCTGCAAATACAACACAGGTCACAGTTGCACCACTTGACAAGTGCGATTTTGATCCTGATGTAGTGGTTATTATCGGAAATGCTGCCAAACTAATGCGCATTGCAACGATACTTAGCAGGGTTCAGGGCGACATAGTCTCATCCAAATTCAAAGGCGAGTTTGCAGTTTGTGGTGAATGTACTACCATTCCATTGATGGAAGATACTGTCAACCTCTCGCTTCTTTGTGGCGGAGCACGAATGTTCGGAGGCTATCGCAGCGATGAGATCGTTTTCGGGTTCCCGATGGATGTGTTTGTAAAACTTACGGAAGCACTCACAGAGGACAGCATCATAAAGGCACTTTGTGGCTGTATCATGGATGACCTGCCAGCTACGGTCGTTGATGCCATTATGTCACTTGGTTTTTCAAAAGGGACTGACCATTTCTCTGGACGTTTCGGTGATGAGATCGTCAGGCTCTATATTCCAAAGAGCGATGACGGCAAGAGCATATCCATCTCATTGCATGTTCCTGTAAAATTCAAGGATGCAGATGCTGCAACGAATGCAAACAAAGTGGCATCAGAGTTGTTCGAGGAACCGATGTTCCATCGCACACGGGACAACTGGGTCGATGTAGTGCTGATAGTCGAACTTGGTGAATCCATAAACCGCGCAGCAATGCGTGGTGAGAAGTTTAGCGCTCTGGTAAAGGGCGGTATCGATGTGATGCTTGAGCATATTGGGAAATTCAGGCGGAAAGCTGTTCAGTGACTTGAGTTTATCAAGTCACCTCCTATTTTTGAATTTTTTTGTTTGCCAGGTCAAGGTGAATCTTTTATAAGTTGCATTGTAATTAACTATTAGGTGTTTACACATGGAAACGAAAGTGAAAGATCTGTCAGTTGTCGAATTTCAATCTTTGATATCAGATGCATTTAAAGATGCCATGGATGATGTGATTGAAGATGTACTGGCGCTTACAAGCAACAATCATCTAAAGTCGATTGAAGAGGCGAGAAGCGACTACAAAGAAGGAAAAGTCAAGTCTCTTGAGGAAATTTTTAATGTATAAAGTTGTTTTCACAGAAAGAACATTTATAAATAAATGACCAAAATAAATATACTTCATCGTATTGCTTGTGTGTATCCATATCCTCCATCCTAACATATATCTACTAAAAACTCTTAACATGTAGTAGGATGTTTAGAAAAATAAGAAGATACCTGACCATTACAAGGGTATTTTTCAAGTACAATCTGTTTTCTCTTTTGTACCAGGACCTTGGTAAAATTAACAGACCAGCAGAAGCGTGCAGCACTGCTTTTGACGAGAAAAAAAGCACAAATGCAAAGAGATTGCGCCTTGCCTTTGAAGAACTTGGTCCTACTTACATTAAACTTGGTCAGACGTTGAACAAGCGTCCTGACCTTATTCCACATTCATATATAAACGAACTTGGAAAATTGCAGGATAATGTGCAAGCTCTCGAATTTATCGAAATGCGCAAATCCTTTGAAACAGAATGCTTCTGCGATATTGCCGGTGGTGGACAAGAACACAGTCCAACATGTTACCATTGCAATGATATATTGGAGATGTTTGATGATTTCGATGTAATACCGATCGCAAGTGCATCAATTGGACAGGTGTATAAGGCTGTCTTGAATGGCAAGGATGTTGCAGTGAAGATCGCACGCCCGAACTTGCTTGATATAGTAAACGTAGATATTGGAATTATTTATGATCTAAAGCCTTTATTGACACGTATGTTGGGGATTAATAAAAAAGTAGATGTTGACGTGTTTATGCACGAATTTGAGGATATGTTGCATAGGGAACTCGATTACATGATCGAGGCAATGAACATAAAACGTTTTCGTGAAAATTTCAAAGATGTTGAAAATATAATGATCCCGGATGTGTATCTTGATCACACCCGTAAGAATATTTTAGTAATGGATTTCGTAGAAGGGATTCAGATAAAGGATCTTGTTGATACTGACCCTGAGATCAGGTCCAAATACGTGAAACTCATAAGTTCAAGTTATCTTAAACAGGTATACATAGACGGTTTTTATCATGCAGATCCACATGGTGGCAACATTGTGTTTAATGGCGATACAATTTCATTCATCGACTTTGGCGCGGTCGGAAAGATTGATGACGCCATGATACGAAACATGTTAAATCTTTTTTATGCCATGTATACAAAGAATATAGATATGGCAGCAGATGTATTTTTGAAAATTGGCAATTTGACCCGGGATGATGTAGATCTCCACAGGTTCAAGTGGGATCTGGACGATCTTATAACAAAACAACATTATCTTATTGGTGAGCGGCAGAGTGATAATTATGCAAAACTTGCCATGAAATATAACATGTCTTTGCCAAGTGAGTTTTCCACACTGGAACGCGCCCTGATGTTAATTGAATCTGTATGTCTTGACCTTGATCCTAATTACAACCTTATGTCTGAGGCAAAGCCGATGATCACCAAAGCAATGAGGGAACGCTACTCCATCAAGCGAATAATACGCAATCTCCAGATGGAGATGGATGAATATATGGAAATATTCAAAAATCTTCCGGCGGGTATCAATGATGTCATCGAGACCATACAGGGCTATAGAATCGATAAAATACGAGGAAAAAATAATCTTCTTGGCAAATACCGGCTTCTTGATGAATTCTCACAATACATCTTCCTGTCAGTATTGATTGTCTCATCAGCATACCTGGTAGTCAGAGGTGAAACAACTTTTATCTTGCTCGGACTTGGCGGTTTTGTTGGTGCGGTTCTGATGGGGATCAGGGCGTTATTGCGTTCTTGATCTACAACCTACAAAATTATTAAATTTAAACAATCCACATCAACACAAATTATTTAACCCCTCCGATCCCAACATTAACCATGCCCCAAAATAAAGAAAAAACCAGGATTAATCTCTACGGCATCAAAGGTAAACACAACGTCCATTCATGGAACGGGCTTGCCATACATTTTAAGAACAGCAGCAAAGTACAAAGATGCGAGCGATATGACACTTGCACATCAAACAAAAAGTCCTCTGCATGTATGCACTCCATCAAACGGTTCGATGCAGTCTATATGCTCGAATCCGAATTCAACGTAACCACCAGCATAGCTGAAAAACTGGTCACTACCCTATTTGACATGGGGTCAACTCATTCCCTGCGCTGCTACCGCGAACCCGGTGTCGGTGGGTTTGATGAAGGAACGAGCATGATAGTCTTTGATGAAGAGTGGTGAAGGCAAAATACTTCTACTCCGCGTGGATCGTTTTTGAATAAAAGGAAGTTAATAGATTCTTACACGAACTCCTATATCTTCAACTATCACTATATTTTGATTATTTTCTATTCTGTAAACAATCCTGTACTTTCCAGCACGTAAACGGAACTTGTCGTTTAATTCCCCTTTTAACATTTTGATGTTCTTTCCAGAAGCAGGATTTTCAAGTAATGTCTCAATAGCACGATTAATTCTCTCTGCTTTTTTATAGTATATAGAGGCTGTCCAACAATCCAAAATCACAGATAAAAGAAGGACAAATATGGCTTTAAATCAATAAATAAGGTTTGATTTTATCGTCCATAGTAATTGTTAGACAGCCTCTATAATCTATAAGATTATATAGTTCGAGTTAAATTGACCGGAGGGAGATTTTTCTTGTCGTCTAGTTGGCTATAAAATTTTACTGCTCGATTGTGAAGAATAATTTCATACATGGCGCTTCACGTTTTTCCATGAAGTGAATTCCTGCACTCTTCCTGCTTCCCATGCCTGATCAGCAGCTCTTATATTTTGCATTGAATTTTCA
Organism: Methanosarcinaceae archaeon; assembly: GCA_023544565.1. Classification (GTDB taxonomy): domain Archaea; phylum Halobacteriota; class Methanosarcinia; order Methanosarcinales; family Methanosarcinaceae; genus Methanovorans. The sequence goes on from JAMJFS010000028.1 coordinate 9,707, forward strand.
TCCGCTGTAATTTCAAGAGTAGCATCAATATCTTCTTTTTGTTCGAGATACTCAATAAAATCAAGAACCACTTTTAATTTATCAAGAGATAAGAGATCCAATTTTTCAATTGCTTTTCTTTTATAGTTAACAGCATAAGTTGTCATAATCTTGCCTCTTATTGTATAAACTAGATTATTTAATATCAATAATTATGCAACATCTTGCTTTCGAATAATCTAAAAGTATCAACTACAGTTTTTACTCAAATCTAAGGCTGGAAAACAGTTGTGCTAAGTGTGGAAACATGCCGCGCTGCGCGCGTATGGTGACGTCTTTTTAGAATCAGTCCGATTGCATTCCATCTAGAAAAATTGTATGGTTGACTCGACACTACTGCCAAACTGCGAACCCTGCACTGCAATCAAAACATTATTAAGCCTAAAAATCTATTTCATCACCCTATGTTTACTATACTAACAGGTTCACAGTTCGGTGACGAGGGTAAAGGTAAGATCGTTGACCTTATGGCAAAGGACTTTGATCTGGTAGTCCGTTTTCAGGGCGGCGACAATGCGGGACACACCGTTGTTGTCGGGGACGATGTATACAAACTTCACCTGATCCCATCCGGCGTACTTCTCGATTCAAGGGTACTGATAGGTCCCGGGACAGTTCTCAACCCTGAAGTGCTGGCCAATGAGATCGACATGCTCGCAAAAAGCGGCACAACAGTTTCACCTGAAAAAATGGGTATCGATGCAAAGACAACCATCATCATGCCATATCACATGGAACTTGATGCACTCAGGGAATCCGAGCGCACGGTAAAGATCGGAACCACTAAACGTGGTATCGGGTTCGCATATATTGACAAAGTCGCAAGGGATGAGGTCACGATGGCAGATATTGCTAACAAAGATCGATTCCTCAAAAGGCTCTCAGAACTTGCTCCACAAAAGGAAAGTGCCATCAAGCAACTTGGCGGAGACCCATCAATTGTCATGGACAGGGAACTGGTTGACAAATACGTCAAACTCGGTGAAAGACTTGGTCCTTATATCACTGATGTATCCTATGAGGTCAACAAAGCGATCGAGGATGGAAAGAACGTTCTGGCAGAAGGCGCACAGGGCGCACACCTTGATGTCATTCACGGCACCCAGAAATTCGTCACATCATCAAGTACGATATCAGGTTCTGCATGTGCCAATCTCGGCGTAGGCCCCACAAAGGTCGATGAAGTTATCGGAATTGTAAAAGCATACATCACCCGTGTCGGAGAAGGCCCTTTACCTACAGAACTCAATGATGATGCAGGCAGGCAAATCCAGGAAGTTGGCAGGGAATTCGGCACCACAACAGGAAGGCCACGCAGATGCGGCTGGTTCGACTTACCATTATTGAAAAAATCGATATATCTCAATGGGTACACAACTGTCGCACTTACAAAACTGGATGTACTGTCCAACCTTGATCCCATAAGGATATGCACTGGATACGAATTCAATGGCAATGTGGTTAATTATCCGCCAGAGGTGACATACGATCTTGCGAAGTGTACTCCAATATACGAAGACGTGCCAGGATGGGATGAAGATCTTACCGGAGTCAGTGAGTTTGACGATCTGCCAGCGGCTGCTCAGGATTATGTCAATCGTCTGGAAGATATGATGGGCGTATCTATTGGTTATGTTTCAGTAGGTCCGGACAGGACACAAACGTTCAGGAAGTAAAATTAATTGCTACACATACTATTTGCACTATATAATACATAATTATGATTACTGCCGAAAAAGGTATATACTAACTGATATGTTAATCAAACTTAATTTCGTGTAGAGTCCAAATTACACCATAATATGTTAATATCAAATAAATACGGCATAACCAGATAAATGCCAGATTTAAAATTTAATTCAAGGAGAATAAAATGACAACAGCATACGATATTCCTGCAGATAATATGATCAAAAATGTTGCAGAGAAACTTAAGAAAAACGAGCACATAAACCCACCTGTGTGGGCAGCTCATGTAAAGACCGGTGTGCACAAGGAATTGCCACCTATTGACACTGAATGGTGGTACACCCGATGTGCTGCTGTACTTCGTACAGTATATACAGAAGGTCCTATCGGTGTAGAAAGACTCCGATCAGTCTATGGCGGAGTTAAGAACAAAGGCGTAAACCCATCCAAGAAAGCAAAGGGTAGCGGCTCAATAGCAAGAGAATCCTTACAGCAACTTGAATCAGCCGGATTTGTGCGCAAGCTCAAAAGCGGTCGTGTTCTCGCACCCGCTGGCCAGTCTTTTATGGACAACACAGCACATGAGACAAAGAATGAGCTTGTTGAAAAGATCCCCGGACTTGCTAAATATTAAGTTCAACCTGGAATCTAATAAATACTCTGGTCGCATCGCGACCAGTGACCTAACATATATTTGACGTCAATAAACATATAGTTCGATACCGTTCAAATATATTTCCGATTTAACCGTGGTGACAGTATGGCAGACGACCTTGATGCATTAAGAAGAAAAAGACTTGCAGAACTTCAGCAACAGCAAGATTCACAGCAGCAGATGGGTGGCGGCGCTGATATGCAGGCTGCTTATCAGCAGGAACAGGCAAGAGCAGAGATGGATGCGCAAAAACAGGCAATTCTCCGTCAGATAATGACGCCTGAGGCGCGTGAACGTTTGACAAGACTCAAGATGTCAAGAAAAGATATGGTTGAGCAGATCGAAGCGCAGTTGATAGGAATTGCACAGAGTGGTCGCTTGCAGGCAAAGATCGATGATGCAAAACTTAAGCAACTCCTTATGCAGATGCAGCCAAAAAAGCGTGAGACAACCATCAAACGCGTATAATTATAATAATTCTAATTATAATTATGAATGTATCGGTACTGTTCAGTGGCGGGAAAGATAGTTCACTATCTGCGATCCTGCTTGATCAGTTCTTTGATGTTGAACTCGTGACCTGCAGTTTCTCAGTTCTGCCAATCGGGGATATAGCTAAAAAAGCAGCTGAAGAACTGGGGTTTCCACACAGGGTGCTCAAACTTGATAACGAGATACTGGAAAATGCTTTCAATATAATAGTCAAGGATGGATTCCCTAAAAACGCGATAGACCATATTCATCACAAAGCGGTTGAGACGCTTGCATCTGATGATGGTGTGGTGGCTATTGCTGATGGTATTCGGCGCGATGATCGTGTACCTTTGTTGACGAACCCACAGGTTCATAGTATTGAAGACAGGTATGGCGTACATTATATCTGCCCTCTTCGCGGATATGGTCGTGCGGCTGTCAATGCACTTGTCAAACAGTATCTTGTGATCGAAGAAGGTCAGAGTGACGAGATCATAAAAGCCGATTACGAAACTGAATTGAGAGAAGTGATACGGCAAAGGATCGGGCAGGATGGAATTGATAAGATATTTCCTTCACATGTTCAGTCAAGGGTGATCGGTCGAGTAAATTAATACCGATATGAAAATATCCGTATATGTGTTATCAAAACTCGTACAATATCATCGATTAATGATTTATAGGATAATCTAGTTATTAGTCCAAACCTTGATATACAGCTTATATTATTAACAAATTATTAAATCGTAGGTGAGATTAGTGAGTCATAATTCAAAAGGACAGAAGATGAGGTTGGCAAAAGCCCACAGGCAGAACCACCGTGTTCCGACATGGGTGATGATAAAGACCGGCAGAAAGGTCACAACCCATCCAAAGAGAAGACATTGGAGAAGAAGCAGTTTGAATGTGAAGTAAGGTGATGATGATGGCAGAAGATGCAGTTAAAGAGCAGGTTTATACAATTCCACTCCGTGATGCAAAGAATGCACCAAAATGGAGAAGAGCAAACCGTGCAATGAAGATAATCAGGAAATACCTTGTAAGGCACATGAAAGCTGACCCTGAACAACTTAAGATCGATAAGACGATCAATGAGAAGATATGGGAAAGAGGTACTGAGAAACCACCACGTTCAATTCGTGTTCGCGCAGCGAAATTCGAGGACGGCGATGTTGAGGCAGAACTTGCATAAGTATTTGGTAAACCACTAAAAAGTTGAATTGATGATGATCCGAACATTGAATATATATGACAATCCGGTAATTGGGGTATTTGGCACATGCACTGAAGATGTGGCACTTGTTCCAATTGGTACAAAATCAACTGTATGTGACTCACTTGCAGAGTTTCTTGATGTTCGGGTAATACCTGTTCTAATAGGTGGCAGTACAGTAGTTGGTTCACTTGTCCGTGGAAATTCAAACGGATTCTTGATCCCAAACATTGCAGACCCTGATGACCTAAAAGATGTTGGTCTTCCGGTAAATACACTTCCCGGCAAACTTTCTGCCGTGGGAAATGTCGTTTTAGCAAACGATTCTGCTGCATTAGTGCATTATGAAATGTCAAACGAGGCAATTAAAGTCGTATCCGATACACTTGGCGTGGATGTGCACAGAGGCACAATCGCAGGGTTGAATACGGTTGGTATGGCCGGCACGGTCACAAACAAAGGATTGTTGGTCCATCCAAGAGCAACTCAGGCTGAGATCGAGAATCTTGAAAATATTTTTGGACTTCCAGTGAGCATCGGAACATCAAATTTCGGTTCACAGCACGTTGGTTCAGGAGTGATCGCAAATTCAAAAGGTTATGTTGCAGGTTCCAATACAACAGGGCATGAACTTGGTAGAATCGAGGACGCACTCGGATTAATAGATGTAGTGGATAATTCATAATTCGTTTACTACTTTAGGCTATTCAATTAAACTTACAATTAAATTTATAATTATTAGATCAATAAAAGGTGATTTCACATGAAGAATTATGTTGTCAAAGGCACATTCAAGGCAGGACAAAAATGGGAAAAGTTCACTAAGAACATAGAAAGCCAGAATGAGAAGAATGCACAGGAGAAGGCGTATTCCATATTCGGTAGTAAACATTCTATAAAGCGATCCCTAATTAACATTGATAGTATTATAGAGGCGTGATATCAATGGCTGAGGTCAGTGAGCAGGAGATTCGGAATCTTGCAATGCAGCATCAGGAGTTGCAGAAGCGGGCCGAGATGATTCAGCAACAGATGTCTTCGATCCAAATGTCAACTGAGGACTGTGTGCGAGCAATCGTTGCGATCGATGAACTGAAAAATGCAAAGGATGGCGTTGAAACAATGCTTCCTATTGGATCTGGTTCATACATTCATGCTAAACTGAATAAGGTTGATAAAGTCGTTGTAAATGTTGGCGCAGGCATCAGTGTAGAAAAGACAATGGATGGTGCAAAGGAAACACTTGTCAAGCGCAGTGAACAACTTGGTAAGATACTTGAGCAAATGAATGCATCATTTGGTCAGATCGTACAGAATTTACAGGCAATTGAAGCCAAAGCTGCTAAAATGCAAGCGCCTCAACCTTAATGAACGCTGAATGATCACACATCTCTATCTTTTATTTTTCATATTTTTATTTTTTTGTGATTTTTTATTTTTATAACTTTAACACTTAGGGGAAGGATTAATTGTTTGATAAACTCAAGGATAAACTAAGTGGCTTCAAAAAAACACTTGGCAGTACGATCGATGAGAAGGCTGTACCCATTAAGGAAACTGTGCATGTAGACTCAAAACCTATTGCAGAAGAAATCAGTGGATCAAAGGGCAGTAAACCAGAAGAAAGTTCATTTTCAAAGGTTGGTTTTGCCCAAAAAGCAAAATCACTTGTATTTGAGCGCGAAGTTTTCCTAAGCGAGAAAGATCTTGAAGATCCCCTGTGGGAACTGGAGATGGCACTACTTGAGAGCGATCTTGCAGTATCCGTTGCCGAAGCCATTGTTGAATCTGTCAAGACTGAACTTGTGGGTACAAGTAAAAAGATCGGCCGCAACACAGGTAATATTGTTGAACAGGCTCTTAAGAATGCGATCTACAATGTAATGTCTGCAAATATCTTTGATTTTGACGAGTTTATCAAAAATGCACCAAAACCAGTAAATGTCGTTTTTGTTGGCATAAATGGCACCGGCAAGACCACATCAATTGCAAAACTCTCAAAAAGACTAAAGGATATGGATTATTCGGTTGTCATTGCAGCAGGCGATACTTTCAGGGCCGGTGCAATAGACCAGATCGCAATACATGCAGAAAAGATCGGTATAAAACTTATTAAACAAAAGGAAGGTAGTGACCCTGCAGCAGTTGTGTATGATGCAGTCCAGTATGCAAAAGCACATAATATAGATGTGGTTCTTGCAGATACCGCAGGACGTATGCATACCAACATTAACCTGATGGCTCAACTTAAAAAAGTGTGTCGTGTAACCCCGCCCGACCTTTTGATCTTTGTTGATGAAGCAGTTGCAGGAAATGATGCTGTCGAACGCGCATCACAGTTCAATGATGCGATTCCAATAGACGGTTCGATCCTGACAAAAACAGATGCCGATGCCAAAGGCGGTTCTGCGATCTCGATCGCATATATCACAGGTAAACCAATACTGTTCCTGGGAATGGGACAGGGCTATGATGACCTGCAAAAGTTCGATCCTGAATGGTTCGTGAACCAGTTATTCGAGTAGGGGTTGCAATTCTTTTTATTTTTCGTATTTGTTTGATTGTTTTAGACGTCTAAATCATTAATCCGCAGCAGGCGGCATAATCCTACATTACTAATAAATTACAGGCTCATAACTGAAGATTATATTGTTTTATGTAACACTCATGGATAATCAATGTTGAGTAGATTCACAATTTATGGAATTATATAGTTCGAGTGTAATTATTGAGTACGTTTAGATGCAAAATTGCCTATTAGCGAATTTATTGTAGATTCGTTGTGAAGGAACGCGCTGCCTGCGGTGGTTGCATTGGTTTTAAAATCATTTAAACAAACACATTCTTTCCATTATCATTTTGCTAATAATATCCCATCTTTCAACTCTTTTGCAAGTGCTTCGAGCCGTGCGTTCACATCTTTGCCGGATGCGATAATATCTACAAACGCAGAACCTACAATTACACCATCTGCACCATCTTCAACAACCTCTTTTGCTTGTTTTCCTGTTGATATCCCAAATCCTACGGCTTTTGGGATATCGGTTTTGACGCGTGATAATAGTTTGCTTGTAGATTCTGCAACATCACTGCGTGCACCTGTAACTCCGACCCTGGATACAAGATACATGAAACCGGAACCATGTTCAAGTATCATATCGATCCTATCTACTGAGGTCGTGGGTGCAATAAGGAATATGAGATCTACGTCATTCCTGGTGCAACACTCTGCCAATTCTTCAGATTCCTCAACAGGAAGATCCGGTACGATTATTCCACTAATTCCGGAATCTATGCAATCTAACACGAACTTTTCAATTCCGCGTTTGAATATCAGGTTGTAGTATGTCATGCATACAAGCGGGACATCTACATCTAATGACTTCACAAGTTCGAAATATCGGTCCGGGTTCATGCCTGCAGAGAGTGCTCTCCCTGATGCCGCCTGAATGGTCGGCCCGTCAGCAACCGGATCTGAAAATGGTAATCCAAGTTCAACAATATCTGCACCACCACGGATGAGTGCCTGCACAATACCTTCTGTTGCATCTTGTGTGGGGTCGCCTGCACATACGTATGCTATGAGAGCGCTTTCATCGCGTGCTCGAAGTTCCGAAAACTTATCAGGAATATTCATAATTTCCCTCCCTTTTCAAGATTGATCACGGTTTCAAGGTCCTTGTCGCCCCTTCCTGATAGGTTGATTACAACAAGGTTACCCAGTTCGCCGGACTGTGCCGCTTTCATCACGTATGCGAGAGCATGTGATGATTCAAGTGCCGGAATAATACCTTCCATACGGCTAAGTTCATGGAATGCTTCCAATGCCTCATCGTCATTTGCATGGCAGGGTGTAAGCCTGCCAATGTCGGCAAGATATGCAAGTTCGGGCCCAACTCCTGAATAATCCAATCCCGCGGAAATGGAATGTGATTCAAGTATCTGTCCGTATTTGTCCTGTAATATGCGGGTGCGTGCACCATGAAGGACTCCTTCTTCCCCAACACTCAGTGATGCAGAGTGAAGTGCAGCATGTTCTGTGGTGGCCATGCCACTGCCACCTGCTTCTACTGCAAAGAGTTTTACATCCTTCTCTTCGACAAATGGGTAAAAAATTCCCATAGCATTGCTACCGCCGCCGGTACATGCGACAATGGAGTCGGGATATCGCCCCTCTTTCTCCATTATCTGTTCCTTGACCTCATTACCGATCACGCTCTGGAAATCGCGCACTATCATTGGGTATGGATGTGGACCGACAACAGAACCGATCAGGTAGTGTGTGTTCTCAACATTTGTCACCCAGTCGCGAAGGGCTTCATTGATGGCATCCTTTAACGTCTTTGAACCGGATTCAACAGCATGCACTACCGTGCCCATGAGTTTCATGCGGTACACGTTCATAAGTTGCCTCTCAACATCCTTTGCACCCATGTACACCACAGTATCGAACCCAAGATTTGCACCTATCATCGCAGTTGCAGTACCATGCTGTCCGGCACCAGTTTCTGCGACAATTCGTGTCTTGCCCATGTACTTTGCAAGAAGTCCTTGTCCGATGGTGTTATTCAACTTATGGGCGCCGCCATGTACAAGATCTTCTCGTTTGAGGTATATGCGCGTGCCATATTTCTTGCTCAGGTTCTTTGCAAAATAAAGTGGTGTCTCCCTTCCTGCAAAATCCTTCAGATAAAAATCCAGTTCCTTGAGAAATTCGGGATCATCTTTATAGCGCTGGTATCCCTCTTCAAGTTCTGCAAGGGCTGGCATCAGTATCTCAGGCACGAACTGCCCGCCGTATTTACCGTAGGATGTGGTCATGATATGCTCCTGTTATCTTAAATAATGTTAAACAAAATTAAACTAAATAATTTTAAATTAAATTAAATTAAACTAAATTTATTATCCCCATTGATTTGCAAATTGATGTATTGTGTATTATGGATGCTGAGGTATTACTATCCATGCAATAATGTATGCCAATATCCCACTACCACCAGCCAGTATGAATAATATCCACAGTAGTCTGATAAAGGTCGGATCCATATCTAAATATTCACCCATACCGCCGCATACTCCTGCGATCATAGAATTGTTCTTTGATCTGTATAATCGTTTATTCATATTAGTGCATCCACCATTTCTTTTGTTTTTGTGTATACATCACTACTCTTAATTATTGCGGTTCCAATAAGGATCGCATCTGCGCCTGCACAAATTACTCGATTGATATCATCCTTGTTGTGAACCCCGCTCTCGCTTATGATAATATGTTTAGTTCCGTTCTTATTGTCGAAATCCCTGATAATTGGTGCAAGGCACACAGTGGTTTGCAGATCAACCTCAAGCGTGCCAAGGTCCCTGTTATTGATGCCGATAACTTTTGCAGTAGTCTTTAATGCACTGTTGAGTTCATCCTCATTGTGGATTTCAACAAGCGGTTCAAATCCTTTTGACTGGGCTAGTAGTACAAATGACCCAAGTTTATCTCCGAGTGCGCCTGCGATAAGGAGTATCAGATCGCTCTTTGCTTCATCCATCTGGATCTCATCGATAATGAAATCCTTACGAAGCACCGGAATAGATATGGAATTACGTGCACTTTTCAGGTTATCGATCGATCCGTTGAAAAAATCAGGTTCTGTCAGAACAGATATTGCAACAGCCCCACCGCGCTCCATCTCTTTTGCGATTTCAGCAGCATCATCTGGTAAGATCTCTCTAAATGTTGCGCTTGGTGATGCAGGTTTCACTTCTGCGATGATAGGGATTTTCCCTTCCTGTTTTGCAAGCTTAACGGCAGATATGAAATCTCGTTTTTGATGCATTGTATTTTGAAATGTTGCATCATTATTCGAAATGTCAAGTGTAGCGACTCGTTTTTTAGTGGCTTTTAGTATATCTTCTATTACACGATGCATAAAACCTCAATGTATATTTATGTACATTAATGTATAACTAAATGCATTGAATATATACATTACGGGTCAGGCATGCACTTAATTAATTCCAATTAACTTGTAAAAATTAGCAATATCTCGCTCAAGTTCCAGATTAATGTCATTAGTCATCTGTTATGATCTCATATTCGAATTCATCGTTTTCTTTGGTGCTGTTTTTCTCAATGAAAACAGTTTGTGGGAAATATGCCAAAAATGCCTGTGCAGTTCCCACTAGAATGAATAATCTTGAAACTACCTGAATTGTATCTATTGATGTCATAAAATCGGTCAATATGAAATCAAATACAAATGAGATCGCAACCAGTGGCAGTACAGTTCGGTGAATTGATATTGCAATGGAACGTGTTATGAACATAAGCAGTAGAAGACCCAGTATCATTGCAGTTGGGAACACAAATAGCCCCATAAGGTATATCTGAATTGCAATTTCGCTATTAACAATAAAAATTGATGACCACTCCATAACAATTGGTCCGATCGCACCGCTTGAATAAAAAAATCCAAGATAAATTATTCCGAATATTGTAAATATAAATGAAATTGATCTGCTTATATTTTCCTTGCCGACCATTACGTATGTTATAAAAAAGACAAGTGGTACTGATATGAATGCGAATGGTATGACTGATACATTGTACATCATCGTATCGATCGCAGGCTTGTCAATATATGCTGCTACCATGCGTATGGTTGTTGGGAGGTATGCAGCTCCTACAAGTGTCCAGAATGTGATAAGTGCCCAGAGGGCAGGTTTGCTTTTTTTGGTATATTTTTGATCATTACGTGCAAGTACAAACGCAAATGTGAATGATGATACTGTTATTGCAAAACAGATGATGATGTTTAAGAAAAGTTCCATTATCATGCATTAATCTCCTACATTTTAGGACTTGACTTAGTGGATCTTATATTGTAGATCATGGCATACGCTCAATAATTTCGCCCATTTTCTTTGTTTTTTTGTAAAACACAGTTGTGTTTTTGAGGAAACTTGCGGCCATAAGCCCTTTGTCTGTAATCACATATCCTCCTCGTTTCACTTTTTTTACAAGGCCTTCTAACTGGAATACAGTTTTCATCTTGCTGCCAATGCTTCCTCTATCTGCGAATTGGTCTGTGTACTCTCGAATATCTGCGAACTCGGTAATACCAGGATCATTCTTCTCAAGGACTTTCAGCATCAAGCGATATTGTATGTCGCCTGGACCCTGATTTATTCCGAGGGACTGGTAGAACGTTGCAATTTCTTGCTCAAGTTCTACATCGATATTTTCAGACATCAGTATCATCTCCGATTTGATGTTTGGATCCAGTTTCACCATCTTCCATATATAAGTCATACTGATATTCTCTTATTCCGAGTTTTTCTTGAAGTGTAAGCGGCGGGAAATATGCAAGAAATGCCTGCACTGTCCCTATTAACACAAATAATCTAGCAGATACCTGCATGACATCAACATTTGTTATCATATCAGTCAGCATAAAGTCAAACACAAATGAGATTGCAACAAGTGGGAGGGTTGTGCGATACCGAAGTCGTTTTGGCACCCGCTGGAGTAATATTATCAATAATAACCCAAGTATCATTGCAGTCGGGACTATGAACAATCCCATAAGGTAGATATTGATCGCAATGTCACTATTTATGCTAAAGAGTGATGCCCACTCTGTTATTGTGGAATTCACTCCACTTGAATATAAAAGTGCGAGATATGCCGCTCCAAAGATTGTGAAAATTAATGAGACGTATGTGCTGATTTTTTTATCGCCTACGATTATGTATATGATGAAATACACCAGCGGTACTGAAATGAATGCAAATGGTACGGATGCTAGGTTGTACATGACCAAGTCGAGTTCGTAGTTGTGCATGTATGCTGCGATCATACGAATGGTGGTGGGTAGATATGTAAGCCCTACCAGTGCCCAGAATATGACCAGTGCCCAGAGGGCAGGTTTACTTTTTCCGTTGTGTTCCGGCTCACTGCGTGCCAGAACCCATGAAAATGCAAAAGATGATATTGTTATTGCAAAACAGATGGTGATATTCAATAAAAGTTCTGTTGCCATCATATTTATGTCGTCTCCTTAGCGTTACCGGAAAATATCTTATTTTTATATAATGTGTGATATGTTTCTTTATAGTACAAAAGTTTATTCGTTTGACGTTTGAGATTCCCAACCTTTAATATACATCTTATACATTAAAGAATAATATACACTTTTACGTTGAAACAGTTATATATTTTAATAATTAGAAGATCGTATTATGGAAGCAAACAACAAAATATTCATGAGAACGGATACTAGCGCGCAGGTTGGCATAGGTACCCTCATCATTTTTATTGCGATGGTACTAATTGCTGCAACTGCCGCATCTGTTTTAATCCAGACATCCGGTGTACTTCAGCAAAAAGCACAGTCAACAGGAAGAGAGGCCATTCAAGATGTTGGTTCTAACGTTGAGGTCATGCAGATAATTGGTTCAAGAAGTGATACAAGTTCGAATGATTTTGATTATGTGAATATCACTATTAAAGCGATGGCTGGTGCAGATGCAATTGATGTGGGTAGTTTTGTTTTGGCATTACAAAATCAATCGGAACGTATTGATACCATTGAATATGTAGACGATACGAACGCTGCAACCCTCACATCCACTCAATTCTATGTTGTCGTCTGGAGGGATGAAGACAATTCATTCAATGCATCTTCAGATACAATTACATCGATAAATTCAGGGGATATTATTAATATTGTCCTTAAGCCAGGTGTAAATTTAAATTTACCTGCAAGAGAGCCTTTTAGAATTGAAATTATGCCCGAGTATGGTTCCACTGCCATAAAAGAATTCATCACACCTTCTACATATGGCGTTAAGACGAACGTAGTTTTGTTCCCATAATTTAGATTATCATAAATTAGATGAATTTATTGATCTATTTTTTTGTTGCATGTGATCAAATGATTATATATCTAGAGTTAATCAAGTGCCAGCGAACGTTTTAATGTCAAATTGTACAATACCTGTAGTAAAATAATACCGTTTGGTGTTTGAGATTTCCAACCACATAGTATATATATTAAAATAACAATATACTTTATTATATCCAAATTGAATTGGATATCTTTATGGAGGATTGTATTATGAAAGCAAACAACAAAATATTCATGAGAAAAGATACCCGCGCACAGGTCGGTATCGGTACTCTCATCATCTTCATTGCGATGGTGTTAGTAGCTGCAGTTGCTGCAGCAGTGTTGATCCAGACATCCGGTGTTCTTCAGCAGAAAGCACAGGCAACAGGAAAAGAAACAGTGCAAGAAGTTGCATCTAATATTGAGGTTACACAGATTATTGGTGTACGAAATACCATCACTCCTGGAAATGATCTTGAACAGTTGGAAATTACAATAAAAGTGATGGCAGGAGCAGATTCTATTGATGTTGGACAGTTTGTTGCAGCGATGCAAAACAAATCATCACGCACTGAACTAATAGCATATACAAATAATACAGATACTGCGAACATCACATCTACTCAATTCTATGTTGTAGAACTCAGGGATGAGGATGGCTCATTCGATGCAACTGGAGAAACGAATACAGTCATCAACTCCGGAGATCTTATTACTCTTGTATTCAAACCCGGCACAACCATGAATTTCCCAACAAGAGAGCCAGTCAGGATCGAGATCAAACCAGAGTTTGGTACTTCAATAATAAGGGAATTTAACACACCGTCATCATATGGTGTAGATACTAACGTGGTCTTGTATCCATAAGGACAGATGTTATGGGAGGATTGTATTATGAAAGCAAATAACAAAATATTCATGAGAAAGGATACCCGTGCACAGGTTGGTATCGGCACCCTCATCATCTTCATTGCGATGGTATTAGTTGCTGCAGTTGCTGCAGCCGTGCTGATCCAGACATCCGGTGTTCTTCAGCAGAAAGCACAGGCAACAGGAAAAGAAACAGTTCAAGAGGTTGCTTCTAACCTAGAAATCACTCAGATCGTTGGTGCTGTTAATGCCAATAATGATAACTTTACTGCCATTAACATCACGATGAAAGTTATGGCTGGGGCAAAACCAATTGATATTAGCCAGTTTGTTTTGGCGCTACAAGACAAAACAGATCGTACTGATGGTATAACATATAATATTTCTACCAGTACCGCTAATAAAGACGAATTCAGGGTTTTTGAGCTCAGGGATGATGATGAATCACTCAATGCATTAGGTACTTCGGACACAGTGATCAACTCTGGAGATCTTATATATATTTCAATCATACCAGGTTCACTGACATTCCCAACAAGAGAACCTGTCAGAATTGAAATTAAACCGGAGTATGGTGCTTCTGTGGTAATGGAATTTACTACGCCTTCATCATATGGCACTAACGAAAACGTAATTCTGTACCCATAAGGTATAGTTTTTCTATAAGTCAATAGGCGATATTATTCGCCTATTTCTTTTTTTTAATTTAAAATAATCCAACAGTAGTTATAGTAACATAAAAAGCAAAACGTGAAGTATTGATTATTACATTTAATAACATGGTTTTCCAAATGAAGTTTACATCAATTGCTGTTATATTCATAATTTTTGTTTCCCTTTATAGCAGTGGCTGTGTAGGTTCAGATCCGGCTGAAGCCGTCAATACTACCGTAAATGGTCTGCTCAATGCCATTAATGATGGAAACTATGCAGGTGCCCTTACATTTTATTCAGGTGATGATCTTCCGGTTCCCGGAAGTATTGAATTCATGTTTGAAAAGAATGGATTTGCGGAGAACAGTATTAAGACGATAAATGTTACAGATCGACAGATTATGGAAAACATGGCATCAATTGATGTGATGTGTACTGTTACAGAATATAGTACAATGGGGAAGGCAGTTGGTGAATCGCAAAAGCCTGTTTATTTCAGACTTCAGGATTCTGAGAGTGGTTGGACTGTTACAAAGATATCATTCGTGTCGACTATAGTTCTATCTGAAGATGATCTTATCGTGATCGAAATTGAAAAAACTCCAATAGATTTGCTTACGGATAACGCTCCAATTATTTTCCTTGCTGCAATATTGATGTTTGGAACTGGTATTTACCTGGACAAAAAAGAAAAAGCCGGCAAAATTGGAAAGTCCATTGACCTCACAGGCGCCGTTACCATACAAAAGGAATCAATTGCCCAGTATATCAAGTTCGTTCCATCCCAACAATCATCGGTTGGAAATAAAGCAACGATCGATGTATGGGTTAAGAATTTTACACAGCAGCTTTATATGAATTTTGCAGTAAAAGGTACTTTTCCAAATACTCTTGAAGTAAAGAATGTGAATCTCTTTTTTGGAACCATTGCGCCTGGTGATACTGTAAAGCAAACATGGACAGTTAAACCAAAAGTTGGGGGATGGATATCCATCACTGAACCTACTGTTGTATTTGAATATGGTGGTACCAAGTATATGGGCATACTTGATCCGGTGTGGATTCAGGTTCAATGATTTTGTCATTGAAAATATATTTTCTATTTTACCAATCATTATGCGAAATATCCATGGCGTCAAGTTAGGCTTGCAACTTAGTAAATTTTCCCATCCCTTTTTAGCTAGAACAGATTAGCCAGCATTCTAAAATTGCCTCCTAATCCAAAAACGAAATGTTAATATATATGTAGTGTATATACACTACATATATGACTGAACAAAAGACATTTATCCGCAAAATCAAGCAAGGCGACAAGATCAGATATGCCGAAGTATGGAATGAACGCCAGGGAAAAAAAGTGATTCAACATCATGTCAGGTATTTGGGAAGTGATCCAAACAACCTTCTCGAACCAAGTTCATTCCAGATTGAAA
>JAMJFS010000029.1 GCA_023544565.1 Methanosarcinaceae archaeon
CCCTGAAGGTCATTATTAATTTCTTCGAAATATTTGTCGATCGAATCACTATTGTCAACAATAATCATGCTGATCCCTTCAGCAACACCAATTCTAACATCCGTATCAACTCGATTTAATACTGCGTCCATCTCATCATTATTTACTGAAATGTTCGAACTTGTGATGCGCACCTTGATCCTGCTTGAGATTTCACGTGAAAGCGTATCATCTGAGCACATTTCAACTAACTCATTTTCATCTGCGAAACTGTACAGATATCCCGAAGTTATTGATATTACATCATCCGAATCGATCCACCCGGAAACAACCGGGTCAGCTGCCATCTGCTCTGCAATCTTAACAGGGATACGATACTGTATCTGGCTGCCAAACAGGTCATTCAGATCACTAATGTTTTGATCAAGTGAACTTGTGTCAAATGATATATTTTGACTGCTGCTAATATCATTCTTAAGTGCAACCACTTCCATATTCAAATCAGCAATACTTTTACTGACCATCTGTGATGTTTCCGTTTTCATCGAACCCGTACCTTTGCCGATAGCATCAGCAATATCATCCGCAATTCCTGTTGTGAACACGCACTTATTCCTAACGCCGAGCGGATAAACAATTCTCCCCTTCGGATCCCTGAGTTCGTACTCATTCCTGAAATCAAAATTTTCATCATGATACAAATAATCAGGATACTGATCAATAACCACAGTCATATTCTCGGTCCAATTATACTTACTCTCAGGCATTCCGGTAATAGTCATCGTATCAATGATCCCCATCTCAGCCCCAAGCGCATTGCCAGCCATCCCAATTGCCGGATTGTTGAACAGCGATAATTCCCCTGACGTGACACCTGTCAATCCTGAAATGTCAATCCCGTTCTCCTCTATTTTTTCAAGAACATAAGAATTCAAACCACCTGTCAACGCCTCATTCTTATCCTCGATATCGACAATAAGTTTATTGTACGCCTCGTTCTTTGCAATGAAACGCGCCGAGTCACTGCTCGTGTGCAATGCTGCACCATCCTGGTGTTGCGACTTATCCACATATCCGGCGCGGGCAGATTCTAAGTCAGAAACAAGTTCATTCGCGGCATCTGCGCGGAGTTGGGTGGGGTCTGCGCCGAGGTTGTCGAGAAGTGAAAAACTGACCGAAGGGTCATCCGAGTCAATTGAATCGAACATGTCCAGAACCTCATCAGCCATCACCTTATGTAACCATTCAGGTACATCGCACTGTACATTGTGTACTGGCATGTAAAACTCATCAGGGAACAGCCAGTGCTTGCTCTCAATATCATGAACATTCACATACTGCGCCGAATACTTGTCCGCAGCATCAGAACACCCTGTATCCAATTTGTCAACTCCACTCACATTCACAGTCGTCTCCCTGTACTCGCGCGCAATGGGATCGGAATACATCTCCAATCCCAGATAACCGCCAGTTGGAGGGCGTTTGTGATAGGTGATCTTTAGGTGTTCCGTCTCTGTTTCAGTGTGGGACAATGATTCAGAATCCACTTTACTTGTTGATATTGAACTTGAGCCGCTGCCATCTCTGGAATGATGAACAGTGACTGTTCTTGTTGTATTGCCTTCTATTACTTCATATTCCGTCGTCCAAGCATATGTATAATCATAATCGTAATTGATCGACCAGATGGTTTTGATTTTATAACTGACATCATACCTTATCAGCCAGTCGAACTTATGTTTCTCCCAATCCAGATAGCCATCTGTGCGCTGGATATCAGTGACGTTGTCGCCACCTGCGTGGGTATAGGATGGATTTGT
Organism: Methanosarcinaceae archaeon; assembly: GCA_023544565.1. Lineage (GTDB taxonomy): Archaea > Halobacteriota > Methanosarcinia > Methanosarcinales > Methanosarcinaceae > Methanovorans. The sequence goes on from JAMJFS010000029.1 coordinate 1,800, forward strand.
ATTTGCATCCGTCGCATCCACTGACCCTAAACTAACCGAAGCACCGGTAATTCTCCATGAAGATACACTGCCGCGGGGCGGAGTGATAGACGGACTTACCGACTGAGAATATGAATTCGCTTCCGAATCGCTCCAGTTGTATGATGGTACAAGCGCTCCGGTATGTCTGCCTGATACCGCATACGATTCACTCCAACTGACAGTATTTGCGCTGTACGATACCGATCCGGAACTTGCTGAAATGTCCGGGTCGGATGACATGATGCTGTCAAACCCATCCCGTGTGACCTGTGCCTGTACACCCGCCCTGTACACTTCGTTCGTGATGTTGTGTAATAGATCGTTCGATACTGACCATTGGTCCAATCTGTCATTGAACGCCCAGCCGTCAAGCACACCCTGAGTGTAATCGGATGCTGCCACAATTATTTCAGAATCATCGGAAACCTGCGCAAGTGTTGTACCAGAATCAGCCATTGAATCGTTAATGCCGCCTTCCACATCGATACTGAAGGACTTGTCGGCTGCCAACTTATCATACGTGGTCGTGAGACTGACGGACTTTTCAGCATCGTATGATCCGGCATCACCGCGCACGTCCTGGTACAACACCTTGCCGTTGTAATAGGTAGTGAACATGAGGGACCATGGGTCTACCGAATCGAACACCTTCTTTTGCGTGTAAACCGTGCCGGCATTTATCGCGCTTGCAAGCGCCGGGTTTGTAAGAATGTTAAGCGGTCCTTTTGCATAATGCTGCCATGGACCGTATGAGAAAGTGCGGATGTTTGCGGCGCCCAGAACGATATTCTGTGTAGTGCCACTCTTGAGTTCATTCTCATATTCGGTCGTAAGTTCTGCGAGCAGGGGTTCCCGGGATGTGATAAGGGAAGAAATCGTGGTGGTGTGATTGGTGGTCTCATTCGTCACAAGGTCAACAAGGGTATAGTTTAGGTCATTGATCTCGAAAGTGTAATAGATGGTATAGACCTTGTCCGTGGAATCGATCTCACGGTCAAGCGTGCCATTCACTTTCCGTATGATAATTTGTTCGGGCTTGATATCAGGCTCAACATTGATCGCGTATTGGTCGAATGTATGGAGGTTGTACTGGTAATTGGCTGCTATTAAGTTGTTGAGGTGTTCAGCTGTGATGTCCTTGATCGGGCTCGTGCCGATGGTGAACCAATCTGTCGCTTTACCGACCCCGCCGCATTTAAGTTCAATATAGCCATAGCCAACAGATGCCGAATCAGGGAGTGTGATGAACTCATCAAACCCTGTGGTGTGAAAAATGCCTACGGCTTCGCCGTAGTCCACATTTCCAATTACTACCCCATTTGAGTCATATACTGAAAGGATCACACTCTTGTCCTTCCATAACGATTCGATATTGCCCCATACGTCACGCGGCAGATCGATGCTGACCCTTACTGTGTCACCGGGTTCAATATCACGTGTACCGAGCGTGGCTAAAAAACCGTCCACCGATGTTTGTTCTACCAGTGCGCCGTCCGGCTGGATAATGGGATGTTCGCCCTGCCATTTGAGAGCTTCCATGCCTGCGTAGTTGAGGCAACGGGAGAGGTCTGCGGCTGCAAGATTGGTGGCGGTTTGTTTTGGGTTTGTCAGGTCGGTGTCGTAAATGGTTTGGGCGATCTCATAATCCATTTTTACGAAATAGACAGATGTGAGAGTTGCACCGAGAACTATGAAGATGCCGATGACGGCGAAGGGGATGTAGGCATCAGTGTTTTTTAGGAAAGATGTTTCTGTTTTTTGCATAAGGAAATTGGCCACCCGTTTTATCGTACACGCTTTTGAAGTGACATTTTAGACGGACACTGAATATTTAAGGGTTGTTGTTTTGCATCAATACTTTTTTGATAATTATATATAATAGCATAACGTGAAAATGCATCATGAACTCCGTGGAAAACAATAATAATATATCACTAATTGTTCCTGCATATAATGAAGAAAAACGAATTTTCACAATGCTTTCACAGTATTGCAATTATTTTCCCGATTATGAGATTATTGTTGTTTGTGATGGTACAGACAACACTCCAAATATTGTCAAATCCATGTTCGAGAGTAATACGAATATTAAACTTTTGCATTTTAATAGCCGACTGGGAAAGGGGGGTGCAATACGAGAGGGGTTTAAGGTTGCTAATGGAGAGATTATAGGATTTGTAGATGCTGATGAATCAGTCAAACCTTCAGAAATCGCTTCAATGATTGATGAACTCCCCAACGTTGACGGTGTAATTGCATCCAGACGATTGAATGAATCAAAGATTATTGTAAAACAGCCACTTAAAAGAAGATTTACCAGCAAAAGTTTCAATGTTCTTGTACGATTAATGTTCAATCTTCCATTTAAAGATACACAATGTGGTGCAAAGGTTTTCAAAAAAGAAGCAATTGAATTGATATTGGATAAATTGGTTGCCACTGGATTTGAATTTGATGTAGATTTATTATGGAAATTGAAAAAAAATGGTTGCACAATTGTTGAATATCCAATTGAATGGGGCCATTCAGAAGGATCTAGTTTCAGATTAAAAAATGCACCAAATATGCTGATATCACTTATAAGGGTACGATTATGGAAATAAATGAATACTCAAAAATGGATCAATTCGAGCAGAAATATTGGTGGTGGGTTGTAAAAAGATTAATTGTAGATAACCAAATAAAAAAACTAAGCAACACCTCTAAAATACTTGAAGTCGGGTGTGGAACTGGTACAAACCTAAAATCGATTTCAAAGTATGGTGATGTAACTGGAATCGACTTCTCAAAAAATGCATTAGATTTTTGTAAGAGACGAACTCATAATCCACTTATTTTAGCAGATGCCGAAAAATTGCCAATTGATAAAGAAACCTTTGATTTAATCGTTGCATTAGATGTAATTGAACACCTTAATGATGAAGACGCTTTGAGTGAATTTTATCGAATATTAAAGCCCAATGGTTTTTTAATTATAACCGTTCCTGCATTTAAATTTCTGTGGAGCCAGCATGACGATGTACTGCATCATCTTAGACGATATCGTAAAAAAGAATTAAAAAATAAACTTGAACATAATTTTTCAATCCGCATGATTAGCTATTGGAACTTTTTTATGCTACCCCCAATTACAGCTATAAGGTTGATCAACAAAATCAGGAAAACAGACCAAAATGAATCAGATGTGAAAAAATTGCCTTTTCTGATAAACTATACACTAATAAAAGTTATGAGATTTGAAGACTTTTTGATTTCAAATAAAATTAATCTGCCTTGTGGTGTTAGTATTATAGCTGTATGCGAAAAAAAGGATTAATATGATGAATAATAATAACAGGAGAAAAGAAATGCTTGCGCTTACATTAGTAGCAATATGTATCATTTTTGGTGCATTTGGACAAATTTCCATGAAAAATGGAATGTCACAGATTGAAACGATAAATAGTGCGTCACAATTAACAAATGGTAGCACTGTCATTAACATGTTCTCAAATTTATATGTGGTTGTTGGTTTACTTTTATATATGATTTCAGCTTTTTTGTGGCTTGGAGCATTGTCAAGCTTAAATGTAAGCTACATATATCCATTATTGAGTTTAGGCTACGTAATAACAGCTCTTTTTGCAACTATATTCCTCCACGAATATATTTCACTTACAAGATGGGGGGGAATATTTACAATTGTAATAGGATGCATCTTAATTCTGAAAACATAATGTGGTCTGCATCAATGCGTTTATGTTCTTATTCTTTGCTTTTAATCTAAATGGAAACTCGGCCTTTTCGCAATAATATTATTATACAACACAAAAGTGTGATCAACGATATAGCAAATCCAATCTTAAAGTCAATTGGATCAAAATAAAAAGTAATATCTTCATTACTTGATTCAGCGGTTGTTGCCACCATATTTCCCGTATTGATAGCAGGTTTTCCGCTTGCTTTCCAACCATTATAATATGCCGCTTTTAGAATTACCAAATCTCCTTGCCCTATTTTTGAACCATCAACAATCACTTTGTTTGGTGAAAAGTATTTGATCGGCAAAGATTGAATATCATTTCCGTTCACAATAAATGCATTTGGCAAACTATTTTCTATTTTATAGACCGAAACTCCATTGATCTCAGTAATTTTTTCCATGCCTGCAATATCGGCTTTAACTCCTGTTTCTAAATATTGTGTATCAATGAGGTAATTAGCAACATAATACATCTGATTGCCTATGTTAATAGAAAATGGCATGGTTTTTAGGAAATATGAATAATAAGCCCTCACGATATGAATGTCATTTTTCACTGCATGATATGCAAATTCTTGGTGCTGATATGGCCAACCATTTGTCGAGACCCATATTTGAGTATTGGCGCCTACATTATTATCTTTTATTGCTTGCATTATTTCTGGCACGGTTGGATCGTTTAAGGGATTCTCTTCAGGCGCAGTTAACACAATATTATTCATTACCAATGCCAAAACTGTGAATGACATCATGACAAATACTATCTTTTTCGTGTTTATATTCCAATTATTTTTTTGAATAAATACCCACGATGCTATTAAAAAAATAGATACAGTGAGAACTATACCAATTCTAGCCCCACCATTATAACCAACCATAAAATTAAGCACAAATTCTTGCATTTCGAAAAATATTAAAAATAATACAGACAAAATTATGAGATTCCTGCTTTTTATTGAGTTTTCACATGTATCAGATATAATTTCAAAACCATACATTGCTAAAGCAATTAGAAGGAAACTGACAAAACCGAGTGACCTAAATGGAACTCGCATAGAATCTAATACTGGAAACAAATGTATCCACCAAAAAAACGAATTTTTTACACTAGCCCATATCAGAAATACAAATATACCAATATAAATGTAATATCGTTCTTTAGATTTGTGAAATATTGAAACTATAGCCAATGACAAGGGAATAAAACCTAAATAAAAATCACGTTCCCATCCTCCACTCGTCAAAAAAAAAGTCACTGCGTCCTTAAATAAAATTCCACCTTCAAGTGGATCAATCGGATCTATTCTAACGATATTGCCAACAAACAATAACGTTGGAATTAACTTGACCGCACTCAACATTATGAATAATATAAAAATACCTACCGATGTTTTAATATTATTTTTATCAATATATATTTTTTTATTTATTAGATCATCAACGTCCACAATTTTTGTAAAAGCATAAACCACAAATAAAAACATGAAAAACACTACAAAGTATATCGCACCTGTGAACATGATCATAGACATTGATAGTGCGGACAAAATCATGTATTTAATATTTTTTGTTGAATATGCTTTAATCAAAAAAAACATAGAAAGAGGAACATAGGGGTGAGCCATAAACATAGCCATGTGCCCCATATTAATTTTGGCTGATATAGCGCCTGACAACATGTATGCTACTGATCCATATAACCTAATAGACTTATTAGTAGTTATAGTACTGGAAAAAAGCCAAAAGGCAAATGCACTCAGAAATAAATGAAACGGTATTATATAATGATATGCATCAGGCGTACCAAATGCCAAATAAAACAATGTTGCAAATGGATAATAAAAAGTAGATGCTGAACTTGCATACTCTGGAAGTCCGGTTATCCAATAATTATTCCATAATGGAAACTGATGATATTCCAATATCGATTTGACTAATGATGCTGCACTGATCGATTCCGAGATAATGTCACGGTTATCGCCTGGCAACAGACCTTGTGCACTTATAGTCCAAAAACTGTAAAAAATTGCAATCAATGCAAAAATGATGATTAGAAACAAACTGTCTTTTAAATCAATTTTCGTTTCATTTTGCAACGAATTTGTTTCGCCACCTTGAGCATCATTTTTCATTTTTCGAATGCTGGGACTGTGAGATTTATTCTCCATATAATTATCACCATACCTTATGTTCTGTGAATCCATAACAATCAAACTAAAATCGTGTCTCTGTTTCTCCGTGAAAAAAACTTGAACCCCTATCAAGATTAATATTTATTGTTTGTTCCTTTTGACACTATACCATAATCAAGTGATTTCCACGTTTTTCTAAATCTTGATCAATGGTATAGTGTCACTGATAGGGATCAGTGAAATAATTAAATGACACTGCTGCAATCAGAACAACAAATAAGATCAATCGAACTGTGTTTGGAGACTCAAAGTTCACAATATTATCAAATGATCGTTTAAGGTTACCCCATAATCTTTTTGCCGTATCTAAATGTGACATGTTTCATTCCCCTTCCATCCGAACTCTTATTATTGATCTTATAAGTGCCTTAGCCTCTCGCATGACATTGGTCTTCGTTTCTCCTGCACTTCGTTCAACGAATGTCGTTGGAATCTCTATCACCTTGTAACCATTTTTATGAGCATAATAGACAAATTCTGCCAGGAACACATTCCCCTTTGAATAATCATGTGTTTTTATTGATTCGTATATTTCTTTCTTAAACATCCGGTATCCATTTGTAAAATCGTCTATATTAACTCCAAAACCAACTTTTGCCAGTATTCCAGCAACTTTGCTGGCAATTACATTAAATAGAGGTTTCTCCACAACTTTCCCGCCTTTGACATATCTTGAACCTATTACCATGTCAAATCCATCTTTGATCCGATTCAACATAACTGGAATTTCTCTAGGATCATGAGACAGATCAGCATCTAACGATACAATAATATCACCATGAGCTTCTGCATACCCCGCCATATGTGCCACACCCAATCCTTCCTTTTTCTTTCTGGATAATAGACGTAAATGTGGATAATTAACCATCAATTCTCGAACAACATCACCCGTTCCATCCGGACTGTTGTCATCAACAACAATTATTTCGCCATCAATCTCATTTTCAACCAGTATGGAATCTATAAGCGTTACAAGTTTTGTAATATTCATCGATTCATTATATGTTGGTATAACTACTGAAAGCAATATGTTCACATCCTTCTGCCAATCTAAAACTCCATGTTTTCTATTTTTATAATTATAATTATAGTTGAAGCGCTATATGGTACATTAACATCATGTTACAGTTGGATACGTAAAAATGTATATTCCTGTTATCTGATTCACGAAAGTGGCATTGTTTTGCAACCATTGAAGTGCAGAACCATCTGGATTTGCAGCACTTATATCCCATGTTACAAAGAACCATACTCGATTATAATTTTTCACAGTATCTGATAATCCATCGTTTGTATATGAGGATGATACAAGCATTGTTTCATCACTACTGTTGTCATAATAATACACCAGTGGCTGCGACATATAACCCGGCAGAGTAACTATAGCATCACCGGGTTGAGTGACGGTTTGCAGGTATTCAGAAGTAACTCGCCAATCATTCTTTTGAATACTATTATAGTATCCCGTAATTAACGGAAGACTAATTAAAGCAAATAAAAGAACCACCAAAATCATTGCATTATGTCGCTTTTTGACTGTGTCTTTGCTCGAGCTACCCTTTGATAAATAAAAGAATCCTGCAATAGCTGTTATGCCGCGTGAAACTAATATCAGATATACAGGCAATAAAAATAAAAGATACCTTGGACTAAATGGCATACTTCCAGCCAGTATATAACTTGCTGTTAATGGTATAACTAAAAAAATACCAAGAAATGTGAATTGTTCTTTCTGCCTTAGCGCAGCTGCAATCAAACCGATTACAAATATTAATATAAAAATCAAAGATGTTGTCCCCGATTTTTGAGTACTGAACTGTATTAGCATGCTTGGTATAAAGTTCAGAGATTGCTGCATCCCCCATGTTGGCGCACTTGACACACGAGATAATGCTTGTTTTACAAATATTGTAAGAAATGGCAGGATACATATGAAAAGTGCAACCATGCTAATAGAAAATAAACGGATATTTTTTGGGTCACTTATGAACAGTTTTCGTTTATTTACAGATGGTACAACTATCTGACTTACTAAATAATAGAATACTTCCGGGATAATCACGAAAACTGTATAATAATGAGAATAAAATGCAAGTGAAGTTGCTATTACATAATATGCCCATAGTTTTTTTGTGTTTTCTTTATTTGCCTGGTAGAAAAAATATAATGACATCAGAGAGAATAAGGTCATGTGGGCATACATCCGCGCTTCCTGTGAATACCATAAATGCATCATAGAAATAGATAACAAAAATGCACTTATCACACCTTCTTCTTTACCAAACAAACTTGAACCTACGAAATATATGACAGGGATTGTCAAAATGCCAGATATTGCTGATGGGAACCTGAGCATGAATTCACTTGTTCCAAAGTAACTCATTAAATGCAGCAGAACAAATGTAATTGGAGCCTCATTTGCACTTACCGCTGTTCTATATGTACCCATAAGTGTATCCTGTATGTAGCGATAACTTGCACCTTCATCCAACCATATTGATTGAGTGCCTAAGTTATGGATACGTAAATATGCACCAAGTAATGTTATTGCAATTAAAATTAAAATAAATCGATCTGCTAATATTTTCTTGTATATAGTAATTAAGGGTGATTGCAACTGTGAATCCTGCACATAAACCATTATGTTTTTTTCAGACGGTGATTTGTTCTTTCTTCGGTTTTTGCTTTTTCCCATGTAATCTACCTTCAGCACCATATTCTAATTATTACATATTTACATAAAATATCATTGAATTAAACTCGAATCTTTATCTTTAAAAAAAACAAAACTATTTAACAGTATTGATTTTTTTGGACAATATTCGTTGGTTACCAAATCACCCCAATATATCCTTAAAAACTTCAATCACATAATCCAGATCTTCTTTTTCCAAGTATTGGTGACACCCAATGTAAAATGCATTTTCACCCACGTAATTGGCAACAGGTAATATTTCCTGATATTTGCTTTTAAGATGCTGGAAAACCGGTTGCTGAGTTGGAAGGCAACCAAAAAGCGGTCTGTTTTCTACACCTCTGCTTTCCAGTTCATCTCGAATCCATTTCCTTTCGATATGACTGTTTTCCTTAATTATTATTGGATACGCCAAATAACTTACATTTTCATCAAATACTGGCAAATATAACCGATCTTCAAACTTTTTCAACCCTTTATTCAGATATTTGACATTATCCTGCCTGCGCTGGAATATAATATCAGCCTTCTTAACCTGAGATACCGCTAAAGCTGCCGGGAATTCAGTTGTTTTGAAATTGTATGAAACATGTTCAAAAGTAAAACGTGGGTCATAGTCTCCCAACTCGGAATATTTTGTTGCTCCGGGACATACTCCTGAATTTCGGGTACAAATTTCGCAACTACAAAGCCTACCATTAGATTTGAGTTGTTTCATCAATTTGTATAATTGGAGGTCGTCAGTTGTTACACAACCCATTTCACCAGCCTGAATATTATGTGCAATGTAAAATGAAAAATCAGATAACAACCCTAAAGATCCTGCCTTCTTCCCTTTATACATTGTTCCATGTGCCTGAGCGGAATCTTCGAACACAAAAAGAAAGTGCTTCTGTGCAATTTCATTTACAACGTCCATATCATTTGCATACCCCATCAAATGAACCGGTAAAATTCCGGCAAAATCGTTTGGTGATTCCGAAACTACGTTTTCAATTTGTTTTGTATTAAGTGTGAACGTTCTTTTGTCTATATCGACAAAAACGGGTTCAAAGCCAGCAAGGATAATGGCATTAACTGTAGAAACATAGGTGATTGGACTGGTAATGATTTTGGCACCCTTCTTTGCTTTTGGAAACCTTTCATCATATAACAATGCAAGCAATCCAACAATCAGAGCGGAAGTTCCGGAACTGACTGCCAGACAATATTTTGTACCAATATAATCAGAAAAGGTTTTTTCGAATTCCTTCACTTTTTTCCATTCCGAAATTCTACCACCATTCACCACTTCGTATATGGCATTTTTTTCATCTTCATCAATTTTAAAATCGCCTACTGGAATTCGTATTTTCATAGCATGTCCTCATCAATTATTGTCCAAAAACCCAGTACGTCCTTTACAGTATCATCTAAAGAAAAATGTTGCTGCCAACCAGTATCTTTTTTCAATTTACCATTATCGCCTACAAAATTCGGAATATCGGATGGACGAAGCTTTGTTTCATCCACTACAATTTCAATATCGCCTTCCGAATAAGATACCATCATATCCAATATCTTTTTTATGGGTACCGATTGACTGCTACAAACATTGTATACTTCCCCAGTCCTTCCTTTTTCCATAAGAGCAGAATATGCCGAAACCACATCTCTTATATCTGTAAAGTCTCTTTTTGCATCCAGATTTCCAACCTTGATGTGATTCTGCTTACCATTTTTTATATCGACTATCTGATGGGCAAAGTCAGGAAATACAAATCCCAAAGGCTGGTGTGGACCAGAATAATGAAATGTTCTGGTTAAAACAACATCTAATCCGTATGTTCTATTGTACAATAATCCCACTTCTTCCTGCATCTTTTTGCTTAATCCATACGGACTAACTGGGTTTAAAGCATACGTCTCTTTAATAGGCATCATATCTTGTGAAACTTTTCCATATTCTTCAGCCGAACCGCTGATCAATATTTTACAATCCATATCAGCCATTCGAATAGATTCTAATACATTTACAGTTCCCATAACATTCGTTTGGAATATTGGTATGGGATTGTTAAATGAATTGTGTACAGTTACATAGGCCCCAAAATGAAATATCTGTTCAGGCTCACATTGTTTAATAATGGATTCTATTGAACAAATGTCATTTATATCACACTTGAAAAGTTCTGCATCGGTAAAAGCATCTGCATATTCTTTATTTTGGTTGTATGTCCCACATATCTCATACTTTTTATCTTTAACGAGATAGTTGTATAAATGACGTCCTGCTAACCCTGTTATACCAATTATTAAAACTCTCATTTTAATACTCCATTAAGGATATGGGACTTTTTTCTTTGTAAATTTACCATATAAAAGTATGGAAATGATCACAATTACTAGATCCAACAGCAATAAACGTTTAAACCTTAAATAAGCTTTTATATATACAATTGCATCAAATGTTTGTGATATACTATTGTACAATGTTATTTGAAAGTAATTTGGTAGTATTTGTCAATTTTTATTAGATCTTTGGATGATACTCAATGAATAACAAAACTCCACTGGATTTCCGAACTCTGCTAAACAAAAAAACGATTTTTTCATTTATCGTATCCTTCTCGATTCTATATCTTCTAATAAAGAATGTAGACTTCAACGATGTTATTGTAGTAACAAAAAATCTAAATCTACCTATATATATTCTTGCTATTGTAGTACATTACTCCTCTTTTTATATTCGTGGACTTCGATGGAAAAAACTACTGAATACGATACAGATACGGGCCAGTACATCTGCACTTACAGAAATGGTATTTTTATCATGGTTCGCCAACAGCATCGTTCCAGCAAAAATCGGTGATGTCTACAGAAGCTATCTACTTAAGAGATATAACAGTGCACCGATCTCAACTTCGCTTGGCACAATCGTAGTCGAACGTATATTTGATATAACGGTCCTGCTTATATTATTAAGCGTCAGTGGTGCGATTCTTTTTAAGGATAAAATACCCGGACAGATCCTGCAGTCCCTTGAGGTGGGGTATATCCTGCTCGGACTTTTGATATTTGGACTAGTTTTATTGAAAGTTTTCAAAAACAATATTATGCAGATCATTCCAAACAAATTTGTCATAATCTTTGAGAACCTGCACAAAAGCGTTTACGATTCATTTTCAAATCCAAACACCTTTGTGAATGTGTCAATTTTGACCGTCATTTCATGGTTTTTGGAATCCGGACGGTTTTTACTCGTTACAAAAGCACTCGGAGTGGACCTGAGTCTGCCTGTAATTATATTTGTTGTTCTGGCAGCATCAGTACTGACCGCAATCCCACTGACACCCGCCGGTCTTGGTGCTGTAGAAGTATCTATCGTCGGCATCCTGGCAATCATGGGAATTGACACTGCTGTCGGCACATCAATAGCACTGCTGGACAGGTTGATCAGTTACTGGAGTGTACTTGTAGTTGGTGCGGTGGTGTATGTAATTAGCGACAGGACATGATAAATATACGAAATGATGATTGGCATGATAACATAATCGAACATTCACGAGCAATTAAATATGTGCGAAGTCATATTGAAAGTATTACATTGTAAAATTCAAATTGTACTGATATAAGCTTATAATTCATACAAATTAGATAATACTGATAAAAGGAGCTGAAAACCATCAAATCCATAATACTCGCCGGTGGTTCCGGCACACGCCTGTGGCCACTCAGCCGTGAACAATATCCAAAACAATTCTTAAAACTCGGCAAAACATCACTGTTCCAGGATACGTTCATGCGGTGTCTTGAAATATCAGAAATATTCGATATCTTCATTGTTACAAATGAATCCCAGAAGTTTTTTGTGATCGGGCAGATCAAAGAACTCGAATATGACATCTCGGCTGATAATGTACTTATCGAACCCAAAGGTAGGAATACCCTCCCTGCAATCTGTTTTGGAATGCGAGAGATCAATAGACGATTTGGCAGATCTATTGTTGGTGTTTTTTCATCAGACCACATACTCGACAAAAAAGCAATGGAAACAATCGTCAGTGCAGAGAAATTGGCATCTGATCACCTAGTGACCTTTGGAATCGTACCCACATCACCACATACAGGTTATGGATACGTAAAACCTGCAGAGACGATTGATGTTGGTTATACGGTTTCTGATTTTATGGAAAAGCCTAACCTTGAGAATGCTAAAAAATATATCGAACAAGGGTGCCTGTGGAATAGCGGAATGTTCCTTTTCGATACCGATATATTCTTTACTGAATTGAAAGAGCATGCTCCTGAAATTTTTGAAGCATTTAAGATGACAAGTGATATGCCGCTTGATATTAAAAATCTTTACCTGAACCTGCCGTCTATCTCAATAGACTACGGAATCATGGAGAAATCGAGCCGGGTGGCTGTTGTCAAACTTGACCACAAATGGAGCGACCTCGGTAATTTCGATGCGTTGTATGACGAAAATGAAAAAGATGAGCAAGGGAACGTTGTCTACGATTGTGATGATTTCCTGATCAATTCGACTGACAACCTTATATACTCAAAACCGAACAAGATCGTTTCACTGATAGATGTTGACGACATGGTTATTGTTGATACACCTGATGCACTGCTTGTCTGCCCTCGAAAGAGCAGTCAGAAAGTGAAGGATGTCGTTACTACACTCAAGGATGCGAATGATGAACGTGCACAATTCCAGCAGACCGTGTACCGACCATGGGGTTCGTATACTATCCTTGAGAGTTCAGAAAGGCACAAGATCAAGAACATAATGGTCATGCCTGGAAGAACCCTTAGTTTACAGATGCACCACCACCGTAGTGAACACTGGGTTGTTGTTAAGGGAATGGCATGTGTGCAGGTTAATGGAAAACAGCAATTCTTGCGGCAAGGTGAGAGTACATTTATACGATCTGGGGAGAAACACAGGCTTTCAAACCATGGAAAGATACTGCTTGAGATCATTGAGGTGCAACTTGGAGAAAGTGTTGATGAGGATGATATCGTTCGGTTCGATGATGAGTATGGGCGGGTTTGATACCGCAAATTGCTACATTTGCCAATGTTACATCAAATTTATAATGAACATTTAAAGATATAACCAACTTTAGGAAATTAGTATGAGTGAAAATATAACAGAAAAACGATCAATTGATAAAATATTGGTTACCGGTGGAGCGGGGTTTATTGGAAGTCACATCGTTGATCGGTTGATGGATACCGGATGCGAGGTTGTTGTGTTTGACAACCTGAGTTCCGGGAAGATGGAGTTCATTGAGCATCATCTCGACAATACAAATTTTTCACTCATCAAAGGTGACCTGCTAAACACCGATGAGATCGATGCAGCATGCCAGGATATTGACTTTGTGTACCATGCGGCTGCAAATCCTGATGTTCGATTGGGTGTTGTGGATACGAAGGTTCATTTCGACCAGAATATCACTGCCACTTACAACCTGCTTGAAGCAATGCGCAAGAATGGTGTCCCCAATATTGCATTCACATCCACTTCAACTGTGTACGGCGAAGCAATGACGATTCCTACACCTGAAGGGTATGGACCGCTTGTACCAATATCATTGTACGGAGCTTCAAAACTTGCATGTGAGGCACTTATTACTTCATATTCCCACACATTCGATATACATTCATGGATATTCAGGTTCGCGAATATCGTTGGTGACCGGGGAACACATGGTATTATTGTAGATTTTATTGAAAAATTGAGATACGATGAAAAGCATCTTGAGATACTGGGAGACGGAAGACAATCAAAGTCGTATCTGCATGTCACCGATTGTGTTGATGCGATACTGTTTGCGGTTGATCATATCGGCGAAACTGTGAACATCTTTAATGTGGGGTCAGAAGACACCATCGATACTACGGGAATTGCCAGAATTGTTGTTGAGGAGATGGGGCTAAAGGATGTTGAGTTCAGTTACACTGGTGGGAGGCGGGGGTGGAAAGGTGATGTTCCACGAATGTTGCTTGCAGTTGATAAGTTGAAGGAACTGGGATAGAATCCATCATATAATTCTGCAGATAGTGTGCGTGATACGGCTCGTGTGTTGGTTGAATTGGTTTAAGATCGTTGGATCATTGTTTATACACATTAGCAGATATGAGCAACGCTGCGCTCTCGCGCGCTATGGATGTATTGGGCAGACCATTTTCCACCGTTTATATATACATTTAGACATGTTAATTTAAACCAGAGGTAAAAAATGAAGGTCATCATCCCAGCAGCCGGAACCGGAACACGTCTGTTTCCGCACACGCATACTAAACCAAAACCGATGGTGTATATCGCAGGCAAGCCCATCATTGGACATATCCTTGACCGCATGGTTGATCTTGAACCTGAAGAGATAATACTGGTCGTTGGATACCATAAAGAGCAGATAATTTCGTATGTGGATGAACATTACAAAGATGTGTTCAATATACGATATGTTGACCAGCAGGAGAGGCTCGGTCTTGGGCATTCGATATATATAACTCGTGACATCGTGGGCGATTCTGATATTATGATCGCACTTGGAGACATGATATTCAAATCCGGGCATCTGGATTTTTACAATTTACATGCTAAGAATGGACACTGTGCAGGTTCTATCGGGGTAAGGGAAGTGGACGAGCCACAAAAGTATGGTATTGTTGAACTTGAACCTGATACATCATGCATTAAGCATCTTGAGGAGAAACCTGAGCATTCAGCTTCAAATCTTGGTATCGCGGGTGTTTATTTTGTTAAGAATACGCCGATGCTCTTTGAGGTGTTGGAATGGATGCTTGAGAATAATGTTAATTCTCGTGGAGAGTACCAATTGACCGATGCCCTTCAGGAGATGATCAGGCGCGGGAGTTGATTTAAGACATTCACGGTATCCAATTAATACGACTGCGGGCATGCGGAATCGCTTCTTGCGACCAACCGTGTGTTGCTGGATGAGACTGAAGATATAGATGAGACCTACGAAGTTGTGGATTCTGTGATAATACATCCTGTGGCGATAGGAGAGAATGTCAGTATCGTGAATTCGGTTGTTAGACCTTATGCATCGATTGCAAGCGATACGGTTGTTGAGAATTCGATCATCTCGGACAGTGTTATTGGCTCAAGGACACATATATCTAAAGTGAATCTGCAGTCATCTATCGTCGGGGATGATACGAATCTTGTGGGTAAGCACAATTCATTGAATATAGGGGATTCTTCATCAATAGAGTTTTAGAGTTCGAAACGGGTATTCAACAATTGGGGATTTCCAAAATTGTGTGGAAAAGTGCATAAGTTGTTAATTACTCTGTTTCTCTTATCGGACATGATTTCCATTTAGATCTCGCTCTTGGATAACTTACATGAACCTAGATTTATATACAGTATAAATATGTCTGAAGCAATCACTTTTACACCTTCGCCTCAAATTGCGAAAGAACTCGATGCAATCACTGAGTTGGGATTATACAAGGACAAAGGTACTTTTATTGTTGATGCGATCAATACACTGCTATCATCTCATATGGAACTACGGATATCAATAGCATGCAGGCTTTATGAAAATGAGGACGTCTCGCTTGGAAAGGCTGCAGAGATTGTGGGAACCAGTATTGAAGATATGAAAAATATCTTATTTAAGCATGGGGTACAACTTAAGATAGGAACTTCAATTTCAAAGACGAGGGACCGCTCAAATGCGGTCTTGGATATGATTAGGGGCAATTAAATGCGGTTGGTTTGTGATACTGACTTCCTTAGCACACTCTACAAGATTGAACGCATTGGCTTGATCTATGAAGTATTTGGTGTTGATACGATATATGTTACGCAAGCAGTTATGAACGAACTTGCAAAGGCGCCTTTTTTCTACGACTTCATCCGTAAAACAGAGAAAATTGAACGTGTGGTCGTGGATGAAGTGCCATCACACATACAGTCTACAATGCTCGGTCCAGGGGAGATGCATTCAATCTCTTATGCACTAAAGACCGGATCAATTTTTCTTTTCAATGACAAAAAAGCAGGTGAATTCGCAGAGGAATTAGGGGTTGTGGTGCTTGATATTATTTCTTTTTTGATTGTTTGCAGGGAGATTGGCATAATTGGTTTGAATGATATCGAGCATATTATCGAATTATTAAAACAACGCGATTATATGGAATTTGATGAAGAAACGAAAAAAATGTTGTTGCGTAAATAACCAATACGTTAGTGTATGGAACTACAGGAAAATTACCATGAAAACAATAGTAACAGGCGGCGCAGGATTCCTAGGTTCACACCTTTGTGACCTTTTACTCAAAAACGGACACGAGGTCATCTGCATAGATAATCTTGTGACCGGCAGTACAAAGAACATCGAGCACATCGATTCGGACAGGTTCACATACCTGAAACACGACGTCACCAAACCCATTTATTTTGGTGATAAGATCGACTACATTTTCCATCTCGCATCCCCTGCATCCCCATTGACTATCTTGAGTTGCCCATCCAAACGCTGAAAGTGGGTGCCCTTGGCACTTACAACATGCTTGGTCTTGCTAAAGAGCAGGGCGCACGTTTTTTGCTTGCATCAACATCCGAGACCTACGGCGACCCGCTTGTGAATCCACAACCAGAGACATACTGGGGTAATGTGAACCCTATTGGGCCGCGCGGGGTGTATGATGAGGCTAAGCGGTACGCTGAGGCGATCACGATGGCGTACCATCGTTATCATGGTATGGATACACGCATCGTGCGCATTTTAATATTCTATATTCCAAAATTACGGATGGATCTCCATAAAATCTATAACATCAGTCTTAGCCGCCGCTCGGCGTATTCCAATACTACCAAACCCATAGCCCAAATATACAATTCTCAGAATAGCAAATAAGCTGACGCTTAAAAACCGTATTGTATTTAGTGGTCGTGGTGCAGGAACGTGCCGCGCTGCGCGCGTGTGGTCGCACCGTTTATTCACTCTAGCGATATTTTATTGTTGACTCAACACGAGTTTAGTTTAAGGGGTATTTAATTTGAACGGCAGGTTGCGGTAGATGTTGTTTACAAATCCAAACGAATAAAAGGTCAACGCATTAATATTTTGGTTGCTGATGAAGTTGTAGTTGAATTAAAATCAGTGTCAAAATTACAAGATGTTTTTATAGCTCAAACACTATCATACTTAAAAAGTACGAGATTGAGAAGAGGTTTATTGATCAATTTTGGATAAAAACATTTGGTTGATGGAATTAAGAGAATGTCATTATAATAAATTAAGTAGAATCTCTTGCGAGTGAAATTATAGCCACAAAGAGCACAGAGCACACAGAGAGAATGTTGCTACGGCCTCTGTGTCCTCTGTGGCAGAAAGTTATAAAAAATAGATCTAATAACAATATACACAATCATAAAAGGTAACAATCATGACCAAAACAGCATTAATAACCGGAATCACAGGCCAGGACGGCGCATACCTTGCTGAGTTCCTCCTCAAAAAAGGATACATTATACACGGCCTCAGACGACGATCTTCATCTTTCAACACCAACCGTATAGATCACATGTACAGAGACACGCACGAGAAAAATGTAAATTTATTCCTGCACTACGGCGACCTTACCGATTCTACAAATTTAATCCGGATTATTCAGGAAACGCAACCTGATGAGATCTACAACCTTGCAGCACAAAGCCACGTGCACATCTCCTTTGACACCCCTGAATATACCGCAAATTCAGATGCAGTCGGAACTTTGCGCCTCTTAGAAGCCATACGCATCCTTGGATTAGAAAAGAAAACAAAATTCTACCAGGCCTCAACAAGCGAACTCTACGGTAAGGCACAGGAAATCCCACAAAACGAAACAACCCCCTTCTATCCGAGAAGTCCATACGCTGTAGCCAAATTATACGCCTACTGGGTCACTATAAACTACCGAGAAGCTTATGGGATGTTCGCATGTAACGGTATCCTGTTCAACCACGAATCCCCAATACGCGGCGAAACGTTTGTAACGCGAAAGATCACCATGGCAGTGGCCAAGATCAAGAAGGGCCTGCAGGAGAAACTCTATCTTGGTAATCTGGATGCAAAGCGGGACTGGGGTTTTGCCGGAGATTACGTTGAAGCCATGTGGCTCATGCTCCAACAGGAAGAGCCAGATGATTTTGTGATCGCGACCGGTGAGGTGCATTCGGTGCGGGAGTTTGTGGAGCTTGCATTTGATGAAGTTGGAATCAAGATCGAATGGCAAGGAAAAGGTGTTGATGAGGTTGGAGTGGATGCTGCGACTGGTGATGTTCTGATTGAAGTCGATCCGAAGTATTACAGGCCAACTGAGGTGG
Organism: Methanosarcinaceae archaeon; assembly: GCA_023544565.1. Taxonomy (GTDB): domain Archaea; phylum Halobacteriota; class Methanosarcinia; order Methanosarcinales; family Methanosarcinaceae; genus Methanovorans. Next base: position 20,798 of record JAMJFS010000029.1, read on the forward strand.
AGATTCTCATTGGGGATCCGAGCAAGGCTAAGGAGAAGTTTGGATGGGAGGCTAAGGTTGGACTTCTGGAACTGGTAAAGATGATGGTTGAAGGGGATATGGGGAAGTTGTGATATTCCCTCATTTACTTCGTTGAGATACTTGAATCGTTTATTCTTTGCGTTCTATTTATTTCCCTTACATCAATAATACCATACAAAATATGTTCAAATTAAATACTATCTTCTCGCGCATTATGTCCATCGAGCCGATACGGCGACAGAGCATCATATCGCTCATCTGGAAAATCGCATTGACATTCATCGGTTTTTTGAGCACTATGTATTTTGCGCATGCTGTTGGTGCAGGAATTCTTGGTGGATATTTCCTATTCATGGCATATTTTGGCATCATCAATCTTGTTAGTGATGGGGGGTTTGGCGGGGCTGCTATCAAACGTATCAGTGAAGGGGAAGAACAGGATGCGTATTTTAGTGCGTTTTTTGTGTTGCGTACATTCTTCGTGACTGTGGTCATTGTGGCTCTGCTCGCATTCCGTGGGTATTTTGTGGGCGGGTATCTGATGGTCGTGTCGCTGAATAATGTGTTGCTGGCACTGGTTCCTGTTGTGCTTGGCGGAGTGGTTTATGGGGTGTTGATATTGAAATTAGATAGGAAAATTTATGAAGAATTGAAAGGAATTATGATACAGATGAATTTAACATGGCCGGAATGGTTGTGATATAATAAATTAATTAGTTTCTATAATATAGAGATAAAAGCGGTATTATATGTTGAAGAAAAAGGCAGTACAACAAATAAAGAATATCAAGTGTTGTTTGATGTTTCGAGAGTTACAGCAACAAAAGATTTGAATTTGCTTGAAGGAAAAGACATACTTAAGCGCATTGGTAAGGGAAAAAGAGATTTGAAGTATGTGTTCAAATAAACGTAATGATGCAAAAATGATGCAAAAAGAATGGGCGTCCAGAGTTGTCCCAAGTTGTTGAAAAGGGTCCGCTAAGATTAACACAATATGTACTAACAGTTGGCGATTAGAACATGAGTGACGGTAAGTGAAAATATAGGTCCCAAAATAGTACAATACACAAATATTACCATGAAATCAATAGTAACAGGCGGCGCAGGATTCCTAGGTTCACACCTTTGTG
>JAMJFS010000002.1:0-43777 GCA_023544565.1 Methanosarcinaceae archaeon
CGTTCAATGAAGTGGATCACTTAATTTTAGCGGGAACGCGCGAGGCGCATCAACAATAATTCGAATCCGGGCGTTGGTCAGAGATACATCTACTGCTAGCACGAAGATTCAAAATAAAAAAGTGAAATACTGGTGCAATAATGCACCAAATCAAAAAAATATAACGATCAGGAAAGTGATAAAATTGCTTCTGCCAGATCGCCATTTGCGGTTTTCAATGCTTCGCGGGCTGCATCTTGTGAAACACCTGTCTGTTCAGCAACCAATCTGACATCGTCATCAGGTATCGCAAGTTCCCTTGCAATCTCTTCCGGTGTTCCGACAACCTGGTATGTATCAACACCCTGTGCATTCATAATAGAAACATTCGCATCATTGAACACAATATCCTTCTCAGATGTGCGTATGATCACCTGCTCAACATCATCGATCTCAGTAAGGTTGATCCCCATCTGTTTCATCATCGATTTCATCTTTGCGGGGTTTATACCCCGACCGCCCATACCCGGAAACATTCGATCACCTTATAACTTTAATTCGATTATTGGCAACTGCTGCAACCTGAACCGCAAGAACTTGCAGCATTTGGATTATCTATCACAAATCCTTTACCATGCGCAGTATCGATATAATCAACCTTTGCATCGCTGAGTGCTTCAGAAACATCCTTGCTCATCACAATATTTACATTATTGTTTGATACTGTAACATCATCATCCTTTGACTCATTGTCAAGTGCAAGACCGTACTGGATGCCACTGCAGCCCATGCCTGCGATAAATATTCGAAGTGAATGGCCCTGTTTCTCCTCAGATTCCAATAATGATTTTAACTCAACTGCTGCTGTTTCTGTAATTTTTACCATGATATCACCTTTTTTAATATTTTCTCGTTAACAACTCTTATAAAATGACTGTGACTTATTTAACTATATATAGTTTTATTGGTATATAAAATATTCGCATAGTCACGAACAAACATATCTTACATAAATTCAACATCTTCATCCACAGGGTTGCATAACACTTCTGCATTATATCCGCTTATTTCCACTGAACTTTTTCTTCCATTCAGTTCCCAAATAGGCAGATATACCATATCGATTTCAAGATTTATATTTTCAGCAGATGGCTTGAAAAGTTTGTGTTCTGAAATAATGGTGTCTCCGGACATGGAGTCGAAACGTATATCTTTAGTATGATCTTCAATGATCATTTTAAGCAGGTCCTTGTTTGCTTCATCGCGTGTAAGTATTGGTCCCTTCACTTCATACGTCTCATCAGGCACTTCTATACTATCATAAACTTCCTTAAGTTCTAAAACTTCATTGTTGCCGTTCAGTGCATTCAGACATCCAACACCATTACCTGAAATATCAATAATTTTTGACTTATATTGCTGTTCAACACCAATAGAAAACTCATATTTCCAGAAAGGTACGAACTTAAGATAAACATCACTCACAATTCCAATATGCTGCTTAGCAATATTAATTGCTTGTTCCTTTGAAACATTCAAGGGCACAGCATGCAGATTCAATACCATTGGTGGACTTGGTTCAGTAGGTGGTGATTGAATCGGTTCCGGCTGTGTAAATACATTTTTATTCCATTGTGGTTGTGGTGTGAATATAGGTTTGGGTGAAGCAGGCATTTTCTTTGTTGCATTGTCTTGTCCAAACATCCCGAAAAGAGAATCGTCTCCAAAACCAGCACTTGTGGTCTGGTTAGAAGCCTGTTGATCAACAGGTGGTATAAGTTCCAGATCAGCCGTGGTTCCTTCAATATCAGCAAGAACAGCCCTTCCTATCTGGAGTGCAACATCGTCGCGGTCCCACACCATCAATCCGCAATTAGTAGCATACTGGTACAGTTCATCTGTCATTTTATGGGTTGCGACATAAAGTCCCATACCCTCGGTGGCATTCTCGGCGAAATTTTTAATATCTGTAGAATCTGGATAAGCACCAAGTTTAATAAGTGTCTTGTATCCATTTTTCTCAGCAACCATGTCGTATCTATACGATTCGGTAACATTGTATCCTGATGATGAAAAAATATCTCTCAATATTTGCAATAGGCCCTGTTTCATAATAACCAACTACACATGGATCGTAGCACTAAAATATGTTTCCATTACTTTGTTCAAGCAAACAGTTCATTATAATACACGTGTTGTAGTTTCCAGTTCTACACCCTTGTGAGTCAGGCTGTATGAGATCGTTCGGCTTGGCGTGATCATACCGCGCATCTTTCGAATCAGAATAGTATGTTCTATTTCACTACCACGCTCTTTCATATGGAATTCTATTACGCCGTCACATACATGTTTTAATGTATTCTCTATAACCGGATCGTGCATACCTGTAGTCACCAGGATCAATTGTACGGCACCAGAGAGTTTTCCAACAGAAGACATTATCTCTATCGTTTCGACAACATCATTTAACTCATACGATCGTAAGAAAAAAGACATTGAATCAATTATTCCTCTATATTTTCCTTTATGTTTTTTGGTAACGGTTGTTTTTAGCACATTCAATGAATCAGCACCCTGTTTCAAGAACTCCTTTGCAGAAACGTTTGACATTAGATTTCTTGGAAGCACATTGTAGAACCTTGGTGCGTACGCATCGATAAATTCTATCTTATCCACAAGTTCATCTTTTTCACCCCAACCAAAATCCTCCATTTCGGCTACGATCTCCGATACTGGGTGTTCTGATGAAAAATAGAACACTTCTTCATTGTTTACCAATCCGCCATAGGCGAATTGTTGAGCAAAGATCTCTGAACCTGCGCCAGGCTCAGCAAGAATTAAAATTGTGATTCCGGGCGGGACGCCACCACCTAATTGAACATCCAATCCTGCGATTCCAGTTGGAACCTTGTAACCACCTGTACCATCGAAACTGTAATCCATAATATTCACCTTTATTTATTTTAGTTATCAAATTTATAACTTGAGACGCATGCTTTTAATAATTTAATATAAGTTATATTAACCACCTTCGTTTTTATACTATATAGTAATTGGTGATTAACATGATAGACCTTGATGATATGAAGTACGATAATGATGGATTGATCGCTGCAATTTCACAGGATTACAAAACTGGTGAAGTCCTGATGATAGCATATATGGACCGGGAAGCTCTTGAAAATACCATTGAGACCGGACATGGTCATTACTGGAGCCGCAGCCGCCAGAAACAGTGGAAAAAAGGCGAAAGCTCAGGACATGTGCAGATCATTCACGATATCAGGGTTGATTGTGACATGGACGCGATACTGCTTCAGGTTGAGCAGATCGGCGGCGCATGTCACACTGGATTCAGATCATGTTTCTATCGTACGATGGATGGCGATATTGTTGGCGAGAAAGTGTTTGATCCGGATGAGGTATATTGATACATAATTATTCTACTTTTTTTCTTTTATCAATTAGATTATATACGTTCGAGCCATAGGTATTACTATGGAAACAGATAGCGATTCAGGAGTCAGGATAGTACCTGATACAAGTGTTATAATTGATGGGCGTATCTCGAAAAAGGTCAGAAGCGGGGAATATGCAGGTGCATATGTCTTTGTGCCTGAAGCCGTGGTATCGGAACTTGAGGCGCAGGCAAACCGTGGTTTTGAGATTGGTCAAAAAGGACTGGATGAACTTTTGGAGTTGCGCACTCTCTCGGATGAAGGTGCGATCACACTATCTTTTGTAGGCGAACAACCCAGTCTTGAGCAGGTGAAACTTGCACGATCCGGTGGTATCGATGCATTGATACGCGCACAAGCCGTGGAGTTGGATGCTGTTTTTGTAACAGGTGACAGGGTTCAGGCACAGGTCGCGACATCAAAAGGTCTTAAGGTAGAATGGGTTTCGCCGGAAAAAGAAGAGTTCGGACCGCTTCTGATCGAGGATTATTTCGGAGATGACACGATGTCCGTGCATCTCAAGAACAAGGTCGTGCCAATGGTAAAACGCGGCACCATCGGGGATGTAAAGTTTGTTGCGATCGGGGATGCTCCGTGTAATTACAATGAACTCAAGGCAATTTCAAAGGAACTTATAGAACGCGCACGTGCTGACCAGGATTCATTTATGGAAATGTCATCCAAAGGTGCTTCTGTCCTGCAGATCCGGAATATGCGTATAGCAATAACGAATCCACCTTTTTCTGATGACATCGAGATCACGGCAGTGCGCCCGATAGCTTCGGTAAGCCTGGATGAGTACAGGCTTGGCGATAAGTTGAAGGAGCGAATACTTGCCCAGCGAGGTATCCTTGTTGCAGGTCCCCCGGGTGCAGGCAAATCAACATTTGCAGCAGGGGTTGCGATATATCTGAACGATAATGGGTATGTTGTCAAGACAATGGAATCCCCGCGTGACCTTCAGGTGCCGAATGAGATAACCCAGTATGCGCCGTTGGATGGTGATATGGAAAAGACTGCGGATCTGCTTCTTCTGGTTCGACCGGATCATACGATATATGATGAGGTTCGAAAAACGCGGGATTTCCTGATCTTTGCGGATATGCGTCTTGCTGGTGTGGGGATGGTTGGTGTCGTACACGCCAACCGTGCTATTGATGCCATTCAGCGGCTTATCGGGCGTGTGGAACTTGGTGTTATCCCGCAGGTTGTGGATACGGTTGTGTTCATTGACAGGGGTGAGGTCGCAAAGGTGCAGATACTTGAGTTCACGGTCAAGGTGCCCTCTGGTATGATGGAGCAGGATCTTGCACGACCTGTGATAACGGTATCTGATTTTGAGACTGGTACAACGGAGTATGAGATATACACCTATGGTGAACAGGTGGTTGTGATGCCTGTTGGTAATGTGGACACTGTGAAGAGACCTGCATGGAGGCTTGCAGAGGGTGAGGTTTCAGATGTGATATCACGATATGCGAGTGGTCCTGTGGAGGTTGAGATGATCTCGGACAGTCGTGCTGTCGTGAAGGTTTTGGATCAGGATGTTCCGCGTATTATCGGCAAAGGTGGGAGTATGATCGATGAGATCGAACGAAAACTTGGAATACATATCGATGTCCGCAAGATCGAGGAGAAAACGGAGCACAAGGTTGCGAGCAATACGCGGTACCGTCCCATAGTTGAGCAAACCAAGAAACATGTTGTGATGAACATTCCCGAACTTGCTAGGCAGGATGTTGAGGTCTACGTTGGGGATACGTATGTTTTCACAGCGACCGTTAGTCGGCATGGTGATATCAAGACAAGGTTGGGTTCGGATGTTGCAGATGATATTCTTGATGCTGTGGAGAATGGGGAGTCTGTTGAGATTAGGGTTGTTTAGGCACATTTGTGTCTATTCATACCCGATCCGGTAAAATTGTTTAACATATCAGGAGAGTTTTCTGATTTTTAAGGTGTGTATGGGACAATAACTCCTTGAGATTCCAATGACCAATTTGCAGGGGCATTCATCACAACTTAAGCATGATTTTACCTTTTTTTCTGTTGCACACTCATAAATTATACAATTATAATCAATAATATCAGATTCGTTCTCGATCTGGCAACCTTTACAATTTGAATTAAAATTTATGCATATATCGCATGCATTGCCACATTTGCCGTAATTTTTGATCATAAATTGCACAACTCGTCTATTTTCAAACAATCAATTAAGTATGCGTATAAGATTCAGCATACATATATTAACATCTTTTTATATTTTTTCTAAAATATACGTAGTTTTAGCAACGGCAATCACATTCCTACTTTCAGTTGAAATTCTGATACTTTGGTGGATTATGTTAGTATATATCAAATTCACGGCAACTATTTTATCCATCCACACCTAAACAAAGCCAAACACCAATAATAATCCATATTCAAAAAAATCAAGTATGAAAATCGCAAACATATCTCTTCCAAACAACCTCTTTCTTGCCCCAATGGCAAATGTCACCAATCTGGCATTTCGGATGCTGTGTAAAAAATACGGTGCATCTCTCACATACTCGGAAATGATAAGTGCAGACGCAGTCGTGCGGCAGGGCGAAAAGACCATGCAGCGCGGGATGACATGTGAAGATGAGCGCCCTTTCTGCATCCAGATATTCGGCAATTCTCCTGAAACCATCACAGAGGCTGCCCTGATCCTTGAAGAGATATATAAACCCGCCATTATTGATGTCAACATGGGGTGCCCTGCACCTCTTATTGTCAGGCAGGAGTGCGGGTCGGTTTTGCTCAATTTTCCATCACTTGTTTATGATATCGTCAACCGTCTCACAGACAATATTAGCACACCCGTAAGCGCAAAGATACGGGTGGTCGATGATATGGAAAAGACGCTGGAAATTGCAAGGACTATCGAGGATGCAGGTGCGTGCGCCATCACTGTACATGGCAGGACAAGAGAGCAGATGTATAGTGGTACTTCCAGCCTTAAATATGCAAAAGCGATCAAAAAGGAATTGTCAATTCCCGTAATTGCCAACGGTGATATAAAGGACGGTGAATCTGCGAAACACGCACTTCAATATACGGGCTGTGATGGCATAATGATCGGACGCGCTGCGATCGGGCACCCTTATATTTTCAGGCAGATATCGCATTATCTGGAAAACGGTGAATCATTTGAGTTTGATCACTGCACTCAGCAGGTCAATGATTTTATGGAATACATAGTATTGCTTGAAAAATATGGTATATTCTCATTGGGCGATGTCAAAGCGCAATCCAAGGCATTCACAAAAGGGGTGCTTGGAAGCCGACATATACGTGAAGAATTAAATGACAAAAAGACCATTGAATCAATAATTGGTGTAATTAGTGAGATGTGTGCTGGAACAGACTAAAATCACGTCATAAGTGCCTGATTCACCGAAAGACTATATACTATTCTACACCATTATACATTGTATTTACTGCACCCATTCAATTAACATTTGAATGCAAGTAAATTGTAATAATTATTATCCATATTGAGGCTTTATAGAGCGATTTTAAAATTAATTCCCCAAATGTTACATGGAGAAGAATATAGATGAAAGAGATACGAATTCATGGTCGAGGCGGTCAGGGTTCAGTCACTGCTGCTGAATTGTTAGCCGTTGCAGCATTTGCAGACGGCAAGTTCAGTCAGGCATTCCCTGCATTTGGTGTTGAGCGCAGAGGTGCGCCCGTTCAGGCATTTACAAGGATTAGTGGCAGTACCATCCGACTTCGAAGCCAGATATATGAACCAGATTACGTGATCGTACAGGATCCAACACTTCTTGAGGTCGTTGACATAGCAAGCGGTGCAAAGGATGATGGAATTATACTCATCAACACCGAGTTTGCACCTGAGACGTTCGATCTAAAAACAAAAGCAAAGATCATGACCGTTGATGCAACAAGAATAGCACTTGATATTATCGGAAGACCGATCGTCAATACAGTGCTTTTGGGTGCTTTTGCAGGTGCGACCGGCGAGATCAATCCAAAATCCATTCAGGATGCTGTAAAAGAGCGCTTCCCAGGAAAGGTCGGAGAAAAGAATGCAGAAGCCATACAGAAGGCATCTGAGATGATGATGGGGGCAAAAGCATGAAGATCACACCGGGTGGAGTATGCGAACCGGGCACAACCCGTGTCAACAAGACAGGTGGATGGAGAACATTCAGACCAATATATGACTATGACAAATGCATAAAATGCAAGTTATGTGAACTGTTGTGTCCTGAACCTGCGGTGCTTCCAAAAGATGATGGGTTCTTTGAGTTCGATTATGATTTTTGCAAAGGATGCGGGATATGTGCGAACGAATGCCCAAAACAGGCAATTGAGATGGTCCTGGAGGAAAAATAGATGACAGCAACTCGAAAAATAGATAAGTCAAAGATGGTGGTTGTTGAAGGATCGTATGCGGTTGCGCATTCGGTCAAGGTATGCAGACCCAATGTAATTTCAGCATACCCGATCACTCCACAGACCCATATTGTAGAAGACCTTTCACAATTCATGGCAGACGGTGAGATCCAAAACTGCGAATACATCAATGTTGAATCGGAATTCTCTGCAATTTCGGCACTTGTCGGCTCATCGGCAGCAGGCGCAAGATCATATTCGGCAACAACATCACAGGGTCTTGAACTGATGCATGAGGTATTGTTCAATGTTTCAGGTATGCGCCTTCCTGTTGTCATGACAGTGGCAAACAGGGCGGTCAGTGCACCTATCAATATCTGGAACGATCAGCAGGATTCAATATCCCAGCGTGACACAGGCTGGATACAGTTGTATGCAGAGGATACGCAGGAAGCATCTGACATGACGGCACAGGCTTTCAAGATCGCAGAGGACAAGGACGTGCTTCTGCCTGCTATGGTCTGTATGGATGGTTTCATATTATCACATGTGTATGAACCGGTCATCCTGCTTGAGCAGGATCTGGTGGACAAGTATCTTCCTACATACGACCCTGAGTTCACGCTTGATCCAAGTGATCCAAGAAGTTTCGGCGCATTTGCAGACCCATCAACATATACTGAGTTTCGGTTCCTTCAGCAGAAGGCAATGGAAACGGCTCTTCAAAAGATCGAGGATGCGGCAAACGAGTTCAATGAGTTGTTCGGCAGGTATTATGGCGGACTTATTGACGAGTACGAGACAGAGGATGCCGAGATCATTATCATGGCAATGGGTTCGATAATCGGTACTGTCAAGGATGTCATTGATGCACGGCGCAGCAAAGGTGAGAAGATCGGATTGCTTAAGGTCAGGTCATTCAGACCGTTCCCGAAAGAAGCGATCAAGAAGGTTCTCAAGGATGCGAAAGTAGTTGTAGTGCTGGATAAGAATATTTCAATAGGTCTTAACGAAGGTGCATTGTTCACAGAAACAAAGTCATGTCTGTATAATACAGACGTCAATGTTCCTGTTGTCGGCTACATGATCGGTCATGGAGGACGTGATATTCCTGTGGGTACGATCGAGAATATTATTGATGAGGCTAAAAGTGTTATTAGTTCAGGTATTAAAACTGAAAGCCAGTTTACTGATGTGAGGGAGGATCTGATATGAGTCTAAAATCAAAGTCATTGTTAGCTCCCGGACACAGGGGGTGTGCAGGATGCTGTGATGCAATGGCTGCGAAGTTCACTTTGATGGCTGCAGGCGAGGATTGTATCGTGGTAAGTCCGACAGGATGTCTTGAAGTTATGACTACACCATACCCTGAAACTTCCTGGGAAGTTCCGTGGATCCATTCACTGTTCGAGAACGCCAGTGCGGTTGCGTCAGGTGTTGATGCAGCGCTGCGGGCAAAAGGAAAGTTAGGTAAGACTAAGATCATTGCGATCGGCGGAGATGGTGCGACACTTGATATCGGTATGAGGTCAATATCCGGTGCTTTTGAGCGCGGACATGATTTTACATACGTGTGCATTGACAATGAAGCATACATGAACACGGGTGTACAGCGAAGTGGTGCAACACCATTCAATGCATCGACTACCACAAGTCCTGCAGGAAAAGTATCATTCGGTAACCAGCGTCCAAAGAAGAACATGCCGGCAATTATGGTGGCACATGGTTCTCCTTACGTTGCAACGACATCTGTTGGATATCCAAAGGATATGATCCGCAAGGTGAAGACCGCGACTGAAGTAGTGGGACCTACCTATGTTCATGCACATGCACCATGTACGACAGGATGGGGATTCGACACCTCAAAAACAGTGGAGATCGCTAAACTGGCTGTTGATACAGCTCTCTGGCCAATGTTCGAGATTGAGAATGGCGAGTTGACAAAGGTCAGGAAGGTCAAGAATCCTAAGCCTGTTGAGGACTACCTCAAGATGCAGCGCAGGTTCAAGCATCTCTTTACAATGGAAGGCGGAGAAGCCGAGATCAAGAAGATCCAGGCCATCGCTGACAAGAATATCGTGGATTTCGGGTTGTAATATACCCGAATTTTTTTTATTTATTTTTATTTTTATTTTTTCTAACTTTAACGGTTGAGATTTTTTTATTTAATATTGTTTATTTAATATTGTTAATAGTGTATCTTAGAAGACGAGTTTGGTATGGATGAAGGTAGGATTGTCATGAATCAAAATAAAAAGAAGATTGCAAAAATGGAATATTCAGGAGTTTATGAGTATCTTGTCAAGGTTGCAAAAAATAGATGCAATGGACAAAATACGGAATTGGATCTATCCAGTAAAGTAGGACGAAAGAAACTTCGTGAGCAAAAGATAATTGTTACATATGGCGATGTGCTGGAAGAATTTGGGGAAACATCTAATAATCGCATGGCTCTGAATAAATTGTTTGAAATAATCGACCAGATTAATGAAAACACCAAACCAATTTTATTATCTGCATTAGTAGTTGAAGGAAAACAATTTATTCCTGGAAAAGGATTTTTTAAAACATGGTTGTCGAATACAAAATATGAAGCTAAATTGAGTACTTGGATAAAAGAACTTGAAAAAATTTGGCAACAACAATGTAAATAGTATTTGAGATAACCTTTTTTGGGTTTTATTTTATCACTATCACATGACAGACAATACAAAGAACTTCAACCGCATCTGGACACTAATTCAGGCCGAATACCCCGATGCAGCTCCAGAACTTCATTTCAGCAACACATTGCAAATTCTGGTTGCCACCATACTTTCGGCGCAGTGCACGGATGCACAGGTCAACAGGGTTACAGATGTCCTGTTCAAAAAATACCGTAGCGTTGAGGATTTTGCAAATGCGGATATTAGCGATCTTGAAAAGGATATATATTCTACAGGTTTTTACCGCAACAAGGCAAAGAATATCAAGAAAAGTGCCCAGATCATCATTTCTAATTTTAATTCACAGGTTCCAAACACAATGGAAGATATTCTCACACTTCCCGGAGTTGCCAGGAAGACCGCAAACATCGTGCTTGCAAGGGGGCATGGTGTTGTTGAGGGGATCGCTGTTGATACCCATGTGAAAAGGTTATCCAACCTGCTTGGGTTTACTGAGAACAATGACCCTGTGAAGATAGAAAAGGATTTAATGAACCTTGCCAGAAAGGAAGATTGGGAAGCCCTGTCCATGACATTGATACTTCACGGTCGCAGGGTGTGTGTGGCACGAAAACCGAAATGTGGAGTTTGTGTTGTGAGTGAATTGTGTCCATCAAGGTATGACAATGAGCAATAGACAATATGGAAGTGTGTGGAAAGACGATGCACCGGGCTCAGGATCTGGCAACGGTTTGAGAGATCGGATATATACGATAATATTTGAATCCGACACGCCTGCCGGTAAATTCTTCGATGAGGCATTGATCTTCAGTATAATTCTGAGCGTCATTGTTGTGATGCTCGATAGTGTCAGCTCTGTCAAGGCATCACATGGTGATCTGCTTTATTCGCTTGAATGGATGTTCACAATCCTGTTCACGATCGAATATTTCCTGCGCTTGATTTCTATCGGGCGCCCGGCCAAGTATGCCACCAGTTTCTTTGGGGTCGTTGACCTTCTGGCGATCGTACCAACCTATCTAAGCTTATTCCTGCCGGGAAGTCAGTACCTGGTTGTCATCAGGGTTTTGCGGCTGCTTCGTGTATTCCGTATTCTTAAACTCGTTAATTATCTTAGCGAAGCGGACATGTTGATAAAGGCTCTGCGTGCCAGCCGACAGAAGATCACATTATTCTTGTTTGCTGTTGTGAACCTGGTGATCATACTTGGTTCTACCATGTATGTGATCGAGGGGGCTGAGCACGGGTTTACCAGCATCCCAACAAGCATCTATTGGGCTGTGATTACGCTTACGACTGTCGGCTATGGGGACATAGTTCCACAAACACCTCTCGGGCAGGGGCTGGCTTCTGTTATCATGATAGTGGGATATGGCATTATTGCAGTACCGACAGGTATTATCACTGCCGAGATCGCTTACGCTTCAAAGGAAAAGCCGACAAGCAGGGTATGTACGGAGTGCAGTGCGGAAGGGCATGATGCGGATGCAGAGTTCTGCAAAAAATGTGGAGTAGAGTTGTGAATATGGTTACATGCTTTCTGTGATGATAGATAACTATACAAATCTTTCACTCATTTAATCTCCAATGACACGTGCGATCATACATGTGGATATGGATTATTTTTATGCTGCGATCGAAGAGCGTGAAGACCCTTCTTTGAGCGGAAAAGCGGTTGTTGTGTGCATGTACTCGGGACGCGGTGGGGGCAGTGGGTCTGTTAGCACCTGCAATTATCCGGCGCGAGATGCCGGTATATATTCGGGCATGCCATGTTCCCGTGCAAAAAGCATAGATCCTGATGCTATTTTTCTTCCTGTCCGAAAGGAATTCTACACATCGGTCTCTGAAAGTGTAATGGAAATACTGCGCCAGTATGCCGATACCGCTCCTGATGGTACGAAAACATTTGAACAGGTAAGTATAGACGAAGCATTCCTTGACATCACAAAAGCCACAGACGGAAATCTCGAACTGGCGCAGGATATCGGTATGCGAATAAAAGAAGAAGTAAAGGAGCACGAACATATCACATGTTCTGTTGGCGTTGGTCCTAACAAGCTCATTGCGAAGATGGCATCTTCTGTCAGGAAACCGGATGGCATAACCATCATCAAGCCTGAGGATGTGGGCGATTTCCTCAAGGGTATGGAACTTACCAGTCTTTGGGGTATTGGAAAGGTGACTGGAGAAAAACTTGAGCAGATCGGGATTAAGACCACTGAACAGCTTGCTGCTCATGATGTAATTGATCTTATCACAGTATTCGGAAAAAAGAAAGGTACATGGTTAAAAAAGGCAGCTGCTGGTGTTGATGAATCTGTTGTAAAAGAAAAGAGTGGTTCTGAACAGATAGGCAGGATAGCGACATTGCCTCAAAACAGCAGGGATACAGAATTGATATTCCAGACCATCGATAAACTTGTGGAAGATGTAATCGACAAACTCGATTCAAGAGGGCTTTCGTTCAGACTGGTTACAGTAACTGCCATTACCTCAGATTTTAAAACACATACCAATAGCCGGACTCTCAATCATCATGTATCTGACAGGAACATATTGAGGGATACGGCTAGAGAGATGTTAATAGCATTTATTTCTGAAACGACACTTGACCTTCGGCGTATTGGTGTCAGGGTCGGAAACCTGCAAAAAAGCAGCGGGCAGAGCACGTTGTTTGATTATCTGGAGTAGGTGACAATAGTATTTTGCATCTACAGGTCAATCCATAATTTAAAATAAATTCCCGTGAATATATCCTATTATGCAGATTCTCATAACTGATATCATAGATGCCGCAATAATAGTTGGTTTTATTGCTTTATTTGTTCTATCTGACATTCTTCTTAAGTACCGTTTCAAACTCCCAATTTCCGGCATAGGCGCAGACCTTGCGATCGGTGCTTTTGTTATTCAGATGGCGGTATTGGCGAATCTATTGACAGGTGAGAATATCGCGGATGTGGCAGTCATACAGATAAACCTTGCAATATCTTTTGTATTTGCATGTGTGTGGGTGCTGTGCGTCTGGCTGCCTACAAAGAACACGACTGCTGTTGTCGGAGTTTCATACATTTTAGGCACGGCTGTACTTGCAATATCAACATGGAATCTCCTGGGCACGCATCAGGCAAACACTGTTACAATAATTGCAGTTTCTGCACTTGGTATTGGCGGGATCGGGTTTATAATAGCCGACTCACTGTATAAGGAAAATATATCCCACAGGTTTGAGCATTTTATAAGTGATACCACTGCATACGACCTGACAGAAGCCTGTCGAAAAAGTGCGGCTGGTATGTACTCGATCGATCCTGTGCAGCCTGCGATTGATATTATCAGGGGTGCTATTCGAAACCACGATCATACAACCGCCAAAATTGGTATCCGTTCGATCTCAGGATTTGGTTCAAAGATAATATCCGGATCAAAAGGCACGATAACAATTGCAAAACATCTGGACTCGCATTTGTATCAGATCGGTATATTGGCTATGTTGGAGAAGGAAATTGACGTGCTTGATGAAGTGATCGATGCTGTTGGCAATATTGGTTACACTTCCTCAACGTCCGGAAGTGAAACTGCGGCAGTTGAGTGTCTTGTTACAATTGATTCAATTTTTGAGGCTTTGAAAAAGCATGCGCATAATGAAAAGGCACAGCAAAATTTAGCGGCAGTAACAAACAGGATCGCTGTTATTTCAGCCGGTGCGAAACAGATAGATTCAGTGGAAAAAGCTGTCGCAATTCTCAAGAACATCGGTTCAGACGCAGCTGCGAATAATCATGATATGGCATTGCTGGAAGTTAAGGGTGCGCTTATGGGAATTGCAAAACTTTTCAGTGAAAATAATCTTTCTGCATCAACCAAACAGGCTGTGACAGCACTTCGCGATATTGGGCTTAAATCATCTCAGGAACAGAGGAAAGGGCAGAAGCCAAAGGCTTTGTGGGAAGTCATATCAGGCATGCGGGAACTTGGTGAATCACTTGGAAGTTCTGGTATTGAAGATGTTATTGGTGCGCTTCGCGATATTGGAATTGCAATGGTGCGGAAACATTCTGAAACAGAGGTTTCAAGAGTTGTGGCAGCGATCGAGCATCTGGGTGAGTATGCGTCAGGCAATGGTCTTGACGGGGGCGCATCCGGGTCAGTTGTAGCAATTTTTGAGATAGGCGAGACATCTATCAAGGAACAACTCAGAGTTGCAGTTACTTCTTCTGCGGCAGCACTTTCCAGGTTGTCAAGGATCGAGGCATTGTCTGTCAGTGTTAATGATGCTGTTTTTGATCTTGGTAAGTATAGGGGTGCGGATTCAAAGGGTGAGATGTATTCCTTTTTTGAGGATGCTTACCAGAGAATGTCACAGGGTCGTAAGTGAAAGATTAAGGTCGGTAAATTTCGAAGAATATATGTATTGCAATTGTGTTTTATGTGTAATTGAATTGTAATACGTATATAAGATATTCAGGAGAAGGGATTTTTTTGGAACTTAATGGAGTAGAGATAGAAGATACATATGCAGAAGCGTTCCCTATTAAAGTGGCACGGGTATTGATCACAGCAGCAACCAAGCACTGGGCAAAGGTGGCTGCATTGGAAGCGACAGGATTTGGTACGTCAGTTATAATGTGTCCTGCAGAAGCCGGTATTGAGAAGTTTGTTAGCGGCTCCGAGACACCTGATGGCAGACCCGGTGTGTATATCCAGATATGCACGTTCGGTTACAAAAAACTTGAACAACAGTTACTTGAGCGTGTTGGACAGTGCATTTTAACAGCACCTACAACTGCTGTGTTCAATGGTCTTCCAGATGCTGAGCAGCAGTTCGATACAGGTTTTAAACTCAAGTTCTTTGCAGATGGTACAGAAACTGAGACTGAGGTTGCAGGCAGGAAGATGTACAGGATCCCTATGATGGAAGGCGACTTTTTAGTTGAGCATTCGATCGGCGCAGTAGACGGAGTAGCAGGCGGTAATTTCTTTATGCTCGCAGACAGCCAGATGAGCGGTCTTACGGCAGCAGAGGTTGCAGTTGCAGCAATTCAGGAACTTGAAGGCTCGATCACACCGTTCCCAGGTGGCATCGTTGCAAGCGGTTCAAAGCCCGGCGCAAACAAGTACAAGTTCTTAAAGGCAACCGCGAACGAGAAATTCTGTCCATCGATCAAGGACCAGATAGAAGGTACCGAGATCCCTGCTGATGTTAATGCAGTGTATGAGATCGTTATTAATGGTATAAGCGTTGATGCAGTCGGAAAGGCAACAGCAGCAGGTATCAAGGCAGCTGTTACAATTCCTGGTGTAAAGAAGATCACAGCAGGAAACTACGGCGGAAATCTTGGACCATACAAGTTCAATTTACACGACCTTTTGTAAGGTCGTTCTTTTCTTTTTTTGATTTGGTTTTGTTTATTTTGTGTTTTGATTTATTTAGCTGATATGCTGAGAGCATAAATGTGATTGCTTGAGCTGAAATAAAAAATAATACAACCGCCGCAGGCGGCACGTTCCATAAATACTAACATGAGATAATTCAATTGTTAAAAACGTTTTTCTTGTAGTATGTAATTTTTATAGAATTATATCGTTATTTGGAGATACTATAAGCATAGAAATATTTTCATTGGAAATATAGGGTTGTGCCGCCTGCGGCGGATTGCCCCTGTTCTTAAAAACATTTAAACAAACAACTCTACTTCAAAATCTAAAACCCAATCGCTGCAAACCCGGCACTGATAACATCTCTTGGATCGATCCCTGCAACTTGCATCATCACATAAACGCCAAGGAACGTGCCTATCATACTACCGATATTTGCAAAAGCGGCAACCAGTATTACGCGGAAGAGATTGTTGTTTAGCATCTCGCTTGTGGTCTCGATTTCCACCAGCATCTTGAAATCGTCGGTTGTCGGGTTTCTCTGTTTTGCTTCCATCAGTCCTGCAAACCAGCCGGCTGCCATCATTGGATTGAGGGATGTGAGCCATGCTACGAAGAATGCGGTCAGGACGGAATATAGATGTCCGCGTGCGAGTATGGCACCTGCTGCACTTAGTACGCCGTTGATTATGAACCACCATCCAAAAGCGATCAGCAGAAGTTTTAGCGGTGTGCCTGAGAGGATCAGCATTGCAAATGTTGCAAGAGCTATGCCAACAATACCAATTCCGATAAATTTCATGATTCCAAAGCGTTTCTTTGGTACTTCCATAAGTGTCTGGGGTGCGGGGATCGTTTCAGGGGCTTTGAGGAATTTCTCAATACCGGACCTGTGTCCTGCTCCCACAACGGCAACGATCTTTTTCCCGCCGCCGGCAGCCGCTCGTACGAGATTACCTGCAATGTAGGCATCCCGTTCATCAATAAGAACCACGGCTGCGGTGGGTGCGATGTCCCTCAGTTCCTCTATGAGCATAGTGACCATATCCTGATCAGTGATGGTCTCGATATCAATATCCTTTCCGCCACCAAACCCGAGTGCTGCGCCAAGCAATGCTCCACCCATGCGTAGTTTTTCGATCAATCTCATCTTGCTCCAGAATCTCTGAAGCGTTATCTGGATATCGCGGTCTATAAGCGCAACCTGTGCACCGGCAGCCTCGGCTGCATCGACCGCAGATATCATCTCGGCCCCGGGCTTTACGCCCATATCATCGCCGATCTTCTTTTGCACGTATGCGAGCAGCCAGTGAACCAAAAAGAAATAGACCTTGCCTTCACTTAGCAGGTCTTTGATCGGGACCTTTGAGACACCAACTTTGCCTTTGAGAGCGTCATACCTTCCCTTGCACAGTTCAACCGCAACAATATCAGGTTTTTCCCTTTCTATAGTCTCAATAACCTCTGCAACACTTTTCTCAGATACGTGCGCGGTTCCAACTATGATTATGTGGGAAGGCATTTGCATTGGTTGTGGAGATTCCGAAATAGGAAAGTCATCAATAAAACTTAATTGTGAGGTAGTGTGGAGGTCATACTCAGGAGTCTGGGTCTGTGAATCTGAAATGTTATTGTCTGAATCCATTATTTTGCCTAGTTACTATATTTTTAATATTATATGTTTTATAAACATATAGTTCGAGTCAATCTGAGCGTGAGCGAAGATTTTCTGGTTGTATATAATCTATAAGATTATGTATTCCAAGTCAATGCGAACAAAGTGAGCGTTTTCTCGTATTTCGTACTACTCGCTCAATAATTGCAACGCGCGCACAAGATCGGTTCTGGACAAAATGCCGACAATTGAATTGTTGTCAGTAACTAAGATCCTTCCAATATTTTGGGTTGATATAATTTTCAATGCTTCAGATGAATCGGCATCAGCTGATATAGTGAACACATCTTTTGTCATAACATCTGACACCAGCACGTTTGCACGTTCTTGCGTTGGCACAGTAAGTACGTCTGTAAATGTAACGATCCCTTTTAAACTATTGTCATCAATTACAGGATACCCCATGTGTTTTTTTTCAAACATCAATTTTGAAAGATCATCAACTGTCATTGATGATTGCACTGATATAATATTACTGCTCATTATCTTTCGGACCGGCACTTTTTCTAAAACAACAGACACTGTAGTTGTGCGTGCTTCTTCAGTTGCTCCTATGTATATAAAGAACGCTATCAAGATAAGCCATGGATTGGCAAGTACACCAAGCACTGCCATCATGATTGCGAACATCTTTCCTATCTGCGCTGCCTTCTGGGTCGCTTTTACATATGGCATGTTTATTGCATACCATGCCCGAAGGATCCGCCCTCCGTCCATTGGAAATGCGGGAAGCAGATTGAATACACCTACGATCAGATTTATGTAACCTATTAGCCAGATGACATGAAATATATTAGTATCAGAAAAGAATGGCTGCAAGTCAGATAGAACATTATTGAAGATCAGACATATGGCACCGATCACAAAACTTGTCATCGGACCTGCAACAGCCATTTTTGCTTCTTGGGCGGGATTTTGTGGAATCTCTTCCATTGATGCCACACCACCAAATAACATTAGTGTAATGCTATCTATTTTGACTCCGAATTTTTTTGCAAAATACGAATGTCCGATCTCATGAAGCAAGACGGATGAAAAAAGCAAGAGTGTAGTCGCAAATGCCAGAATATACCTTGTCGACACTTCACTTACATTGCTAAATCCATACGGTGCCGGATTGTTTGCAAATATGAGTGCAAATACCGGAAGTATCAACAAAAATGTGATATGGAGTTTTATTGGAATCCCCATTATTTTCCCAATCTGAAATGAAACTTTCATGGGATAATTGTAGATATAATAATATTTAGTCTTATCTTTAAGGGATTGTTATGCCGGAATATGTGAATATAGATATGCCCTATTACTTTCACCCCGCTTGGCTCATGAATATATACCACCGAAGCGTAGTTAGTCTCAGTCACGAATTGATGTGCACACGCCTTTACAAGTTTCAAGGCTAGGTGCCATCAATTCATCCCCTCTCTCGTAATACAAATTATACAATCCTTATACAAATAGTATAAAAACTATATTTAAATCACACATCAACGATCGCACACGATCTCCAGATCGTTCAAGAACAGTTCTATATTTTCAGATGTCAAGTGCGGCATCAGAACAAGCCGCAGAGCACGTGGTGTTCGTGTAATGGACACCTGCCAGCCGAACTCATCACGAAGTCGTTTTCTCACCAGATCAGCATCAGGAACATCAAGAGCAACCACGTTCATGACCGGTTCGATCAATGGTTCAATCCCGAACTTTCTTGCTCCGGCTACAACCATGTCTGTAAGTTTCATACACTGGTCCACAATATGCCGGTATCCCTCTTTTCCAAGATGTTTCATGACGGCATATGTGCCTGCAACGGTTGCACCGCTTCTGGTTCCTGTAAGTGAATACTGGGTATCTATAGTAAGGTAGGGTGTACTTGTTTGGAGGTGGTGGAGGTGATTGAAATCCCGGAATAACAATCCACCTGATGGAATAGTGCTTAGTCCCATCTTATGAGGGTCGATCCCAATGGATGTGACACCTTCAAGCGAAAAATCAAATGCCGGAGGCTTTTTCAAAAACGGGATCACAAAACCGCCAAATGCAGCATCAACATGCAGGAATATGCCTTTTTCTACTGCAAGTTCCGACATCTCCCTGATCGGATCGATCTGACCGAACTCGGTTGTGCCTGCTATACCGACAAGTCCGATAGTGTGTTCATCAACAAGGCTTTTCATGGAATCCATATCAACCTTGAACTCGGGATCAAGTGCAGCCTTACGAATTTCAATATCCAGCATATCAGCGATCTTGTCAAATGAAAAATGAGCGGATTCGGGAATGATCACGTTTGGATTTTTGACATTGCATATATTACGCATTGCGCGAAGTGCCTGGATGTTGGATTCTGTTCCGCCTGTTGTAACATATCCATGTACGGAAGGACCATTCATCAAATCCCCCATCATCCGCATAACTTCCAGTTCAAGGTCATGCGTACCAGGGAATAATCCAAAATCACCCAGATTTGATTCAATGAATTGCATGTGAGCTTTGACCGCGATCTCATGCGGATGGGTACACATGGCACTCAAGACACGCTCGTATGTGGTATCGCGTGCTTTTGTTTCATTTAAAAAAGCAAAAATATTTTTTTCCGAAACTCCATTATCGTTCATCATTATCAGGATACTCGAACCTGTTTAAAATGGTTGTGATTTATGGCTAGATCCGCCCGAACAACTTATCAAGTTCCTTTTTAGAAAACAAAACAAAGGTGGGCCGCCCATGCGGGCATGTTCTTGGATTTTCGGTACGCATCAGTTGAGCGACAAGGTTTTCCATCTGCTCAAGATTGCATGCTGCGCCTGCTTTTATAGCACCCCTACACGCCATGCTCTTCGATACGTGTTCATATATTCCAGTCTCATCCCTGATCCTGCCTGTTGACAGGATGTCTGAGATGATATCATGCACGATATCAGGATCTTCCAGTTTGCCGAATATATTGGGGATAGATGTGATGACATAGGTATTGGTCCCGAATTCCGATATCGCAAAACCAAACTCTTCAAGATAGGGGATGTATTCTTCCAGCAAGATCCTTTCCTTTGCGTTCAGTTCGATGGTAAGTGGAGTGATCAACTCCTGCCAGCCTGAAGTCTTGTGGTCTTTTATCTGGTCGAACAATATTCGCTCATGGGCGGCATGTTGGTCAATAATCAAAAGTCCATCTTTGGATTTTGTGATAATGTAGAGGTTATCGATCTGTCCCAGTATTTTCATGTCATCAAGAACACTAACAGATGACGCATTTTCGGTAGTATTGATCTTTGTTGCCAGAAGTTCCCTCTCCGTTCGCTTAAGACGGCGTTCGGTATCCTTCGTCGATGTATTGTAGGAGGGGGTGCTCTCTCGCAGCGTGATTTCCACACTCGGTTTAGATATAGTTTCAGGTTCAATATTATCAAATAACAATTGAACAGTACTTTCTTTGTTATCTATTTCCGGTGCAACCTGTGACCTGTGTGCTTCCTCAACGGCTTTTGTGATCGCATCCATAACCTCCTTTTCAGACCCAAACCGCACCTCGGTCTTGGCAGGATGGACATTGACATCCACATCCTTTGGGTCAATTGATATATTCAGCACGGCGGCAGGATAGCGTCCTTTTGGGATAAGTGTGTAAAACCCAAGTCGCAGGGCATTACTGATGGCCTTTGAATTGACACTTCTTCCATTCACAAAGAATGACTGGAGATCGTTTCCGCTTCTAGTAAGTTCGGGTTGTGATACAAAACCGGAAACTTTTGCCAGTTCAGATTCGAAAGAAACAGGTATCATGGCTTTTGCAACATCACTACCAAGCACATGTATGATCCGGTCAAAAAGCCCATCCGATACAGGTGCGCGAAGTATCGTCCTGCCATCGCTTATGAGTGTGAAGGAGACATCCGTATTTCCAAGTGCATATCTTGTGACAACATCCGTAACGTGCGCAAGTTCTGTGCGGTCGCTTTTGAGATACTTTTTTCGTGCAGGAGTATTATAGAACAGGTCCTCCACAGTTACCCGGGTCCCGACTGCAGCCCCGATATCTGAAACATCCTTTAGGTCGCCGCCTTCAACAACCAACTTCGTACCTGATATGTCGTCATTTTGTCGTGTAGTAATCGAAAGTTTTGATATTGCGGCAATGGATGAGAGCGCTTCCCCTCGAAATCCCATAGTCGAAATTGCAAAAAGGTCATCTGCACTCCTGATCTTGCTTGTGGCATGTTTTAAGAACGCAATGGAAACATCGCTTTTGCTCATTCCATAGCCGTTATCCACAATGGATATTAGTGTTGATAAGCACCCTCCAATTTCCACTCGAACATCGGTGGCACCAGCATCGATTGCATTATCAATGAGTTCCTTGATCACCGATGCAGGGCGCTCTATTACCTCCCCTGCAGCGATCTTGTTTATTGTGGCTTCATCGAGGATGCATATCTCATTCTTTGTATTGCCATCCATGCTAATCATCCTCGCTCGTTCTCGCTTTTTTCTTAAGTTCATTGAGTGCATTCAATGCATCCAGTGGTGTCATTCCATTGACATCCATGTTGTTCAGTTCATCCACAACAGGATGACTTCTGGCGGTGTCTTTTGCATCATCAGAATCAAACAGTATCAACTGTGTATATTTGGCGTTAGTCTTACCTTTCGCCCTTTTCCCACTACTTTTGGCATGGTCACCTGTCATCAAACTGTCGTTCTCAATATCATGCAATATCTCATTCGCTCTCTGCGTCACCTTATGCGGAACCCCTGCCAGCCGTGCCACATGGATACCATAACTCCTGTCGGTAGCACCCGGCATGATCTTCCGCAGGAACACAAGTTCATGTCCTTCTTCTTTCACTGCGATATGATAGTTCTTGACACGTTTGAGGGAATTTGCAAGGTCTGTGAGCTGGTGGTAATGCGTTGCGAACATTGATCGAACTCCTACTCGTCCTTTGTTGTGTATGTATTCCACAACCGCCTTTGCAATGCTATACCCGTCATAGGTGCTCGTACCGCGGCCAATTTCGTCAAGGAGTACAAGGCTTTGTGGGGTTGCGTTGTTCAGTATGTTGGCAAGTTCTATCATCTCAACCATGAACGTGCTCTGCCCGCTTGCAAGGTCGTCAAACGCGCCGATCCTTGTAAAAACCCTGTCAGCGATCCCGATGTATGCATGGGATGCAGGAACAAAGGAACCTGCCTGCGCCATGATGACGATAAGTGCTATCTGGCGCATGTATGTGGATTTACCTGCCATGTTCGGTCCGGTTATCAGCATGAACTGGTTATCCGTGCAGTTCATTTCAGTATCATTCGGCACAAAACCGCCCGGAACCGAGTTTTCTACAACAGCATGCCGTCCGTCCCTGATAAGTATTCGGCAGTCGCTGCCAATACCCGGGCGCGTGTAATTGTTATTTGCTGCCATTTCGGCAAGGTTTGCGATCACATCAAGTTCCCCCACAAGGGCTGCAGTCTGCTGGAGTTCTTTTGAGCGTGCTGCAACAATGGAATTTATCTCGGTGAGGAGTTCGTATTCAAGAGCCACCATTTTCTCATCTGCAGAAAGTATCATTCCCTCCCGTTCCTTGAGTTCTGGCGTGTAGAACCGCTCGGCATTGGCAAGGCTCTGCTTCCTGATATAATCATCAGGAGCTTGTGCTGCATTTAATTTCGTGATCTCGATATAGTATCCGAACACTCGATTGTACCCAACTTTAAGAGATTTGATACCTGTACGCTCGCGCTCTTTTTGCTGGAATGCAGCAATCCATTGTTTGCCGTTTCTTGTCATATCCTTAAGTTCATCCAGTTTTTCGTTGTATTCAGACTTTATCATTCCGCCTTCTCTTACAGTTACAGGCGGTTCATCCACGATCCCTCGTTCGATAAGGTTGATCAGGTCTTTGAGTTCAATGAAATCCTCAAGTCCATTGCGGATGTCGTTCAATATTTCCGAATTAATACCATCGCTCAAGGAATCGATAATGATGGGAATGACCTCCAAAGAACTTTTCAGGGCTACAAGATCACGGGCATTTGAATTTCCATATACGATGCGGCCAATGAGACGCTCGATATCGCGAACGTATGAAAGGTTTGACCGCAGGTCAAATCGAAGCAATGTGTTTTTTTTCATTTCCTCGACAGCATCAAGCCTGCTATTGATATCCTTTACAGATATGAGCGGTTTGAGTAACCATTTCTGGAGGAGCCTGCTGCCCATTGGGGTTTTTGTTTGATCCAGCATCCGCAAAAGCGAGGTATCATTTCCCTCACCGCGAACGTTCTTTGTGATCTCAAGATTACGCAGTGTGATTGAGTCCAGTATCATGAACTCGGATCCCGAATATGTTTTGAGGGTGTGGATATGTCCAAGTTCCCTCATCTGCGTGGTGAGGGCATATTGAAGTGCTGCGCCGGCAGATGATATGGCACAGGGCATTTGTTCACACCCCATACCTTCAAGCGTGGAAACCTTGAAATGCTCTTGCAATCGTTTTTTCGAGTCTTCAACCTCAAATGCATCGACATCGAATTCGTGGACTATAATTTTAAGTTCCCGTAGCCGCTCGACGATTCCTTCGACTCCGAACAGTGCAGGTGGCATGATACACTCGGAAGGTCGCATTCGTGCGGCTTCGCTTGCTATCATGTCAAACGGTGCGCCGTTCTTGAACTGGGTTGTAAGAAACTCTCCTGTTGAAACATCTAAAAACGAAACCCCGAATTCCGCTCCGCTCGTTTTTCCAGAGATTACCATAAGATAATTGTTGCCAGAGTCGGAAAACATCGATGAATCAATGGCAGTACCAGGTGTAACTACTCTCACAACTCCTCTTTTTACAACACCTTTGGCTTTTTTTGGATCTTCAAGTTGCTCACAGATGGCGACCTTGTACCCTTTCTTGATAAGGCGTGGCAGGTAGTTGTCAATTGCATGATATGGTATCCCTGCAAGCGGCATATTTTCGCCGTCTTTCCCCTTGCCGCGTGTTGTGAGTGTGATCTCAAGTTCATGTGCGATGGTCTTTGCATCTTCGCCGAACGATTCGTAAAAATCACCCATTCTGAAAAATATCAGCGCATCGCTGTGCTGTTTTTTCGCGTCGTAATACTGCTGCATTGCAGGGGTCAGTTTGCTCATTTTTTGGTACCTTGGGGTTGTTGGTTCTGTCTGGTATTGTAGGGTTTTATGGTATATGGGTATTATTGTGTTTTGGTATTTGTTTGGCGTGTGTTGAATCCGATGTAACCATTCCGCCGCAGGCGGCGTTTTCCATAATGAATCAATTGATGAGTGTATACGATTGGTTTGTATCTGTTTTTGTATACTCCAGATATCCAATATGATGTCGAAATTTTACATTATATGTATAAACTAATATACAAATAAAGATAATGACAGATCATGAACAAAGAATTACCCGTTGAAATCATAAGAAGCTATAAGCGTAAAAAGACAGTGCAGGCGAAAATAGTAGATGATAAACTGCATGTTTATCTTCCGGAAGGGCTGAGCAAAAAGAGAGAATCTGAACTGATTGAGAAGATGGTGGCAAAGGTTGAGAAAAAACGCCTCAAAAAAGAACTCATTAATGGTGAGGATTACCTAAATACATGCTTCAATGAGTTCAACAGGAAACATTTCAATGGGGAACTAGAACTTACATCTATCAAATATGTGACTAACCAGAACGCATGCAATGGCAGTTGTACGCCTGCAAAAGGAACGATCCGCATCTCCCACAGGCTGGCAGATATGCCTAAATGGGTGCTGGATTATCTCATCATGCATGAGATGGCGCATTTGTTGTATCCCGACCATTCCAAAATGTTCTGGGATAAGGTCAATGAATATCAATATACTGAACGCGCGAGGGGGTTTTTGATATGCAAGGGGATGGAAAAGGGGGATTGATCCCGTAATGTGTATCATATATATTTGTATGGGTTGATTTTTTTGATAGTATATGTTTTATAAACCTATAGTTCGAGTCAATCTGAGCGTTAGCGAAAATTTTCTCGGTTTAAAAATATATGGCTAAGCTCTCAAAAAAAGCATTGCCTATGAATAGAAAAAACATGTTCAAATTTGGTGTTTTTATACTTCAAATTGAAGAATGGGTGAAAAGAAAGTTAATGATAAAGCGAGCAGCGTGGTGGTTTTGATAAACGATTTAGCGAGGTGTTTTTAACGAGGCACTGATACTGGAATTATTCAGAGTTTAGTCAGCGTTTAATGGTGAAAACGGTGTAAGTTTAATTCATAAGATAACGTTATATACAATAATATAAAATATGGTGTATAAATGATAGAGAATGTATTTGAATATATTAATAATAATTTAGTATTGCCAATCGTATTAATTACATTTTTATTATTAACATACATAGAATACAATTTTGTCAGAAAAGATCCTGATATGGTGAAAGCTAAAATTTTTTTAAGATATAATATCCTTAAAAAGGCATTCTTACTACTGGCATTTTTCTCTTTTGCATTACTTCTTCACGTTGTCCTTATTTTTCATCCCCACATACTTGATTTCATGTTACAATATAGTCCTTCATTTATATATGAATTACAACGGATCTTAGGGTTGATCTTAGTTATAATTCTGATTTACTTTGTGGCTTTAATTTATAAGGTCATTAAATGATCAAGATCAAATGTGCAAAATTATATGGCAAGAATTATGTGGTAATCCTTGTAGAGAGATAGTTTGCGAGAAAATAACTGGAAAAGTAGAATTACTTCTTTTCGCCCTTCTCTATTCGAACAGCGCGCATCGTTTCTCTGTGAAGCGCAACAATAAGGTCACTGAGCACCCCGAAAATTAACATCTGGAATCCGGAGATGATGAGCAATGCTGTTAGCATTGTCAGAGGTATGCGGGTTATTCCTTGCATCCATTCGTTCACGACAAACAATCCAATGCCAGAACCGATTATAATGAGTATGCCACCGATAATTCCAAAATAGAAAAGTGGATTGTGCATCTTTGCCAGTTTGTATATTGTCATTCCGATCTTAAAACCATCCTTCATTGGGTTTAGTTTAGTTGCAGCCTTTGAATGCCTTGCCAGATATGTAATAGGTACTTCAATGGTCTTTAAATCTTTTTTAATACACTCGACGGTGATCTCAGTTTCGATCTCGAATCCCATCTTGTTCAGTTCAAGGGATCTTACGGCATCACGTGTGAATGCCCTGTATCCTGTAAGGATATCATTTAACCACTCGCCGTATGCGAGCCCGAATATCTTATTGAGGATACGGTTCCCAAAAAGGTTCAGGCGTGTAAACGCAGCAGGTTCATAATTTGCGAACCTGTTGCCCATGACATGGTCTGCATCACCATTTCGCACAGGTCCAAGCACTTCATGTACATCACTCGCAAGATATGTTCCATCACCATCGATCATAACGATATAATCACTATCAATGATGCTAAACGCATCCTGGAGTGCCTGTCCTTTACCCTTACCGCTCTGGACAACAACTTTTGCACCCTGTGCTTCTGCCAACTCTTGTGTTTTGTCGGTGCTATGCCCATCGATAATTAGGATATTGTCAAACCCCTCTGACCTGAAATCCTTTATTAACTGCTCGATAGTTGCAGCCTCGTTAAGGGTCGGTATCAGGATACAGACATCTTCATTTGACAAAATACATCTTCCTTTTGTGGTAAATTAAAATATATAGGTACTATGCCGCTAAGGGCACAATCTGTAAGTAAATCCCGCTATATTCGAATTAACTCGCACTATATATTTAAAAAAATATGGTGCAAGAAATAAACTCTTTTGCTTATAAGAGTCCCATGCTGTCAAGCTGCTGTCTTACGACCTCGACTCCCTGGTCGCAATCACTCGGGGATTTGCCGCCTGTGACAACAAGTTTTCCTGAGCTGAAAATAAGCACGACCACCTTTGGTTCAGCGATACGGTAAACAAGTCCCGGGAACTGTTCAGGCTCGTACTCGATATTCTCAAGACCAAGTCCTATTGCAATTGCATTAAGGTTCAATACTGCATGAAGATCTGCGGATGCTACGATGTTCTGTACTGTTATTTCAGGATCGTCAAGAGTCTCCTGGCCAATTCCATTGAGTTTCTTTCCCAGATTATCTATAACCGTATGTACGTCTGCAACATTCTTTGCACCGGTACAGACCACTTTGCCGGATGTAAAAATAAGGAATGCTGCCTTTGGTTCAGTGACTCTGTATACAAGTCCGGGGAATTTCTGTTTGTTATATTCTGCGCCTTCAAATTCAGATTCGATCTTTATAAGATCAAACTCTTCTGCAAGTTTGGTAGACGCGACCACATTCTCGATCTTTATATTATATTCTGCCATTGTCATTGTTAATCCTCAGTAATTAAATTAATGTGTTATATTAATGCTATTTAAAGTAAAGGTTATATTCACAATTCCTTATATATACTTATACCCACAATCTTATACATAAATTTAAAACATTCATTAAAAGCACATAATTTTGTAATATTGGTTCAGTATTTAAACATATATTTGTATTTATCAGATTAATTTGGTTAATAGAGGGATGAATTTTGGAAAAAACTAATGTCGTAGTTTCTGATGACCGTATGCAACGTCTTGCGCCGGGCATTGTCTTCTTGATAGGAATAATGAACATAATCTTATCTTCGGTTTTTGCCCAATCCGGATATAATTTTGCAATATTTACCGGCTTGATGATCTTAACTGGTGTATCAGTGCCTTTTATCAGGATGCTAAATGTCCGCTCATACAAGGTTATAGCTTACATTTTTATTGGTTTTGCAGCATACTGGGTAGTAGGTACTGCTTACAATGATCCGGATATGTTCGGGCAATTCTTACCAGTAGTAATTTTCGCACTTGCAAATGCTATAGCAATATTAATTTCTATCGTGGACGGGCGTGATAGTGGCTATATCTACAGCAGTATGGGATTTACGGTTGTAATTTACAATATCTTAATCCAGGGGAATTTAGATTACGTTGGCGGGAAACCTGACATGTTGCTCCTTGTAGCCGTATTCTGGGCACTAATTCCAATGTTATGGTGTTATTCACTCTCCGAGATCACATCGAGATTGACATTCAATGCCAAGAAACGCTTTTTTTCAACAGTAGTAACCGGAATATCTGTACTTCCAATATACATACTGCTTGGGCTTGTCATCATTACAAGTCAGGGTACACGTATATTTAATATTCCTTCTATATCATCAATTGGCCAGTTCTTTTCCTCAAATCCACAGATCATTGAGATACTCATTGGTGCAAGCTGGTTCTACATGCTCGCACATACGATTGCAGTATTAATTGCATTTTTCTCAAATGAGTTGGTATTACATGCTTTCAAGATCAAGAAGGCGATCAATGACGAAGATGAGATCATCTATATTGTGGAGAAAAAATTAGTGGAACAAAAGATCGAGACAGAAGATCCTTACAAGAACATAATCAAAGAGATGAAAACGTTTAAAAGGGAATTTGGTGCTGGCAAGATCAACCGCCTTGTAGCGACCCAGACGCTCGGAAAGATACGAAATGAGATGGATTTATTGGTTGCAAAATACGATCATGGTTCAAAAGAATCGGCAGAAAAACTGCTGATGGATATTGAAAAAGAGATTGAGTTTGCGTTCAGGTAGTGATAATAAGTGAAATTGACCACTGAAGATTATATCCACATACTTGAGACATGTGAGATAAAAGGACATGATGAGGCGATTCTCAGGATACTTCGTTACATCGAGCTTGGATATCCTGTAATGCTCTATGGTCCTCCCGGAAATGGTAAGACCACGATCGCTGAGCACATACTTTCCTATATAGGCGGAGATGAAGATGAGTCAAGTTTCCTGAAGATCGAAGCCACAGAAGGGATGAGCGAATACCAGGTCATAGGGGGTTTTCACCCTCTGGCAATGTCTGGCAATGCAGAACTTGCAAAGGAGTTCATGTACAAGGACGGGATTGTGACAAGGGCAATAGAATCAGGGAAGAACCTGCTGATCGATGAATTTACCCGCGCCCCAAGTTCGGCATATTCAGGATTATTCTTACTGCTTTCAAGAGATACGCTGCCTCTTGAGTATAAGGAGACCGTTATAAAAAAGCCAGAGGGCTGGGTACTGATATCTACTGCTAATTTTGGTGATGAGGGTACATTCAAGTTGAGTAACGCACTCAAGCGACGTTTTGTTCCTATAAATGTCGGATATGTCTCAAGTGCAACTGAAAAAACGGTCATATCTAATATCACACCTGACCTTGACCCGGAAGTTGAGAATGCGATAATACTTTTTGCAAGCGCGACCCGTTCTCTGTGGAGAAGGGACCGCAGTATCCCGCAGGGACTTTCCACAGACGGGGTTATCAAGATGGCACGGTACTGTGAACTTGCCATGTCTCAGGGGTTTGATGCTAAAAGTGTATTTGTTGACGCGGCATTTCATCAGGGCACCATTATAGCTGACGAGACAGATCCGCATTCTGTCCAGCTTGTCCAGGAATTAGCACTAAAGATAGCAGAAGATATGTGATATGTCAGATATTATTGCTTCTCTTGATGGACTTGCGTCCATGTGTCATGAATATCCTTCCGATCCGCACAACACAGAACTTTATGGCAGGATCGTGTCGATGTGCAGTGAGCTGGCGTATCAATATCTCAGGACAGATTACTATATACCCCCAACAGTTGGTCGTATGGTATATCGCAAGTATGGCGATGGAGGAAATATCCATATCAACAGGACGGTGCAGGAGATATGCAGCAAAGGGCGTAGTATGGATGCCATTGTATCGAGGCAACGTGTCAAAGATGTCAGGCTGAATAATTTTGCATTTGTGATAGATAGAAGCGATGTAATTACTGCAAAGGGTATGAGTCGCAAGATCGGTACAAATATTGGCATATCAAATAACCCAGAGATACTGGAAAAGATTGCTGCGATATCCATTCTGGAAAGTATCAAAAAGACAGCTGATGTTATTGATGTACTTACGTATGGCAATGATGTTAAAGGTCCTTTCAATGAACAGCAGTACACATACAGGGAGATGTTACTGGACGTGGGAAAAGGGGCAAATCGTCTTGATCTTGCACTTGCAAGACTTTTGCAGTTGCAATGGGATAGGCGCCCGGGTGTAAAACATCTTATCATATTGACAAGCGGAATGCCCGAAACAGGGCGCATGGACCTGCTTGATGACATCGAAGTTCAGGAATCCGTGTTGCAATATCTGAATCACATGCAAAAACGAGGAGTACGAATACTCTATCTTCCCGTGATAGTGGACGAGACTTTCGCAAATAAGCGTGTAGGTTCGCACAGTCCCCGAAGTTTTGCGCAAAAAATAGCACGTATTGGGATTCCTACCGCAGAGTTGGGGGATTTGCAAACACTTCCTGATATACTCAGGGATGGATTCAAGCAGATGCTCTCATGCAGGATGCATGTGGCATTGTTTGAGTAAGTGTTGTATTAGTATTACAAATAAAAACTACGAATAAAAGTAGATCTTGCTATTTAAAAATTATAATGGGTTTAACTGACAAGATGGGTATATTGTCAGTTAAACCCAATAACTGCTCGTTTTAAATTGTAGTACAAAAGTACATCAGTTATACTGGTGCACAATAATACATATTTTTAACCTAAAGTATATATATATTTTATTTTACACTTCGTTCGTATATAACGAATAACATCCGTACGATAAAATCAATTTTCGAGAGTCTTCAACCCATCGATGATCGCATCATATTTCTTGCATACCCTCTCGATCAGGTCACTGTCAAGGTTCTTATGTGTCGGAACAAGAATCTCCGCATCTTTCCCAACTTCAACACCCAAACTCGATGTTTCGTAATCAGGTGCTATCAGCACGCCGTTTGCAGACACACCGATACGTAAGTCATTGATGATCCTTGCGATCATATCGGTTGCAGGCTGAACCCGCTTGCTTATGGAAAGTGCCTTTGATGCATACCTTTCCTTTAATTCTTCCAGACGTTCGATACAATCCTGCGCTTTAATTTTATCGTATACGCCTTCGAGAGCCCTGATCGAATCGATCAGATCATCGAATGTCGTAGAACCGACCTCTATTATCTCACCATCATAATACTTGCTAACACGCTCTGCGTATCCTTTGGAAATAATCATCTTGTGCACATCTGCAAGTTCATCGATCTCTTCTTCTGTCGGGTCATAGGCTTTGATGACCTTGTACTCATCGATCCCGCACATATCCATCAGGGATTCATACATAGGGGTAACTGCCACAACCTTCCTGCCAAGCCATTGATCAAGTCCACTCTGTCCGCTTTGATCACGCGAAAGTTCAAGGATCTTTTTCTTTATAGATTCAGGGTCATTGGACTCAAGTTCGAAATAATCGGCAAACATCGGTGTTGTCTGAAGTAATTTTGTCCTGCCATGCGCAATAGCCGTGATGAACCCGCGTTCCTTCAACTCCCGTATATGTTCGTATGCCGCATTGCCGCGCATATCGATCAGATCGGATTGTATCACAGGTTGGTGGTATGCGATCATCGAAAGTGTCCGCAGCATCGGGGCACCTACTTCTTTTGGTGCGAGCGGGCGCACAAGGTCTGTATATTTCGGTTTGACCTGCATCACGTACCTGTCACCAAGATCGATGATCTCAAGTCCGCACTCGCGTTCTTTATACTCCTCAATAAGCAATTGAACTATAGGATCTACCTTTTTTTTTGGTTTATCGATGATCTTTGCAAGTGTCTGGATATCCAATGCCCTGCCTGCAGCAAAAAATGAAGCTTCGATGGTTTCTTTATCGCTCATTTATGTATTACCTATATCAACATCATCAAACGTACTGCCGCCTGGGTGGATGTACAGTTCCCCAAACAACTCTTTTTGAGTAAGCATTATCTTTTTATCCGTGGCAAGGAACAGGAGTGAGATATAGTTCATCACATTTTCCGATCTGTCTCCGTTCATAAGTTCTGAAAAAGGAACACATGTCCTATCCTTGAATGCATCAAGAAGTTGGTCCCCCAGAAGCATAACTCGCTCTATGATATTTTCCTCATGCGCGATACCCAAGACCTCGTCGGTTGTAGCGGCATCCATTTCTATTATCTTGCGGATACGCACTCTTTCCTTACGCTTGAATTCTACATTCTCCGCTCTTTTGAGTTCATTGATAAGTTCCTGCAAAGTAACAGGTCTAGTCGCAATACGCCTTATAGGAAATTTTGGGACAGGATAATCTTCCACATCATAGAAATCCATCCCATCATCGAATCCGAAATCATTCTCATCCTCTTCTTCCACAACAATACCTGTAGATTTCATGCGAAGTAGTATCGCTGCATACAGAAGTGTCCTGCCGGATATCCGCAGGTCCATGATCTTCATATCTTCGATCTGTGCAAGGAATTTGTCTGTAATATCTACAATATCGATATCCCATGGATTAATATCATCATTTTTCACAAGGTTTAGCAAGATCTCTACCGGTTCATTGAGAACATCATCGGAAAGATCAAGATGCGATCCATCAACTCCGAGTGAGCGCAGGGTTTCGATAAAATCGGGATCAAGTGCATTTGCAGATGGCATTGGGATTATATTTCCAAATATGTCATGTGATGTCTGGCTTATTTTCATAACTTCCATACTTTCGATCATTTCCATATTTTTACCGCCCTCATTCTTTAACTTCAATCTTTAATTAATCTTCAACCTAAACATTGCTCAATACAGTTTCACACCTGTTATACTTGTGATATTATTCTCCTGCATTGCGACCCCTATTGTTCGCTCCGCAGCTTCGATCATTGGTTTTCGGAGGGATACGACAATGAACTGCGCGTTCTCCTTTGACGACTTCACACGCTTTGCCACCCTTTCGGCATTCGAACCGTCAAGGAACATATCTATCTCATCAAATGCATAGAATGGTGCAGGTCTATACTGCTGGATCGCAAACACGAACGCAAGCGCTGTCAAACTCTTCTCCCCTCCGGACATTGCTTCGAGACGTTGCAGTGTTTTATCCTTTGGTTGTGCTTTCAGTGTCATACCGCCTGCGAATGGATCATCATAATCATCCAGTACAAGTGTGCCTGTGCCATCTGATAGTTCATTAAAAATGACCTTGAAGTGCTCGTTGATACCATCAAAAGATTCCATGAATACATCTTTTTTGAGTTTTTCATATTGCTCGATACGCTCAAGTATCTGCTTTCGTTCACTTACAAGGGTATCCCGCTTTGACGTGAGATCGTTAAGTCTGATCTCAACCTCATCATATTCATCGATCGCACGCATATTGACAGGTTCCAGACGTTCCATAGCGCGTTCAATGGATTCTATCCTTGTACGCACAGTTTCATAGTTAGGTACCTCTTCACTTTCCTTAATGCCGCGCCTTTCAAGTTCCTCTGTAAGTTCCGTGATCTGTTCCAGCAGTGCGCCATGTGTCGCATCAAGTACGATCAGATGCCTGCTTGCGTCATCGAATTTCAATTTAATGGAATCAAACAGTGCCTTGGTAGCACCATGTTCAGCCTGCTTGCGAATACGCTCCTGTTGAAGTTCCTTGAGCTCTTCTGCAAGTTCCTGCTCACGTTCCTGTTTCTTGATAAGCGATTCTTCAAGTTGTGCGATATTTTCTTTAAGGGAAGCAACCCTCCCCCTATGTGTGGATTTCTTTTCATCCATTTCCTTGATAAGTTCACGGTTTTCTTCCAACCGTTTAGTTGCATATTCATGATCAAGGTTCAATGAATTGATCTGGGATTCAATATCTCGCACACGCCCGTCAAGGTGTCTGATCTCCTCATCAATGGTCTCGGCCTGTGCATTGAGTTCAGGCACTTTGGAATCTGCCAATTTCTCATCAAGCACGGCGATCTTTTCATTAAGCGTCTTGCTAATCTCGTCCTTTTCATCCTTCTGGATAACAACCAGGTCCATCTCCTCACGAAGTTTGATCCGCGATTTCTCGATCTCGGCACGTTCAGCATTCTTTGCATCCACAAGTTTGGCAAGCCTTTCTCCGCGCCCCTTGATCTCATCAACTTGCATTTCTTTTTTGGATATGTTCTTCTCACACTCGGCGATCTCCCGATTGATCTCAGAGATGTGTCCCTCAACACCATCCAGTTTTTTAATTGCAGAACTGCGCCTCGAATCAAATTCTGTCACAAGTTCTGCGATCTTTGTAAGTTTATCTTTCTCTGCTGCAGCAAATGAAAGGGTTGAACGCCCTTTTGATCCACCTGTCATAGCACCGCTTTTTTCGACAACATCCCCGTCAAGCGTGACCATCCGAATGCCACCCATTAGTTTTCTTGCATTGGTCAGATTGTCAATGATCAGGGTATCCCTGAACACATACCAAAACGCTGCCTCAAAACGAAGGTCAAAATCAATAAGATCGATCGCATACCCGATCACTCCTTCCCTGCTTGACAGGTCTTTGTAAGGTCTGCGTGAGTCCATTTTGTTTAGTGGTAAGAATGTGGCACTGCCTCCACGTTGCTGTTTCAGGAATGTGATGGCACGTGATGCATCTTCATCAGTCTCAACAACAAGTGCCTGCATTCTCCCGCCTGCCGCAATTCCAAGTGCAGTCGCATATTTTTCGTCAACACTGCCAAGTTCTGCGATAGTACCATAGATGCCTGGCAGACCATGTCTCTTTTTCTCGTTAAGGGCCATTTCCACAGCCCTTGAATAACCGCTATTGTCCTCAGTTGCACGCACTCGGGCATCCAGAACGGCATATTCTTGCTGGTATTTGCGAAGTGACATCTCAAGGTCTTGTATAACGCTTTTGATCTGGGAGCGGTTGCTTTCCAGGTCATCGATATCCTTTGTAAGTGAATTGATATTCTCGGTCAGTTTTTCAATATCATATTCTGCAGATTTTGTATCGCTATCGGAAGACTCTACATTTCCTTTTGCGTCCTCTATCTCATTTTCAATATCCCTGATCTCAGCCGATTTGCGCCTTAGCGAATCAAGCAGCCGGTCTTCCTGACGCATCAGTTCGTTCTTATTATTCTTAGTAGTCTCAAGTTCAGTTCTGAGTGTGGTGAGTTCGTCACGTGTCTGTGCGAATTTCTCATCCACATCAGCGATCTTGCTCTGCAATATCATACGCTGGGTCTTGCGGTCACTGATCTCGACAAGAATACCGTCCTTGCGCAGTTTTTCCTCATTGATCTTTGTATCAAGTCCTTCGGTCTTGCTCTTGATCTCATCGATCTCAACGAATGCCTTTCTCCGTCTTGCATCAACATCCTCGATCTCATTATCTGCAAGCTCGATACTGTCAACGCATCTTGAGATATTTCCCTTGATCCCCTCAATATCTTTCTTGGTCTGGATCTGCTCATCCTCGCCCATCTTCTGTATATTAGATGTGAGTTTTTCAAGTTCTGATTCAAGTTCATCCAATTTTTCGCGTTTTTCATCCATTGAACCGGAAAGACTGGCATGTATCTCTTTTTTTGAATCAATTTCATTGCTTACAGATTCAAGTTCGATCTTTGCATCCTTGAGTTTTGCAAGGATCACAAAACCCTCGAACTTCATCTTTTCTTCTTTCAGTGACTGGTACTTGAGAGCCTGATTTCGTTCAAGTTTAAGTTTTTCGAGTTGTAAACCAACTTCTTCGATTATGATATCAACCCTTTCGACGCGCTCAAGGACAATGTCAAGTTCATTCACTGCCCGGTCTCTTTTATTATCAAACTCGGCAACACCTGCGATCTCATCAATTATCTTGCGTCGCTCACCGGATGTCATGGTGAAGATACGTGTGACATCACCCTGCATTACTACATTGTAACCTTCAGGGGTGACACGTGCTTTTGCAAGGTATGTGTGAACATCTGTCAGGCTCACTGCCTTGCCGTTGAAGTAAAAATAACTGTAATATCCTGAATCTGTTCGCTTGATCTTGCGGCTGATCGTGATCTCATTGCTATCGATCGGCATTTCGCGGTCAGTATTGTCAAACTTTATGGTAACCTGTGCAAAATCAGGTTTTTTCGCCTTATCTCCGTTATATATCAGGTCTGTAAGTTTTTCAGCCCGCATTGTTCTTGAACTGGAAAGTCCGAGCGCAAAGAGAATACCATCTATAATATTGGATTTCCCACTTCCGTTTGGACCGGATATTGTGGTAAAATCATCAAAAAAAGGTATTTTTACCTTTTTTCCAAATGACTTAAAATTTACAAACTCAATTTCCTTGATATACACGAGAGACCTCTGTTCTAAATAGTATATATTTTATAAATATATAATACGAGTTAATTCGACCTTAGGGAAAAATACTCTCGTTAGAAACCTGATTTTTTGCGAGTGGTGGTTATTTCTACATCTTCACCGTCACGTTTCTCAATGGACTCAACACCATGTTCGGTTTTAGACTCACGTGTCACATCTTTTTTATCGTCTGCAATGATATATTCAGATCTATTGCTCTTTGTCGAAGATCGATCTTTATTGGTAATGTGTCCTAGATGCCCATTTCCACTCTCAGCAATGATATATTCCGTTTTTGGCTCAGTTTTCGGAATTTCGGGTTTTGTTTCTTCCCTTTTAACTTCGCGAATATTGAACTGCGCTTTATTTGGTTTGCGCGCTTCTACAGGATTTGGTTGTGACATAGAAGGTGTTGCAGATGGCTGAGTTGAAGTATTGCGAATATGGGGTTGTACGATGGGGTTTGAATTTGGCAGTGTATGTGGTTTTAGGACCGGGGGTTGTACTGCCAACGTAGAACTTTCTCTGTGGGCAATGCTACTATCGTTACTGTTTCTTTGTCCGATCAGGTTCCTTGTGGAGCGAAGTTCGGATTTTTGGTCTAAAAGTTCGTCCATCATACCGTTCAGTGTGTTCGATAACTCTACAACTTTCTGTTCGATCTTTACCAGACGATTGTTTATATCAAGATCATTCTGGAGATCACGACGCAATTCGGTCATGATGGAGTCTCTCAGTGTAACTTTGAGTTCTTCAAATTCCTGATCTTTATCATGTAGCCTCCGCTCAAGGCGTTCTATTACAAAGTCTCTATTTTCAATACTCATGTAATCCCTCGCAAAACCATTCAAGCCCTCATACTTGGTATAGTTAAAACTATTACTCAATTATATGATAAAAAGTATAATATAACTTATGGTCGTGAATCCTGTTTGCGTACCTATTTGTCAAATTCAGCAGGATTAATAATGATAATTGATTGCCATACTCACATTTTTCCGTCAAGAATTGCACAAAAGGCAGCACATGATCTGGTGCACCTTTACGGTTCGTCGCCCGTTGCTGGGGTTACTGCGGCTTACCTGTCAGAACACATGGACCACTGCGGAGTGGATAGGTCTGTGATCCTTCCTGTTGCGACAACTCCTGACCAGGTAAGATCCATCAATACCTGGATATTGTCATTATTGAGTGACTGTGATCGTTTCATCGGACTCGGGGCAATGCACCCTGATTTTAATACGGTTGGAGATGTTGAAACTGTGGGTGATGAACTTGAGCGATTGAAAAAGGCAGGTATCAGGGGCGTGAAACTACATCCTGAGTTCCAGTTCTTCTATCCCGATGAGGACCGCATGTTCAGGCTTTATGAGGCATTCATTGAGCATGACATGCTGGCGTTCTTCCATGCTGGCGGCGGCGGAACATGGTTAAAGGAGATACATGGCACACCTGAGAGGTTCGAGGCAGTTTTGGATTCGTTTCCAAAGATGAAGGTCCTTGCTGCACATTTTGGTGGTTATGATTGCTGGGTGGGGGTTGAAAAACACCTTCTTGGACGTGATATCCTGTTTGATACTGCCTACATTTTCAGATCAGACGATGGAACAAAGTATCTCCCCGATGATGAGATAGTGCGTATGGTCGAGGCACACGGCAGTGATAAAATATTGTTTGGAACAGACTATCCATTCAGGCGGCAGGATATTGAGATTGCAAACCTGATCAAGCTTGATCTGGATGATTCTGACAAAGAACGGATACTTGGGGAAAATGCGGCACAGGTGTTTGGGGTATGAAATAGACGTATAGGAATCATTACTTATTGTGCATGGCTATTTTTTCAAATTGCGGTCTTCATCTTTTTCTTCCGATTTTGTGAAGTATGAGTGCTACATATACTACATCAATATAATGATATAATATCTGATTAATTATATCATTATATTGATACAGTTTAGTACTTATTATATTATCGCACTGATATATTTTAGTAATTGTTATGTCACTATACTGATATAATATAGTAATTATTATATCACTATACTGATATAATATAGTAATTATTATGTCATTACATTGATATATTTTGGCATAACCTATATCAGTATAGTGATAAAGATTAAATTATTTGATTGTTAAGTGATATTAATGCTTGAAAAAAACCAGATATTTGAGATATTGAGGGACCAGAATTACTGGTTCAAAGATTTCACGCATGAGGAGTACATTGAGCGGAAACATTACTTGGGCAAAATGAAAGATTTGCTTGAATCAAAATCAATAACTGCTGTGACAGGACCAAGAAGGGCTGGAAAGACTGTGCTCTTAAAACAGACTATCAATGAGATGATGGAAGAAGGGGTAAAAAAAGAACAGATATTGTATCTCAATCTTGAGGATTACAGGCTGTATTCCAATCATTCAATTGAACTTTTGAGTGCAGTTCTTGAAACGTATAAAGACAACATCAACCCTAAAAATAAAATTTATTTTTTTATAGATGAGATACAGAACATAGAGGGTTTTGAACATTTTTTGAGAACAGAATATGACCGGGATGGGAAAAGCAAGATCAAATTAATCATAACCGGATCAAACTCAAAACTATTATCAAAAGAACTTGGTACACTGCTTACAGGCAGGACATCAACATTGACTGTGTATCCTTTTTCATTTGAGGAATATCTTGAATATAATAATGTAAAACTGGATATGAGTTCATATTTCACTCTTGAGAACCACAAAAATGAGATAAAACAGTTGTTCAATAAGTATGTCGCTTTTGGTTCAATACCGGAGTTCCTTGATGAAACACAACCTTATGACAGGCTGAATGAATATCTTGAGAATATTATATTCAAGGATATTGTTGTACGGTTTAATATAAGGAACACTAGATTGGTAAAAGAACTTGCAATATTTTTGGCAACAAATACCTCTAAAACCTATTCAATAAACCAACTTAGCAAGATGTTCAAGTGTTCTGTAAATACCATAAAAGAATACCTTTTCGATCTTGAGCAGGCGTATCTGTTCTTTAACCTAAAACAGTATTCTTATTCTTATAAAGAACAGGTCACAACACAGTCAAAATCATACTGCATAGACACAGGACTTGCCAGCGCAACAGGGTTTCAATTTTTAAAAAACAATGGTCGTCTTATAGAGAATGCTGTGTTCATCGAACTCAAACGAAGAGGTCATGATATTTATTATCATAAAGGCACCGGAACAGGAGTTGAATGTGATTTCCTGATAAAAGAAGGAATGCATGTAACTAGCGTAATACAGGTAACAGAATCACTTACAAATCCGGATACAAAAAAAAGAGAGATCAAAGGACTTCTTGATGCAACTCAACAATATGGGCTTGAAGTCGGTTTGATATTGACTGACAATGAATACGATGATATTGTGCAGGATGATGTAACTA
This sequence comes from Methanosarcinaceae archaeon, assembly GCA_023544565.1. Classification (GTDB taxonomy): domain Archaea; phylum Halobacteriota; class Methanosarcinia; order Methanosarcinales; family Methanosarcinaceae; genus Methanovorans. The sequence continues at coordinate 40,282 of JAMJFS010000002.1, forward strand.
TAAATGTACGTCCAATTTGGTTTTGGATGTTAGGGATATAATTGCACTAATATTTTGAAATCAATTCAAATTCAGCAGAAGGAAGTATATTTTTCGTGTGAACATGATACACTTCTTCATTCTCATACACAACAACATTCTCGATCATTGAACCGTGCGTTCCAATCATTTCAAGGAGCGTGCCCATCTCTTCAATAGCAGGTTCTCGCGACGTACTCATCTCGAACAGATCTGCCAAAGCGGCAATGGTATTTTTTTTTATGTGGGGTGGGGTAATGCGGGTCATTGTTGTTAACAGCGTGATTGCTATATATATAGGTTTCTATTCGTGTCTGCACGAACGATTATATCCTAATTCTACGTTAAATTAACAAGGGTGCAACCATATTGATGATCATTCCAACAACAATAGCAAGTGTTATTGTGAATGTTGATATCAAAGCCGTGTCTTTCCATCCAAGTTCATGTCTGAGTATTGCAATGGTTGCAACACAAGGGATATAGATGGTCGTAACAACAGCAAACACATACATTTGCAAAGGAGTCAATACCATTGCAAAATTGGCTGTGCCTGCCAAAACTGCCAGTACTTCAAGAGCCATCTCTTTTCGCAGGATGCCAAACACAAGTGCAGTCGCTGCAAATGCCGGAAGTCCGAGCAGACCTACAGATATTGGGCCGACTGTGTTCTCGAATGCATCAAGTATCCCGACAGCATCTGCAGCACCAAGAACCGCACTGCCTACGATCAATAGCGGAAATGCTACATAAACGAATTCACGGATCCTCAGCCATGTTTTTTGCAGTGTTGCCATTAGATCGGGGTTTCGTAGCGGTGCCATCTCCATAATGAAACCTGTTCGCTCACCCGGTAATCCCTTACCAAGTACCCATCCTGTAGAAAAGATGATGACAAGTTCCAGGACATAGATCGATATTGCTGCCCAGTATCCGACAAAGGTTCCAACAAGCCCGAGAATAATGACCGTTCTTGCAGAACACGGGGTAAGCGCGATCAAAACCGATGCGATCCTGCGCTCGCGCATGGTATTCAGGGCGCGTGTGGACATAATTGCAGGCACATTGCAGCCATATCCAAGAATAAGCGGTATTATGGCTCTTCCGTGAAGGCCTACTTTGTGTGTTATCGTATCCAGTAAGAATGCTGCTCTTGTAAGGTATCCTGAATCTTCGAATACGGACAGGATGATGTAGAACACTGCAATATATGGAATGGCGATCGCAAAACCTGCCTCGACACCGAGGAGTGCATAAATGAGTGCGTTTTGTAACACAGGGTGCATCCCTGCTGTAAATCCTCTTGCAGGTTGTATCAGGTACATCTCAAATAGGCTCACAATCCCTTGTTCCAAAAATCCGCCAACATAGAATACGATCGCGAATGTGAGCAGAAGTGCACCAATAAGTGCTGCAATGCCTGCATATTGGGATGTAAGTATTTTGTCGATCTTATCTTTCAGGGTTTTTCTGCGTTTAGACTTTGTTACTACGCTGTCAACGATATGTCCTGCTTCACCAAAGATATCGCGTGCGATCGTATCGTAAATTGACATCTCATGTGCTTGTTCGATCTCTTTTGCTATGGATCCTGTAATTTCAAGCAAGTGCTTTGCATCTTCTTTCGAACAACACATATCGACAAAATTAGTATCATTTTGGAGTGCTCGTATATTGACACCACGATCTATATTAGGAAATATTTTATCAAGGCGGTCAAGAGAACTGCGGATATGGCCATCGTAATGCACCTTTATGCGGTTGACTTTTGAAGTTTTCTCCAATGCTGCACGTACGGTTTCGTCAAGTCCAATTCCTTTTGTGGCAACGGTTGGTATGACTGGAACACCAAGGATCTTTGATAATTTAGGAACATCTATCGCGATTCCCATCTTCTCTGCGGCATCTATCTGGTTTAGGGCCACAACTATCGGAATGTTGAGTTCAAGGAGTTGCAGTGTAAGGTAGAGGTTGCGCTCAAGACGTGTGGCATCCACAACATTTACAATGGTATCCGGTTTTTCTTTCAGCAGGTATCGTTTTGAAACTTTCTCATCTTCGGTTGCCGCACCAAGTGAATATATGCCTGGTAGATCAACTACATCAATGGTTTTCGTCCCGATCTTGACACTTCCATGTGTGAGTTCAACGGTTGTTCCGGGGTAGTTTGATATGTCTACTCCGACACCGGTCAGGCGCGAGAAAAAAGCACTTTTTCCTACACTAGGGTTTCCAACGAATGCAATGGTTGTTTCCTGTTTGGAATTTGCAGTGCTTTTATTGTTACTGCTCGTATCAGTATCACAGCATGAGGTTTTAATTGCTACCACGTCTCCTGAGTCGCGTATATTTCATGTCTGGGTTTACGTATATCTTGTTAGCAATGTCATTTCCGAGTGCAATTTCAGTGCCGAGCGTAAGGATGGAGATGGAGCCTTGTTTTTGTTTGCGCTTGATGGTGATCTCTTCACCAACGATCAGCCCAAGTGATGTCAATCGTTCTTTTGTTTCAGATGGCAGGGTCATCATGGAGACAACTCCATGTTCTCCTTCTTTCATATCGGACAGCAAAACATGTTGTTCCTTTGGTGTGATACAGCATTCTCCCTCATCGATCGGATTCCCGTCGGGACAGTGATCAGGGTGTCCTATATAGGCGCAGATGCGCTCAAGGACCATGTCAGATACGGCATGTTCAAGTTCGCAAGCCTCAATGTGGGCTACTTTTGCATCTACATCCAGCACATCAACAAGGAACTTTTCAAGCACCTGATGCTTTCTTTTAATTCTGGCCGCTTCCAGCGCACCTTTTTCCGTGAATTCCACTCCGTAGTAGGGTTTGTATTCCACAAATCCCTCATTTGAGAGTTTTTGCACCATTTCTGTAACACTGGGCGGAGATACGTTTAGTTCGTCCGCGATCTGCTTGGTCTTGGCAGGTGCTTTGTTCTTTTTGATCAGGTATAGGATCGTTTCAAGGTATTCTTCAATACGTTCTGCTTGCATGGTGTTCACTTTGTTATGTTTGAATGGTGTATATTAGGCTCGCCTAAATATATATGCTTTGGTAAATATTACAAATTTATGTATGAAAAAATAAGTTTCAAGATAAGTTGAAAAGAAAAACAAAACAACAACCGCCGTAGGCGGCGTATTCCTTTACAAATGATTTGTAGAAATTGCGCTCAAATTCACCCATCATGCAACAATTAAAAACAAAAATAAGTAAATTATCGGATCTCGACAATTTAATGTTAATGGTGGGGGTATGTCGCCTGCGGCAGATTAAATCGTTTTCATATAAAATTTGGTGGGACCGTGGAGATCTTCACCCAGATTACGCTTCTGGAGCGCGAACCGAGACATTTCGCTTCGCTCAACACCTCACTAAATAAAAAAGAAGTCACTGAAAATTATTGGTGAAACAAAATTTGGTGGGACCGTGGAGATCTTCACCCAGATTACGCTTCTGGAGCGC